>NZ_JBEOUD010000066.1:0-17572 GCF_040303865.1 Streptomyces sp. NPDC094034 | reverse complement strand
GCGGCTCGCGGCTCGCGGCTCGCGGCTCGCGGCTCGCGGCTCGCGGCTCGCGGCTCGCGGCTCGCGGCTCGCGGCTCGCGGCTCGCGGCTCGCGGCTCGCGGCGATGGTCGTCCTATCGCATTTCAAATTGATTGGCAATCTTTCGGGCAGGGTCGTAGCGCGGGATGGACTTGTCGACTCAGACACAGTAACGAATCATGCCGACCGCGACGTAAGTGTCAGCACAGGATCGACGGCCTGGCCACCAGCCACAAGGACAGGGGACGAGAACGAGTGGAACTGACGACTCTGCCGGAGGACGAGAATCAGTCCGACCCCGCTCCCGCATCCGCCCCGACCTCCCGCTGCGCCCCGATACCCCACCGTCTACCGGCTGCGCGACACAGCCTCAGCGGTGACACGGAGAGCTCGACCTCCTGAGAACCTGCGTTCACGGCGCGGCAGTAGATGCGAGTCGCGCGCCACCACTCGTCCATACCTACTGTCAGTGGCCAGTTAGATATCCCCAGCCACGGCCGCCTGACGGGGAGTCAAGTGGCTGCGGAAACATTCACTATACGTAACCAGCATCAGAGCACCGGGGAGGACCGCAATGCCCGCCGTTCGTCTCGTCGCGAACTACCCGGAGATGATCTGGGAGCTGCGCATGACTGACGGGGAGATAGTCGGCCGTGCCGAGGCTCTGGATGGTGAGACGGTGTGGATCTGCCGGATCAGCGTCCGCCGTGCTCGCTGGACCAGCCGGACCTTGCCCGGGCAACGGGACTGCTGTGACGTTTCGCTGACACGTGCGGATCCTGGCCCCATCAGTTAGGGACCAGGATCCGCACGTGTAGCGCTCAGGGCGCGACGATGGCGTGGAAGAACAGAACGGCACCGGCGAAGCCGGCGCCGCCCACCAGAACGCCTTCGGCTGTGCTGTCGCCAGCGGCTACGGTCAGCGCGCCTGCGGCCGCACCGATCAGACAGCCGAGCAGCAGGACGATGACCGTCCTCAACGTCAGCAGTGACTGCGGTTGCGGCTGCTGATTCGTCCTGGCCCGCGCTCAACAGGACGCCATCTGGGACCGGCAACAGATGACCAACCGGCTTCGGTCCCACCTGCGCGAGTACTATCCAGCCGCCCTCACTGCCTTTCACGGCGCCGGAAAACCCGGACTCGACTCACCGCGCGCCCGCGTGATCTTGACTGCCGCACCCACGCCGGCCGACGCCGCCAAGCTCACCCGCAGCCAGCTGCGCGCGTTGCTCAAGCGCGGTGAACGTCCACGTTGTGGAATCGAAGCCGAGGTCGAACGACTTCGGACAATCTTTCGCGCGGACTCCCTGCGGCACCTGCCGCAGGTCGAGCAGGCTCTGGGACAGCAGGCAGTGGCACTCACCCGGCAGGTCGACGCCGCTTGCGTCAGCGTGGCCCAGTTGACGGTGGCAACGGAAGAGGCCCCTTCGCTCGGTTCCGTGATTCTCTCTCATTGCTTCCTTCTGTTGCCGTCGCTGCCGCTGGTGATCCCGTTCGGTGGGTGGGTTCGTCGTACAGCGTCTGGCTGCCGGGCCTGCGGGTGAGCTTGGCGAACGACCGTCTGTGGCCGGTTTCCATCAGCCGCTCGTCGGCGATCCGGCGATGGTTGACTTGCGAGCCGGGTCCGGACGCCCAAGTGAGAGCGGGCGGCGCCGGCGTAGGAACGAAGGACCCCGGCGGGTCGGGCCATCACCGAGTTCGACAAGCAACCGAGCGCCGGTCAGTGCGCCACGGCCGGGGCTGGGGCGCTGCGCACCGCAGGCCTGAGGACACTGCTATCGGTGTCATGTCATATTGAGACAGGCAATGCGCGCAGGCTCCTGTTGCGCAGCGACGTAGTCCACCGCAACTGGCTGACGGGGCCGGCCAGCGAAAGCTTGGGAAACCGGCGCACCAGACTGGTCACGGCGATCTGGTTTTCCAGGCGGGCGAGGGAAGCGCCAGGGCAGTAGTGGGGGCCGTGGCCGAAGGCAAGATGTCCACGAGTGTCGCGCCCGGGGTCGAAGGTCTCGGGTGTGACGAACTGGCCTGGATCGCGATTGGCCGAGGCCCAGGCCAGCCAGACACGTTCCCCCTTGCCGATGGCCGCGTCGCCGATCCGCATGTCCTGGGTGGCGAACCGCCGGACGGCCAGCATCGCCGGGGAGTTCCAGCGCAGCGCCTCTTCCGTGACCCGGTCCATGGCCGGCTTCCCGCTGCGCACAGCGGCGAGGTGGGCTGGATGGGAGAGGAGGGCCAGCACGGTGGTGGAGATCAAGCCGGCGGAGTTGTGGTATCCGCCGAAGAGGAGCAGGAAGGCCATGGCCACCAGCTCGGCCCTGCTCAGGCGGGGGCCGTCTTGGTGGGTGTGTTCCTTGATGAGCGCGGACAGCAGGTCGTCGCCGGGAACATCGCGTTTGCGGTCGATGAGCTCGGTGAGGAAACGGTGCATCTCCCTCATCGCTTTACGCGACTGCACAGCGGCGTCGGGTGCCGGGCTGAGCAGTGTGTCTGTCCAGCTGCGGAAATCCGGGCGGTCGTTCTCCGGGATGCCGAGCAGGTTGCCGATCACTGTGAGCGACAGGGGCATGGCCAGGTCGGCCACGATGTCGGCGCGGCCGCCGCGTGCGGCCAGTTGGTCCAGCAGGTGATCGGTGGCTGTCTGAATGGACTGCCTGAGGTGCTCGGTTCGCCGTTTTGTGAACGCGCTGTTGACCAGAGCGCGGAGCCGGGTGTGGGCAGGGGGGTCGGTGTTGAGCAGGTGCGCGTCCAACTCTGGCGGCATCGAGTCACCGTGGCGGCCGGCGGTCTGCGCGTGGTCTTTGTTGACCGAGAGCCTCGGGTCCGCGGCAGCAGCCCGTACGTCCTGGTAGCTGGTTACCAGCCAGACTGGTGCTCCGTCCGGGGCAAGAGCCCGCACGGCTGCGTTTGTGCAGCGTAGGGCAGCGTACGAGGCGTGGGGATCAGCCTGGAAGGATTCGTCGAGGAGCACGGGGGGCCGGGTGCCGGGCACAGGAGTGATTCCTCGTCAGCTCGAAGGTGATGTCGTTGGTGAGGACTTGTACCCGGCTGCGGCATTGTGGACTGCGGCGGTCACGATGGCTGAGTCAGTGAATGCTCTGCCCAGGGACGCCAGGGCGGCGATTTCCTCCGGGAGTTCACCTGCAGTCGCCGACAGTTCCACGGTGGAGGAACCGGGCACGGAGGTGCCCTGGTGCTTCGCTTGTATCGCGGCGGCAAGTACGGCGGCGTCCATGACGTTCCGGCGGTCGTGCTCGTCGAGGCCGGCTTCTGCGGCCAGTTCGTAGGCAACGGCTGCGACGTTTGGGTCGAAGTAGGGACGCAGTTCCCTCTGGCCGTCTCGAATCTCAATCACCGCGCGGTACAGAATCCGTTTGAGGCTGTGTGCCCTGACGATGGTGGACAGGCGTGAGTCGGGCACGGAGTCGTACGCGATGTCGGGCCGCGCCTGGGTGAGAGCGTGCCACAAGGGCTGCATCTGGAGGAGGCAGCGCAGCAGGCGCCCGCGCTCCTCTAGCCGTGATCCCCAGGCCGGCAGTGTCGCGCCGAGGTGGTGCAGCAGTGCGGCGGCGCTGCTCAACAGCGGTCCGATCACGATGTTTGCGAAGTTGAGGAAGTCGTACCCGAACCAGATGGCGATCATGGACGGTACCTTGGTCACGGCCAGTCCCAGTCCCAGTACGGATCCGTACAGGGTGATGCGCAGCCCGCGACGGGTCCAGGGCATTCCGTCGACGAGCGCGGAGTATTTCCTCATCATCCGGATGTTGGCGAGCAAGCCGGCGACGAAGCAGAGGTTGTATACCAACTGGAACACGATGATTGCCGGTGTCGTTGCGTAGTAGACGTCGAAATCGACAGGCCGGTTAACCTGTACAGGGGCGTTCAGGAAGAGCACGATCATGCCCGGTAACAACAGCGAGTACAGCGCCACCAGCCACCGTGCTCCGCGCCACGCTGCAGGCTGGTCCTCTTCCCAGAAACGGAGTATGAGCTGGGATGCCAGACTCTGCAGCACGATGCAGGGATAGGTGATCAGCGTGCCTATGTTGGGTATGTCGGTCGCACGAGCCAGATGGTCCTGAATCAAGGGCATACCGCCCAGGAACGCCGCTACGGTGACCACGCGAACGACAACAAGGGCGAGGAGATCGGCAGTCCGTTTCTTCCACCAGGCTGCAGCCTTGGAGATGGCAGCGACCGTGCCTGTGCACGCGCATGTCAGGTAGAGGATGTTGAGGAGTTGGGCCCAGCCCTCATATTCCTGAGGGACTGGTGGGTACGCATTCATCCGAGATCCTGACGTTCTTCGAGGGACTGCTCCAGGCGGCGGGCGATCGCCGCAGTCGTTGGTCTGGGAGTCCACTTTTTCAATGGCCGCCAACGACCGGCCCGTTCCAGAAGCAGCGACGCGATGAGTTCGGCTTCCTGCTCCTCAGGGTTTGAGTAGCGGGTCCGGCCGAGCATGGCCCGGATCATCTGCGGATCTACGTTCGGCATCAGCAGTCGCAGTACTTCGTCTTCGATGGCCGGGGTCGCGTTGTGCTCGGCGAGCAGGTGGCCGATCTCGTGCAGGATGATGTGGTCCTGGTGCACCTTGCTGGTGCGACTCTCGTAGAGGATGGCGTCGTAATCAGCGATGGATAGCCACAGACCGCTCAGGCTTACCGGCATGTCCAGCGGCACCAGACGGACTGGTCGGCCACGTTGGTTGCCGATCCGCACGCACAGCGCGGTCACGTCGAGTGGCCGGGATATCTCAAGACCGTCAATGATCTTCCTGCAGCGCTCACGTAAGTGCCTGGCCGACATCATGTCTTGTCGCGTCGCAGGCAGCCGCCAGACTGCCCAAACGACTGACATACCTCTCCTCTGAAGACCGTCAACGGTTATGCCAGTCGGGAGTATCACCGAGACCGGTCTGCAAACGGAACTGATCAATCACCGCGCTGACCGCAGCCAGGACGTCCGGAGGCAGCCCGGCGGCACGCAAAGCTACCCGCTCTACAGCGCTGTTTCTCATTGCGCTGGCGAGTGCTAGCTGCTTGTCGGTCTCTTCCGCCACGGCGTCGTCGGTGAAGTAGTCGAGTGGTACGCCGAAGAATTTGGCCAGCCGGTCTGCGGTGTCGAGTTTCGGCTGACTCCGCCCGGACCGCAGATGGCCGATCGCCGTCGTGGTCAGCCCTATACCACGGGAGATCTCTCCGTGGGTGTACGGCCGCCCGAGGGCGGCAGGGTACACGGTCGTGATCAGGTGGTTCAGACGTGCCGAGAACGCCTTCGAGGTCTCGGGGCCCTCCAGGCCTTCTGAGTCGACGTCTTCCACCCGATTCCTCCTCTGTGGACAAGATGCCCTAGCGCACAGTATGCCCACGTTCCTCGGCTCCTGTCAGCCTCTTCGAGAACAGCACTAGACCAGTTCTACCTGGTCTTTCGGGTGATTGACCGTCAAATCGGACACACTGATAAACAGTAGTTGACGCCATCGGCTACCGAAGGCAATGATCAGATCTCTGATTGTAATGACGTGTGCATTCGAGGGACTGTCTTCACCCATCTGCGAGGAGGGGTCAGTACAGATGAAGTGCTTTGGCTGGGAGTCGCCACCGGCCCGAATGACCGTCACCCCCCTGTCAGCGTCCGGCCCCTCGCGCTGTCCGTTGCGCTGGTGCTTGCTCAGGCATGACTGCTCCTGCGCATACCGGATGTTGCTCTGGCGAGCGAGCGTAAGCACCTACGTGCGCCGACCGGGGACGTGTGGCAACCCTCGGCGAGCCGGGGTATCTGGGCGGGACCACGGGCGATGCGAAAGGCCCTGTCTCCTGCTGGTACCAGCCGGACCGGTGATCGCCGCGCGAGGACCGGCAAGACCTTGCCCTGGTGCGGTAGCGGCCCCTGCAGTCTGCCCGGTGCGACCAGCCTTCACAGCTTCGCCGAGCCGACACACCGGGCCTGGGCCACGAGTCGCGTGGGCTTCGGTTTCGCCTTTCACAACTGACCAGTTCACCGACACCTGGAGTAGCTCACCGTGAAGTGGCCCGGCAGAGCCGCCTCCTGTGCCCCCGTGCGTCGAGCACTTGCGCTGGTTGGCCGCTCGAGACCAGTCGACCATGATCGCGCTGGTGGATTGGCGTTCGGCGCGACGGTTAATGGGCAGCCTGCGGACCTCATCAGATTCGAGTCGATGATCAGGAGGCACTTGCAGCAGGTGCTTCTCTGGACTGCTCTTCGTCGTACTCGCGGAGGCACCCGCCGACGCGCCCTGCAACGGCGCGACGGCGGCTTCCGTCTACGCTCGCAGCCAGCGCATTTTCTGCCCCGCGCTCCGGACAACTGGCGGACGGCTTTCTGTCAGCCACCGCCGAGTTGCTGCCCGAAGGTGTGAGCATCCAGCGCGGGCAGTACCTCCCGAGCTTCTGTCGAAATGCTGCTACGCGACGTGGACAAAGCCAGCACCTCTCATTGACACCCACTACAAGGTTTTGGAGAAGGAATGGGACGTCCAGAGTCACCGATCAACCCGGCTGACGGGCCCCTGCAACGCTTTGCTCATGACTTACGTGTGCTGCGGAAGACGGCGGGAAACCCTTCCTACCGCCTGCTCGCCAGCAGGGCCAACTACTCAGGGACGTCGTTGTCGGAAGCAGCTCGCGGGCTCGCCCTGCCCAGCCTCGAGGTAACGCTCTCCTACGTCTCCGCGTGTTCTGGCGACGTCGAATGCTGGGAGGAGTACTGGAAGCGCACTGCGGCCGAGCTCTCGGCCGATCCCACAGCGGAGGAATCTGCGCAGGACGAGCGGGAGTGGACACTCATAGATCCCTCACCGGCCTCTCGGCCCGCGTTTCCTGCGCCGGCTTCGGAGCACAGCTTCCTCAGACGCGGCCATAAAAGGAGTGAAAGACAGCTAGCCAGCCGGGCCGGTTCGGCGCTGAGGCGACCAGAGACCGTACTCGTACTAGTGGCAGGTAGCTGTGCCCTGGCCACGGGCTTGCTGGTCAAGAGGAGTGCTCAAGATGCATGACGACATCCGTGGCCGCGTCATTGCCGGTGCGATGCCCCGGCGATCGGCTTTCGGCTGGTCGAAGACCATGCTCCGCGATCTCGCCGACTGGCTGAGGCGTAAGCCAGTCGCGCTTCGCGGCGCACACCGCTCGATATCGCACTCCGCCGAATCTCGGTTCGTCATCTGGGCGATCACAGCAGTTGATCTCGTCACCAGTTTCGTTGTGGACGCGATGATCCCTCCGGCCTATCGCCCTCTCCATTTCGTCTGGGTGCTATTCACTCTTGTCGTGACCGTAGGCTTCTGCGTAATGACTATGCGCACTCCTCATCTGCTCGACGATCACATGCTGCACCTGCGCACTGGCCCCTTCCGTGCCCTTGCCATTCCGATCAATCAAATCAAGAGCGTGCGCCCTGCACACGGCATGACCCAGAGTCACGGGCTGCGACGCTCACTGGACCAGGACGACGCAGTCGCCTGCTCGGTCAGCAGCGCCACCACTATGGCCCTTGAACTAACCGAGCCACTCCCCGTGCAGCTCCACAAGGGTGAGCCGATTATGGCCCGCCGTGTCTACTTCACTGCCGACGAGCCAGCCAGGGCCGCCGAGCTCATCAGGAGCGCTATGCGCGGGGACCTCGAGTCATGACGCTCACGTACGACCCTTCCTTGGACGAGAGCCGTTCGGGGAACGAAGGGGGAGAACGATGACCACGCTCACCTCGTCTGTGAAGGCCGTAGATGAAGGCATGTTCCGGGAGGCGAACGACTTCCTTGTCCGCTTGGGCCTGGGAACTCTCGCCGGACAGCCCGACCGCAAGTCGCCGCCCGGACGCAACACCAACGTGAGCGGTACTACTGACACTGGTCAGGGCGTCTTCGTCAAGAAGCTTGAAGGCATGCGGGATGTGGCCGAGACACGGATCCGGCAGTGCCTGGCCTTTGAACATCTCTTGCGCCGGTATCCGAGAACCCAGCTGACCTCACCGCGCTGCCTGGGCTTCGACCTCGGATCACGGCTCATGGTGTTCGAACTGATCGCAGATGCCGTAACCGCCGCCGAACTGGTCAAAGACCACAAGCTGACGGACAGCCTGGCTCGCTCACTTGGCCGCACCGTCGGGCATCTGCACCAGTTGCCGGTTACGCAGCTCCTGCAGACCGGTCCGAGCTCGCCGCTGCTCCCATCCGCAGAGCTCCTTGACGGTATTCCAGTAGCTCTGTTCGAGGCATCGTCCGCCGCAGAGCTCCAGGTATGGAGTCTGCTGCAGAACGATCTCCCGTTAACCGACGCGTTGCGGGCGCTCCTTGAGATGGAACAGCAGGCCGAACCGGTGGCGGCGCACTGCGATCTGCGCCTGGACCAATTCCTCATCACCGGTGGTCGAGTACACATCACCGACCTTGAAGAGTTCCAGGCGGGTGACGCGGCCCGTGACCTTGGTGGGGTCATTGGCGACCTGCTGCACCGTGCACTGCTGGAAGCTGCGATGCTGGAAAGTGCCCACCCCGACGCGGCACCATCGCGTGAGCAGATGCTGGCGCAGCTCACTTCCGGTATCCGCGCTGCGCGTCCCCATGTCCAAGCCTTCTGGAACGGCTATCTGGAGCAGCGGCCCGAGAGCAGCATCCTGGCGGCGCGGGCAGTGGCGTTCGCTGGCTGGCATCTCCTCGACCGGCTGCTCGCCGGCGCCCGGACGGCCACACGACTCGCGGCCCTTCCGCGGGCGGCCGCAGGCATCGGGAGAAGAGCGCTGATCACGCCCGAGGAGTTCGTCCTCACTCTTGGACTCGTAGAGGACCACGCATGAGCTACCCGGCAGAATTCCAGAGGGCATTACCACAGCCCGCGCCTCAGCTGTCCTCGCAAATCCAGGATCTGCTGGAGGTGGTACACGTGGACGCGAACGGTCTCACGGCTACGGTGGGGGCAAGGAAAGTGATCGCGTCCTCCGCTCAGACACTCACCGCCCACCTTGCCACAGCCCTTTACCAGATCGTCCACGTCGGGAAGCCGGAGACCGACACCGGAAGGCCCTCTGCCGCACTGGATCGGGATCTTGAAGCGTTGCTTGCGCGGGCCGTGCCTCACCGTTACACCTCGCACCACGTTCCTGTTCTGTCTGTCGCAGAGACTGGTCTGCTTGTCGGACTGAGCGGGATGCGTGTCCGTCTCGGTCCGGACAGGATCGTGCGCACCGATAACGACGAGCAACAGGCGCGCGTGCACATTGCAGCCGCCCGACCCATGCTCTCACCTGGTTTCTTCCTCGTTGATGGCTCGCTGCCGCTTCCTCCCGAAGCCCAGGTGCTGCGGGTGTACCTGCATATCGAGACACCTGAGGCTGCTGTCGAGGTCTGGAGCCGGACACTGCAATGCCTGGAAGAACGTGCCGTTGCCTACCGGGCCAAGGCGACTTCCTCAAGTACGTTGCTGGCGCGGCGCGATGGCGTGGTGGTGTACCTGAATGGCCTGGACCAAGAGGTACTCACGTCACTCGTCGGTGCTGTCGAGGGAACTGCCGGTCTGGGAACCGGTGCCTCTCCGTTCACCAGGCCGCTGGCTGCCGGAGTAGCAGTGGCCTGGGAACCGGATGATGCTCGGTCCGGTATGCGCAACACCAGTCTGGGTGAGCACCGATCCCGTGCCCTGGCCTCAGGATTGGTCGGTCACGCGGTCCGCCCGGACGGGCGGACCCGTGCGGACCGGGTACGGGATGCCCTCATGGAAGGCGGAATCGATCCGTCCGACCCCGCTCGCAACCAGTCGTCCCCGTCGTTCCCCTTTATTTGATGAAAAGCCGATACCGCTTAACCGATCATCAAAAAAATCTTCCAGGTTGAACGAAACAGACCTAGATTCGATCTCGCCATCAGGAACGTCTGACCGTGAAGTTCCATTCGGACGGACGGCCTTAGTTGACGATTCTCAAAAGGAGATCATCATGAACGAGCTCGAACTCGCCACAGCGTTCGACACCTACGCCGATGTGACCGAGATGGTTGCCGAGGGTGCCCCCGACGAGGCCCCCTCGCCGCAGACCATCGTCTCGCTCAGCGTCGTTGCCAGCATCAAGTGGGGCTGCTGAGCAAGAATCCTGCCGTAATTCGTGCACGGCCGGCAGCTTCGACTGCCGGCCGTGCACGCCATCTCGTAACAGCCATTCATTGGGCATGAACATGAAAATATCCATCCTGCTTCCTTTCATGCCGACAGAAGGGAAACAGATCCTTCCTTTCTCTGATCTGATCCATGAAGGCCGCGCCGACCGCCTGTGGACCGGGCAGTCGCTGCTACTCGAACCGCACACGGCACTCGCCTTCGCGGCCGGTGCCGGCGCTCGTGTTCCTTTCGGTACCAGCGTGACGCTTCTGCCATTGCGGCACCCATTCGAGGCGGCTCTCCAAGCACGCTCTCTGGCGGCTGCCAGTGGGCACCCGTTCATAGCCGGACTCGGTACTGGACCGCACCCGTTCATTCAGGCACTGCGTGGCAGCTCCTATGCCAGCCCCCTTGGAGCCGCACGCGAGTACACCATGATCATGCGCGGTCTCCTGGCCGGTGAAACGGTGGATCTGAGTGGCGATTACTACAAGATGCACGGTGCTCTTCCGCCGCTGAACGCTCCGCCAGTCCAGCTCGGCCTCGGCGTGCTCAGACCGAAGATGGCTGAGATTGCCGGAGAACTGGCCGACGTTGCTATCACTTGGCTGACGCCCCCTGACTACCTGGCCCACACTCTGTTGCCAGCACTCTCCCGAGGCGCGGACCACGCACGACGGCCACGGCCGCAGGTAACCGCAGTTGTACACGTCTCGATGGACGCCCCGCGGCGAGATCACGCCCGCGTCATCCTGTCCGCCGCTCACGCCCACTTACACGCCCCGCACTACCAGGCGATGCTCCGCCTCGCCGGGATTGATGTGGACCCCCACGATCTCCTCGCGACAGCTGTGCGGCTCATCGACAGCAAAACCGTCGCGGTGGGAAGCATCGACAGCATCCTCCATACCTTACGCGTCTACCATGCGGCCGGAGCAGACGAAGTTGTTCTCAACACGATTGGTCTCCACACCGTGAACGGAACAGCCGCGTCCTTGTCCGCACTGAGTGCCGTTATCCAAGCCGTCCGGGCGGAAGCGGCAGCCATGTTGGAGAGCCCCCTATGACGACACAGCCCTCAGCGGTGCCGAGGTTCTCTGCCCAACGGCTCCTGATCGTCGGTACTGGAGCCCTCGGCGTCTCTTCCCTGCCCGGGTGGCTCGGCTGGTTCCGTGAGACCTATCCCGAGACCGAGACGAAGGTCTTGCTCACCCGACAGGCCACCACCTTCGTCACTCCGGCCACTCTCACTACGATCGGAGGCCGGTCCGTGCTCCACGACGTCTGGTCCACCGAACTCGAGGTTGCCGCTCCACACGTTCAGCTCAGCCAATGGGCTGATGCCGTAGCCGTCTACCCCGCCACATTTCACTTCGTCAGCCGCTTTGCGACAGGACTCGCTGACACACCTGCAATGCTGGCTCTGCAGTGCACCACCGCGCCGATCGGCATCGCACCCGCACTGCCGCCGGGCGGATACGAGAGCTATGCATTCCGCTCCCATCTGGCTGCCCTTCGGAACCGCCTCAACGTCGTAGTTGCTAAGCCGGAACCAGGGATCAGCATCACCAGCGGAAAGATCGAGGCAGCTACGGCAGCACCGCTCCCCACCCTGCTGCAGATGATCGAGGAACTCCATGCCAAGCTCGGGGAGACCAGCGCGTCATGATGACGTCCCCCGGCACCATCATCGAGCGCTACGGTAGCGGCCACGTCCGGACCGAGATCACGCGATCCCCGGACGGACAGGTGGCCTGGGTCCGCAGCGCCGGTGAAGGGAGGACTCAGCCGTTCCTTCCGCCGCACCCCACACTCCTCAGCGTTCTTGAGACCGTCATCACTGGTTGCCCTGGTGCCCGCTACATCCTGCCCCGACCACACGGTGACGCGCTCCGCTACGCGCCCCCAGGGACCGTCTCCGCTGCCAGCCTCCTCTTTTCGCGGGCCCCTCAGGCTCACGCAAGAGTGGGTTCGTTGCTGGAAAACCTCGGGATGCTGCTCCGCGCACTGCACACCGCACCGCCAGTAGCGCTGGAAGCGGCACCCGACGCGCCCCTGACCTGGCTCCGCCTGGCAGCCTGGATGGACAGCCCGCTGCCCGGCCCTCCGACTGTGCTGTACGCACGCCTGCGGCACGCATTCGGTGTCGGCCGCTGGCGGTTGCTCACCTCGTGGCTGGAAAACCTATGCTCTGGACCCCTGGTGCTGCTGCACGGAAACCCCAGTCTGGGACTGCTGGTGCCGTCGGAGTCGGACGAGGTCGACGGGCTACTCACCGGGGAGGAACTGGGCCGCGGCAGCTGGCAACAGGACGTCGGCTGGGTCCTGGGCGAGCTCCACGAACTTCGTTCCCTGTCAGCCCGGCTGTCGCTTTCAGCGGACCCCACCGTTTGGGATGGCCTCGCGGCACGGTTTATCAGAGGCTATGGGCTCCCGCCCGATCTGCAAGCCCACCGTGCGGCGACACTGAAAGCCCTCCTTCACTTGCACGACTTCTGCGTCTTCGTGACGTGGGATGAGACAGAAATACTGCGCTATACAGCTGCAATCACCCGCTTGGTCGATGAGTATGGAGAAGAGTGAGAAGTGCCTGCTGAGACACCCCTCACCTACCCTGCGGCGCGACGCCAGGACCTGGTGGAAGCCCTGTTCGACTACTCCGTCGCCGATCCGTATCGATGGTTGGAACAACCCGACAGCGAAGAAACCCAGGCTTGGCTCGCCGGACAGGACACCCTCAGACATGCCGTGCTCGACGGGCTGCCCGGGCGGGAGCACCTACGCACCCGTCTGAGCAAACTGGTATCAGTTGGTGTGATCGGCCCGCCCGTCTGGCGCGGAGCCTGTCACTTCTTCATGAAGCGGAATCCGGGGCAAGAGCACGCCGCTCTCTACATGGCCGACGAGAACGGCAGCGAGCGCCTCCTAATCGACCCCACCGATCTGGACCCCACCGGACACACCACGTTGGACAACTGGTACCCGGACTGGACGGGACTTCGGCTCACCTATCAGGTGTCCGTGGAAGGTGACAGCGACAGCCGTCTCTACGTCCTCGACACCACGACAGGATCCTTGGTCGACGGGCCTATCAGCCGGTGCCGCAACTCCCCGGTCGCGTGGCTGCCCAGTGGTGACGCCTTTTACTACGTGCGTAGTCTGGACAGCGCAGCGGTGCCTAAGAGTGAGGAGCTGTATCACCGGCGTGTATACCTCCACAAGGTCGGCACCGACCCCGACACCGATGACTTCCTGGTGTTTGGAGCCGAAGGGCACAAGACAGCCTCCTACGGTGTCGCGGTCACGGCGGACGGCCGTTGGCTCATCCTGACTGCGACGATCGGCGCCGTACGCCACAACGAGGTGTGGCTGGCCGATCTCACCGCAAGCAGCCCCTTGTATCCGGTCTTCACGCCCCTGCAGCGGAACACCCGTGCCCACACACGGGCCCTCGTCGGCCGCGACGGACAGCTGTACCTCCATACCGACCTCGATGCGCCCCAAGGCCGCCTCGCCGTGACCGACATGGAGAATCCGCAGTCCACCCCGTGGAGGGACATACTTCCTCAGGATCCGGACGCGCGCCTCGACCATGTCGCTGTCCTCGACAGCCCAGCGCTAGAACGGCCTCTGCTCCTGGCCGGCCGAAAGCGCCACACGTTCAGCGAGATCAGGGTCCATGACCTGGCTACTGGCGACCACCTCGGCCACATCGAGCTCCCCGGTTCCGGCGTCGTAGGCGAGATTCGTAGCCGAGGGCACGAAGCGTGGTTCACCTATACCGATCCGTTCACACCACCGACCGTCTTCCAATGGGATGCCCTCACTCACACGCGCAAGATCTGGGCATTACCGCCTGGGCGAGAGTCGCTTCCCCCGAATCCTCCTGGCGTTGTACATCATCTGACCTGCACGGCGCCGGACAGTACACAGATCCGGATTACCGTTCTCGCTCCGCACTCACGCTCCGGCCCGCTGCCTGCGATTCTCTACGGCTACGGCGGCTTCGGGCTCTCCCTGGCCCCGATCTACAACCCAGAGATCCTCACCTGGGTAGCAGCTGGCGGCGTCTACGCCGTAGCCCACGTGCGGGGTGGGGACGAGGGCGGAGGGCAGTGGCATGCCGCTGGCGCCAGAGCGAACAAGCAAAGGTCGGTCGATGACTTCCACGCTGCGGCAGAATCCCTCATTCGCGAAGGCTGGACCACCAGCTCACAGCTGGTGATAAGCGGTGAATCGAACGGTGGGCTATTGGTCGGTGTAGCACTCACGCAGCGTCCTGATCTCTACCAGGCCGTCCTCTGCGGAGCCCCTGTCCTGGACATGGCTCGGTACGAGCAATTCGGGCTCGGACCTTCCTGGACCGCGGAATACGGCTCGGCCAAGGTGGAAGAAGAACTCAAGTGGCTCATGAGCTATTCGCCGTACCATCACGTCACTGGGCAGACTGTCTACCCCGCAGTGCTGTTCAGCGTCTCCGATGCAGACTCGATGGTCGATCCACTGCACGCCCGGAAGATGTGTGCAGCACTCCAGCAAGTCGCCAGCACCCCGGCTGCTGCTGACAACGGGATCGTGCTGCTTCGGCGTGAATCCGCAGTGGGCCACGGAGCACGTTCGATGAGCCTCATGGTCGGCCTACTCATCGACCAGCTTGCCTTCGCGGCCTGGCAATCCGGATTGCCACTTGGGCCGTCGGTGTGATGCGGCGACCGTTCAATGCTGACCGGGTCCGCGCGGTCGTCGTCGGACGACGAGCGCCTGACGCTGCACGGAAGCTGGCTGCCGACACCACCACAGGCGCAGGTCGAGCCGCCACCTACGCGGACCTGGGTGAAGCGGCCGGGGATCTCCCGGCAGGGCGGGCCGGTCGGCTCGTGCGTAGCGTTTGACGGTGTTCAGGGCCACTTGCAGACGGCGGGCGCATTCGACAGGCCCACGCCCTGATTGAGCAGGTCATGGACCTGGTGCCAGCGTTCAAGGGTGGTTCGGGTGCGTGGCCCGTCGTAGCTGGGTGCGCCCAGTACGGTGGCCCAGCAGCTGCTGTGCGCCTTCACCTCGCTGAGGGCGGCTTCGCACAGGTTGTGCCACAGATGCCACCTGACCGCGACCTGGACCGCGTCAGGCAGGGCGCGGCGGATGGCCTCGGTGTAGGTGGCTGAGCCGTCGCGGCACACGACCTCGACACCCGGATGCTCGCGCAGCCATGCTTCCAGCGTGTCGGCCGTGTGGTCAGGCAGCACGTCGATCCGCTCACGGGTCTCGGCGTCGATCATCACGGTGGCATAGTGGTGCCGCCGGCGCAGGGCGAAATCGTCGACGCCGATCACGTGGAGCACCCACCCGGTGGGCAACGGGATGCGCAGCAGGGTGCGCAGGGCCGTGTGACGGGACAGGCCCACCGCGAGTATCGCCAGCAGACGTGATCCCGCCCGGCCCGCTAACTCTTTGACCACGGCCTTGACCTGCGTGGTCAGGCGAGCGGTGCGTCGCTGGTATCGCTCCAGCACCCCGGGCACCTGTTCGCGGAAGGTGTGGCGGCAGCCTCGCGTGGGGTACACCAGATGCCGCACCCGCACACGGACCACCACCCGGCGCCCGTCGACCGGAACGTCGGCCACCATCCGCCAGTGATAGCCGTGCATCCGTCCCGACGAGGCCCCGCTCACCGGGTAGACCGCGATGTCCAGCGGCGTCCGGGCCCGCACCAGGATCCGCTCACCCTCGTCGGCCACATCCTCCATGACCTGCGGGGACAGACCTGAAAAAACCGTCTGCACAAGCTCGTTGACATTCATCACATGAAGGTCAACGACCTCACAACTCTCCGTCACCACCGAATATGAGACAGGGCCGTTCAATTGACAGACCCACTTGGTCAGGTGGGGTTGGCACGTTGCCAGGCTTGGATGATCTCGATGGGGATGCGGCCGCGGTCGCCGCGTGGGACCGGCCGTGATCCCGGCCGGGTCGCCGTCGATCTGGCAGTGATACTCGCAGGCGGCGGCGAGATCATCACGGACTTGGCCGTGCTGCGGGACCAGGGCGAGGTCTTCGGGCCGGTGGCCTCCACGCCCACCGCGTGGCGACTGCTCGCCGACTCCGTGCTGGCCCGGCTGCGATCGGCACGTTCTCGTGCCTGGGAGACCGCGTGGCTCCAAGCCGCCGAGATGAGCGGGGGCATAACCACCGCACGGGCCGGCGGGCGCGAACTACCCGGGCTGGTCCTGGACATCGACGCCACGCTGATCACCTGCCACTCCGAATAGGAGCAGGCCGCGCCGACCTACAAGGGCGGTTTCGGCTACCACCCGCTGCTGTGCTTCCTGGCCAAAGCCGCCAGTGATCACATAGCGGTCCTGGACAACGCCGTCACTCAGATCCCCGACGCCCACCGCTACGGCACAGACCTCCTCATCCGCGCCGACAGTGCCGGATGCGCCAAGACCTTCCTCACCCAGGTCCGCAGCCTGTGCCAGGTACTCACAGCCGTTGGCGTGCCCTCGGGTTCCAGCAATGTAACGTCACCGATGTGCACCGTCACTCGGCTGGCCAGCGACGCCATGACGCGGTGCTCGGCCTCGCTCAATGCACCCCAGCGGCTTCCCTGCAGGCGCACCTCCACCCGGTGGGCGGCCACGTCCGTCGGGGTGCGGCAAGCGCGCTCCATGACGCGTGGCCCGGAATCGCGTTCGAAGTGCGCACCCTGCCTCGGGTGTGCATCTTTACCAGCAGTCGTTGCACGCTATTGGGTCCATGAGCGGTCAGAGGCGTTCACGTGTCGCTTCAGGCGCTGCGCAGCTGGGATCAGTTGTGCGGCAGTAACACCAGTGGTGGCTGCCGTGAAGGTCACTAACTCCAATACAGATGAGGGGTATCACGCTCATCGTGGGTCAGTGTGCGGGGGCCCACTTCTCCGCTGGCTGAGCGTTCGAAGAACCGGAGGTGAGCCTTCCACAGGTGGGGGTAGAAGTGCCGGAAGACGAAGTCGGCGAACCGCCCGAGATGCATGGGCGCGGCGCAGGCGATCCGACAGTCCGCCGAGTTGATGGTCAGGTGAGCCGCCGGATGGCCCGGGCCCGCTGATCCGGGGTCGAAGTCGAAGCGGATCGCGGAGTGCAGAACCATATTCGTCGGCTCCGTTGCGATGTGAAGATCGATGACATCAAGGATCGGCTCCTGGAACACCAGTTCTCTGTCAAGGCGATAGGGGCAGGGGATATAGGCGAGGCGGTGTCCGGCGACTGCTCCGTCCTCGATGTCATAGGTGATCTGCAGCAGCGCGCCATCGAACAGAAGGGCCGAGTAGGCGCCGGCCTGTGCCCACCGTTGGTAGTCCTGGAGGGTAGGGTCCCAATGCCAGGAACTTTAGGGGGTGCGGGTTTGAGTCGTGGTGGTCTCTTGGTCGTGTTGGTGTTGGGTCTGTGTGTTTGGGGTGTCCGG
>NZ_JBEOUD010000065.1:0-33356 GCF_040303865.1 Streptomyces sp. NPDC094034 | reverse complement strand
CGGGCCGGTTCACCGGCGCGGGCCACGGCCTCGATGGCCTCGGCGACCGTCGCGTCGGGGCGGACGGCGGGGCCGCTGCCGGTCTCGTCCGCGGAGGCGGCAGGGCGCATGGCCGTACGGGCCGTCAGCACCTGCTCGCGCGGCACGTCCCGGACGAACTCGCGGACGTAGTCGTCGGCCGGGGAGCCGACGATCTCCTCGGGGGTGCCGAGCTGGACGACCTGGCCGTCGCGCATCAGGGCGATGCGGTCGCCGAGCTTGAGGGCCTCGCTGAGGTCGTGGGTGATGAAGACCATCGTGCGGCCCTCCTCCTCGTGGAGGCGGGCGACCTCGTCCTGCATGTCGCGGCGGATGAGGGGGTCGAGGGCGCTGAACGGCTCGTCGAAGAGCAGCACCTCGGGGTCGACGGCGAGGGCGCGGGCGAGGCCGACGCGCTGCTGCATGCCGCCGGACAGCTCGTCGGGCCAGGACGTCTCCCAGCCGGCCAGGCCGCACAGGGCGAGCGCCTCGTCGGCGCGGCGTTCGCGCTCGGCGCGGGGCACGCCCTGCACTTCCAGGCCGTAGGCGGCGTTCTCGCGGACGCTGCGGTGCGGGAACAGCGCGAAGTGCTGGAAGACCATGCTGATCTTCCGGGAGCGCAGTTCGCGCAGGCCGCGGTCGCCCAGCGCGGTGAGCTCCGCGCCGTCGAAGCGCACGCTGCCCGCGGTCGGCTCCAGCAGGCCGTTGAGCATCCGCAGCAGGGTCGACTTGCCGGAGCCCGACAGGCCCATGACGACGAAGATCTCGCCGGCCTCGACCCGGAAGGACGCGTCGATCACGGCGGCCATGGTGCCGTCGGCGCGCAGCTCCTCCCGGTCGGTGCCCTCTCTCAGGCGCTCCACCGCTTCGTCCGGTCGTCTGCCGAACACCTTGAACAGGTGCTCCGCCTCAAGCCTCGCTCGCACGCGAACCTCTTGTCTCGGGAACAGGGGACAGGTGGCGAAGGTCCGTCCGGCCGTCAGCGGGGCGGGGCCCGGGGGCCCCGACAGTTGAAAGGCGCACTACTTCGCTCCTGACGGCGCGCCTCCCCAGGTCAAGCAAAGGCAAACTCATTCGTGGCCGGGCTCACCGCGATGCGCAGCACGCAACGCGTTCCAGGACGAAAGGCGCGCGAGGGTGATCCAGGAGTGACTGTCAGTGGCGTACGGCATGATGCGAGACGTGACCGGACGACTGATGCTCCTCGACACCGCCTCGCTGTACTTCCGCGCCTATTTCGGCGTCCCCGACTCCGTGAAGGCGCCGGACGGCACCCCGGTGAACGCCGTGCGCGGACTGCTGGACTTCATCGACCGCCTGGTCAAGGACCACCGGCCCACCCACCTGGTGGCCTGCATGGACGCCGACTGGCGGCCGAAGTGGCGGGTCGACCTGATCCCCACGTACAAGGCGCACCGGGTCGCCGAGGAGCACACCGGCGCGCCGGACGCGGAGGAGGTGCCGGACACCCTCGCCCCGCAGGCGGACGGCGACGGGTGGGGGGAGGGACCGGTTCCGGGCGACGACGTCTCACGCAGCGCGCGCTGCACCGCCGTCTCGTACATCCGGATCTCCCGGGTCAGTACGAGCATCAGATTGACCAGGAACGCGTCCCGCGCCACCGGTCCACTGGCCTGGGCGAGCTGACTGATCTTGCGGCGCGCCAGCGGGGCGTCCCCGAGCACCGCCCACAGCGTCGCCAGATCGTAGCCCGGCAGATACCAGCCCGCGTGCTCCCAGTCGACGAGCACCGGACCCGCCGGCGACAGCAGGACGTTGGAGAGCAGGGCGTCACCGTGACAGAACTCCATGCCCTGCCGGGCGCCGGCCAGACCGTGCAGCAGCTTCTGCAGATCGCCCAGGTCCCGGTCGGTGAACAGCCCCAGTTCGTGGTAGCGGGCGATCCGCGACGCGTAGTCGAGCGGCTTGTCGAACAGACCGGCCGGGGGCCGCCAGGTGTTCAGCCGGGCGATCGCGCCGAGCGCGGCCCGCAGATCGGCGCGCGGCGGCGCCTCCACCGGATGGCGCGTCAGCGCGGCGGCCCGCCCCGGCATCCGCTCGATCACCAGCGCGCAGTTCTCCGGGTCCGCGGCGATCAACCGGGGGACCCGCACCGGCGGCCGGTGGCGGACGAAGGAGCGATAAGCAGCTATTTCGTGCCTGAACCGTTCGGTCCAGACCGGCGAGTGGTCCAGCAGACACTTGGCGACCGCGTTGGCCCGCCCGGTGGTCCCGACGAGCAGCACGGAGCGCCCGCTGCGCCGCAGCACCTGCACCGGGTTGAACTCCGGGCAGACCCGGTGCACGGCCGTGATCGCCATACGCAGCTGCGCGCCCTGGGGGCCGGACACGTCGATTCTCCCGCTGAGGGGTTGGGTGACCGTCCCCGCCCTGAGCCGCGGCCGCCCCGCGTGTGTGGGGTCCAGATACGGTCCGCTGCCGGGAGTGACCGTACGCTGCGACCGGGGCGGGGCGGACACGGAGGACGATGCTGTGTACATGGGCGATACAGATCCCTTCGTGTGCCGACGAATTACTCGCGCCTCCCGCCCGGCAGCCGTGGGGCACCCTGGGGAGTACGTCCGGCTGCCGGGCCGGGATGGCGCGTTCCTACCCCACACCGTCGACCCCCTGGCATACGAGCTGGCGAAGCCTGGCGAACCATGGCGAATAGTCGCCACGCGTCTGACAGGCGGTTACTGTCAACTCAGCCGAGAACCTGGGGGCTTGACGTGAGTGGTGAACCCAACACCCGTCTGTCGGATCTGTTCGGCCTGGCCGGCTGGTCCAAGGGCGAACTCGCGAGGCTGGTGAACCGGCAGGCGGCGGCCATGGGCCACCCCCAACTGGCCACCGACACCTCGCGGGTCAGGCGTTGGATCGACATGGGGGAGACCCCGCGCGATCCCGTGCCGAGAGTGCTGGTAGCGCTGTTCACCGAGCGGCTCGGTCGTGTCGTGACCATCGAGGACCTCGGGTTCGTACGGAGCGGGCGCGCGGGGAAACGACGGGACGCCGGGAACGCGGGCAACCCCGACGCCCTCCCCTGGGCGCCCGACCGGACGGCCGCGGTCCTCACCGAATTCACGGGAATGGACCTCATGCTCAACCGTCGCGGCTTGGTGGGCGCGGGTGCCGCGCTCACCGCAGGCTCAGCACTCACCAGCGCCATGCATGACTGGCTGCACTCCGACCCCGCACTCTCGTCCGACGCTCCCCGGATCGACGATCCCCTGAACGCGGAACCCGCCGGGTTCGACCGTTACGAGGCCGCCCCCATCGGGTCACAGGAGATCGAGGCTCTGGAGCGCTCCGTCGAGGTGTTCCGCGCCTGGGACGCCGCACGTGGCGGCGGACTTCAGCGCAAGGCGGTGGTGGGCCAGCTCAACGAGGTGGGCGGCATGCTCGCCTACCGTCACCCCGACCATCTCCAGCGGCGCCTGTGGGGCGTCGCCGCCAACCTCTCCGTACTCGCCGGCTGGATGTCCCACGACATCGGTCTCGAACCCACGGCCCAGAAGTACTTCGTCATCGCCACCCACGCGGCCCGCGAGGGCGGCGACCGGCCCCGCGCGGGCGAGGCACTGTCCCGGGCCGCTCGTCAGATGGTCCACCTCGGCAGGCCCGACGAGGCACTTGATCTGATGAAGCTCGCGGATTCGGGCTCGGGCGAGGAGGCCCTGCCCCGTACCCGCGCCATGCTGCGCACCATCGAGGCGTGGGCGCACGCGTCCATGGGCCACGGCCAGGCCATGCGCCGCACTCTGGGCGAGGCGGAGGAACTCTTCGTCGCCGACGAACAGGACGTCCCGTCGCCCTGCTGGATGCAGATGTTCGACGAGGCCGATCTCCACGGCATGGAGGCCCTGGCCTTCCGCACCCTCGCCGACCATGAGCCCGAGGCGGCGATCACCGCGCAGCAGCACGCCAAGCGGGCGCTGGAGCTGCGCGGCAACGGCCGGCAGCGCTCCAAGATCTTCGACTACATCTCGCTGGCGTCCGCCTGCTTCATCGCGGACGACCCCGAACAGGCCGACCGTTACGCGCGGCTGGCGCTGGTGTCGATGGGGGAGACCTCCTCGCACCGCACCTGGGACCGGCTGCGGGAGATGTACCGGCTCACCGGCCAGTACGCGGGGTACGAGAAGATCGACGATCTGCGCGAGGAGCTGACGACGGCCATGCCGAAGGGGCCGGCGAAGCGGACGGGGAAGACCGATGTCTAGAGCGCTCTTCGCGCTTCGCGGAGGCCCGGTCCGGTAGCCGGGGATCGTGATCAGCCGGAGCTCCTGATCAGCTGGGGATCCTGATCAGCCGGGGATCCTGATGACCATCAGACAGGCGGGGTCCGTGCGTTCGGCCCTGTCGGACTCCTCGACGATCAGCTGGGCACACTCCCGCGCCGAGCGGGTTCCGGCGATCCTGGGCGCCAGCCCGACGACGCGGTCCCGGGGCAGCTCATCGGTGTGCAGCACCAGCAGATCCCCGGGCCGAAGCTGGATCTCGGCCTGCTCGTACACGGCCCCCGAGGTCGCTCCGAGCAGGACGCCGTCCGGCGGCGTCAACGCGTGCCCCGTCCCGTCGCGGAACAGCAACGGGGCGGGGTGGCCCGCCTGCGCCCAGGAGAAGGTGCCGGTCCGCGGGGCGTAGCGGGAGCAGAGCGCGCTGCCGAGCGCGGGCTGTTCCGAGGTCTCCAGCAACTGGTTCAGATGGCCGAGCAGGGCCCCGGGCGCGATGCCCGCCACGGCCATGCCGCGCAGCGCCCCCAGCAGCATCGCCATCGAGGACGCGCCGGCCACCCCGCGCAGGGGCAGCTCGCCGATGGTCAACAGCGCTTCCCCGCAGGGAAGTTCAAGGACGTCGAGCCAGTGACCACCCGTCGCGGGATGCGCCGTGTCGGGGAGCCGGCGGGCGGCCAGGTCCAGTGCGCCTGGCCCGCTCCTCGGCAGATATGACGAGCCGTGCCACGCGGGGAGCACCGCCTCGTGCAACTCGGCCACCAGCCGGTGTTCGGTCCGCGCGAGATGGTCTTCGCGCCGGAGGGAGTCATGGGAGTCGCGTACGGTCTGCTCGCCGTGGCGCAGCGCGCTGATGTCGCGCAGCACCGCCCACATGGAGGCGGTACAGCCGTCGGTGTCGAGGATGGGCTCACCCATCATGTGCAGTACCCGGACCCGGCCGTCGGCCCTGATGATACGGAACTCGCCGTCCATGGGCTTTCCGTCGATCAGACAGTCCGTCACCATCGCGGTGAGCAGCACCTGGTCGTCGGGGTGCACGAGGGACGGTAGCTCGTCGAGACTCAGCGGCCCGCTCTCCGGGTCGCGTCCGAGGATCCGGAACAGCTCGTCCGACCAACTGACCTCGTCGGTCAGGAGGTTCCACTCCCCGCTGCCCACCCGGCCGAGCCGGGGGCCGGTGCGGCCGTGACCGGGGGAGGCGTCCCGCTCGGGGTGGTCGGGCGGCCCGTCCGCGTCCGGCCTTCCCGCCTTGAGCTGATCCAAGTGGGAGCCCAGGTGGTCCAGTTGACGTACCGCCAGATCGCAGAGCGCGCGCTGCCAGCGCCAGAGAGTGTCGCCGTCGTCGACCTCGGTGTCCCGGCGTACGGCGTCCACGTCGCCGCGCAGCCGGCGGGTCCGGGTGATGAGCGCGTCCATCGTCGCGGGCTCGGCGGGCCCGGGGACGGGGCGGTCCGCGAACAGAGGGGACGGCATCTCGTACTCCGATACGGGGTGGCACGGCCTGTCGGTGGGGGGACCGCTACGACTGTCGCACAGGCGCCCCGGGCGCGTAAGGCGTTTGGCGACACTCGGGGCGATGGTGCCTTGGGAATATGCCGCAGGCTGAGCCTCTCGCATTCATGCACCCCGTGGGGACCGGTCTCGCGCCGCACCGATCAGCTCGGGGCGGGCGCCAGTACCGCGGGCGGGGTGAGCCGTGTGACCCCGGGCGGGGCCCGACGGCGTGACAGGTGCCGGGCAAGCCGAGGCCCCCGGGCGAAGCGTGTCCCGGGGGCTCGGCCAGCATTCCCCGCTGGGGGCGCTTGGAGTTAACGCGGCACAGTCTGGCACCGCGGGCGATCAGGCGCGGGCAGGCCGCGCCGTGATCACCGGACGGCCCGGGCGATCACCAGATGGCCTCCACCCATTCCGGGTGGTCGATGAACGGGTTGCGGTTGTGCTGGATCTGGTCGTAGATGACCTGGTTGCGGCGCTGCTCGAAGGCGTCCGGCGGGTCCTCGTCGTTCCACTGCTTGAGTACGGACAGCTTGCCCATCGCGGGGCTGGATCCGTTGTTGACCCGCTCATTGGGTTCGAGGTTGGGCCACGAGTCGTTGCCCTCGTACCGTACGGCCATGTACAGGATCATCCGGGCGACATCGCCCTTCACCGCGTCGCGCGGCTCGAAGGAGTCGGCGTCCGTGTAGTTGCCGGGCGCGCCGGAGACCGCGCTGCCGCCGTTGTCGAAGTCCTTGTTCCCGCGTATGGAGTTGACGCGGACGTCCTCCGGGCGCAGATGGTGGACATCGGTGCCGGGGCCGGTCGCCTCGCCGAAGTCGCCGTGGGACTTGGCCCAGACGTGCTCGCGGTTCCACTGGCCCGTGTTGCCGCCGTTGTTCGACTTGGCGATGGACTTGCCGGTGTACAGCTCGATCACGTTCGACGAGTTCGCGGGGTCCTGGTCCGTGGCCTTGAGCGCCGTCCAGACCTGGTCGTAGGAGATCTTCGTCTGGTTCCTGATGATCGAGTGCAGCGACGCCTTGAGCGCGGTGCCGGTCTTGCCGATGGCGCTCTGGTAGTAGGTGTCGTCGAGCGCGGCGGTGGCCGTGACGGTGACCGTGCCGGCCTGCGCGGCCTCCGGGGCGGCGACGGCGGGTGCGGCGGCCGCGGTGGTGGCGAGCACCGCGGTGGCGGCGCAGAGAGCCAACAGCGTGCGTCGGGTGGGACGTTGACGACGGGACATGGGGAAGCTGTCCTCTCCGGCGGGACCATCGCGACGCACGGCCACAGGGTGGGGGGCCGTGCGGCGCATGGTCGTGAAGTAACGGTTCAGCGGGAGCCTTCCACACGGCTTGTGTCCTCGCGTGAACGGCCGGTGTCGGTCATGTGCAGGTCAAGTTTCCTTCCGTTCGGTGGTGTGCCGCCCGGTTGTGGGGGGTCTGCGTTCATATGGATGTGAGACGGCCATGAATCTGGTCAACTTTGGTCCATACCAGCTTCTTGACGACCCCTCGCACCCTCCCTTAAATCAAGTATTGAAATAAGCGTCCGAGGCGGCTCTCCCCGAAGCCTCCCGGTGCGTGCGATGTCATGCGCATGACCCCCCACTCGAAGTGATGTGATGACCTGTGCGAATCCCCATGGGACGCCGAATGGCGCTTTACGCGCTCGCCCTTCTCTGCTGTTCCAGCCTGGCGGCCGCGGTCCCCGCCGCCGCGGCGCCCGCGCCCGAGCAGCCGACCGCCGCGGTCGGGACGGCCGCGGTCACCTTCTCCGACGACTTCAACGGCGCCGCCGGCTCGGCCGTCGACGGCGGGAAGTGGCAGATCGAGACCGGCGACAACGTCAACAACCATGAACGGCAGTACTACACGGCGGGCAACAACAACGCCGCCCTCGACGGCCAGGGCAACCTGGTCATCACCGCGCGCAAGGACAACCCCGGCAACTACCAGTGCTGGTACGGCCGGTGCGAGTACACCTCGGCGCGGCTCAACACCTCCGGCAAGTTCACCTCGACCTACGGTCGGGTCGAGGCCCGCATGAAGGTCCCGCGCGGCCAGGGCATGTGGCCCGCCTTCTGGATGCTCGGCAACGACATCGGCAACGTCGGCTGGCCCAACAGCGGTGAGATCGACATCATGGAGAACGTCGGCTTCGAGCCCAGCACGGTGCACGGCACCCTGCACGGCCCCGGCTACTCCGGCTCGGGCGGCATCGGCGCCGGCTACACCCTGCCCAACGGCCAGGCGTTCGCCGACGCCTTCCACACCTTCGCCATCGACTGGTCGCCCAACCGCATCAGCTGGAGCGTCGACGGCAACGTCTACCAGACGCGCACCCCGGCCGATCTCGGCGGCCGTACCTGGGTGTTCAACAAGCCCTTCTTCATCATCCTGAACCTCGCGGTCGGCGGCTACTGGCCCGGTGACCCCAACGGCAGCACCCCGTTCCCGTCCCAGCTCGTCGTCGACTACGTGCGCGTCAGCACGAACGACGGCGGCTCCGGCACCGCCGGCACGATCACCGGAATCGGCGGCAAGTGCGTGGACGTGGCGGGCGCCAACCCCGCCAACGGCACGCCCGTACAGCTCTATGACTGCAACGGCTCCGCCGCCCAGCAGTGGACCGTCGCGGCCGACGGCTCGCTCCGCGCGCTCGGCAAGTGCCTGGACGTGAAGGACAACAGCGTCGCGGACGGGGCGCAGCTCCAGCTGTGGGACTGCTCCGGCGGCGCCAATCAGCGCTGGGCCGTCCCGGACGCCAGAGACATCGTGAACATCCAGGCCGACAAGTGCGTGGACGCGACCGGCAACAGCTCGGCCAACGGCACCCGGCTACAGATCTGGACCTGCACGGGCGCCGCGAACCAGAAGTGGACGGTGAACCGCGGATGACGACGGTACGCACCCTCCGCACGTCCCTCAGATCCCTCGTCCCACTGGCCGCGCTGCCCCTCGCGCTCGGTGCGTCGCTCATCACCGCGCCCACCCCCGCCACCGCCGCGGTCGCCGCCGTCGGCACGATCACGGGCCTGGGCGGCAAGTGTGTGGACGTGGCGGCCGGCAGCTCCGCCAACGGCACGGCCGTACAGCTCTACGACTGCAACGGCTCGGCCGCCCAGCAGTGGGACGTCGCCTCCGACGGCTCGATCCGGGCCCTCGGCAAATGCCTCGACGTCAAGGACAACAGCACCACGAACGGCGCGCAGCTCCAGCTGTGGGACTGCACCGGCGGCGCCAACCAGAAGTGGACCGTCTCCGCGGCCCGTGACATCGTGAACACCCAGGCCGACAAGTGCCTGGACGCGACCGGCAACAGCTCGGCCAACGGCACCCGGCTACAGATCTGGACCTGCACCGGGGCGGCCAACCAGAAGTGGACCGCGCCCGCGGGCGGTGGCGGCCCCGCCCCCAGTGGACCCATGGCGGTCGCGCCGTACCTCTACAACGGCTGGGGCAGCCCGCCGAACCCGACCACCGTCATGAACGCGACCGGCGTGAAGTGGTTCACCCTGGCGTTCGTGCTCAGCAACGGCTACTGCAACCCCCAGTGGGACGGCGGACGGCCGCTGACCGGTGGAGTGGACCAGCAGACCATCAACACCGTGCGAGGCGCGGGCGGCGATGTCATCCCGTCCTTCGGCGGCTGGAGCGGCAACAAGCTGGAGAGCTCCTGCTCCAGCGCCGGGGAGCTGGCGGCGGCCTACCAGAAGGTCATCAACGCGTACGGCCTCAAGGCGATCGACATCGACATCGAGGCCGCCGCGTACGACAGCCCCACCGTCCAGCAGCGCACCGTCGACGCCCTCAAGACCATCAAGGCCAACAACCCCGGCATCAAGGTCTATGTCACCTTCGGCACCGGCCAGAACGGTCCTGACACCAGTCTGATCAACCGCGCGGCCGCCGCCGGACTCACCGTCGACAGTTGGACGATCATGCCGTTCAACTTCGGCGGCGCAGGCCAGAACATGGGCACGCTCACCACCCGCGCCGCCGAGGGCCTCAAGAACGCGGTCAAGAACGCGTACGGGTACAGCGACGACCAGACGTACCGCAGCATCGGCATCTCGTCGATGAACGGCATCACCGACAACAACGAGACCGTGACCGTCGCGGACTTCCGCACCATCCTCGCCTACGCGCAGCAGCACCATCTGGCCCGGCTGACCTTCTGGTCGGTCAACCGCGACCGGCCCTGCACCGGCGGCGGAGCGGACACCTGCTCCGGCGTGAGCCAGCAGCCGTGGGACTTCACCCGCGTCTTCGCCCAGTACGCCGGCTGACCGGGCGAGGAGCCTTGATGAACCGACACCCGTACGGTGGCGGGCAGCCCCGCCACCGGATCTTCCCGCTCACCCTGCTGCTGACCGTGGTGGCACTGTGCGCCTCCCTGATCGGTCTGCCCCAGCAGGAGGCCGCCGCGGGCACCACCGCGGCGGCGGCCCTGCCCACCGGCTGGACCACGATCAGCAACAAGGGCAACGGCAAGTGCGTGGACGCCCGCGCCGCGGCGACCGGCAACGGCACCGCGGTGCAGCAGTACGCCTGCAACGGCAGCCTCGCGCAGAACTGGTCCCTCACCCAGACCAGCGGCGGCTACGTCAGGGCGGGCAACCGCAACGCCGACAGCCAGGTCTGGGATGTCACCGATGTCTCGGCCGCCGACGCCGCCACGATCCAGCTCTGGACATACGGCGGAGGCGACAACCAGCAGTGGCTGCCGGTGGAAGAGCCCGACGGCGCCTACCACTTCGTCAACCGCAACAGCGGCAAGTGCCTCGACGTACCGGGCGCCTCGACCGCCGACAGCGTCCAGCTCCAGCAGTACACCTGCAACGGCTCGGCGGCCCAGTCCTTCCGGGTCCAGGCGGCCGATCCGCCGGCGCCGCCCGGCACCCCGGATCTCGGTCCGAACGTCGTCGTCTTCGATCCCTCGATGTCGGCCTCCTCGATCCAGAACCGGGTGAACGCGACCTTTCAGCAGCAGGAGACCAATCAGTTCGGCGCCCAGCGCGCCGCCTTCCTGTTCAAGCCGGGCACCTACGACGCCGATGTGAACGTCGGCTTCTACACGCAGGTGGCCGGCCTGGGGCTGTCACCCGACGACGTCAACATCCGTGGCGCCGTTCATGTCGAGGCCGACTGGTTCCCGCCGCAGAACGCCACCCACAACTTCTGGCGCAGCGCCGAGAACCTCTCCGTCACCCCCACCACCGGCACCGACCGCTGGGCCGTCTCACAGGCCGCCCCGTACCGCCGGATGCATGTCCGCGGCAATCTCGCCCTGGACGACGGCGGCTGGGCCAGCGGCGGATTCATGGCGGACTCGAAGATCGACGGCCAGGTCAGGTCCGGTTCACAGCAGCAGTGGCTGTCCCGTAACACCGAATGGGGCAGCTGGACGGGGTCCAACTGGAACATGGTGTTCGTCGGCGCCCAGAACGCGCCCGCGAACAGCTTCCCCAACCCGCCCTACACCACGGTCGACCAGACCCCGCAGGTGCGGGAGAAGCCCTTCCTGTACGTCGACGCGGCAGGCGCCTACCGGGTGTTCGTGCCCGCGCTGCGCGCCAACTCGAAGGGAACGACCTGGTCGGGCGGTGCTCCGGCGGGTACGTCGCTCCCGCTGGACCAGTTCTACATCGCCAAGCCCGGAGCGACGGCCGCGGACATGAACGCGGCGCTGGCGGCGGGCAAGAACCTGCTCGTCACCCCCGGCGTCTACCACCTCAACCAGACGCTGAGGATCACCCGCCCCGACACCGTCGTCCTCGGGCTCGGCCTCGCCACCCTCATCCCGGACAACGGCATCACCGCGGTGTCGGTCGCGGATGTGGACGGCGTCAAGGTGGCGGGGCTGCTCATCGACGCGGGCACGGTCAACTCCCAGCGGCTGATGGAGGTGGGTGCCGACGGCTCGAACGCGAACCACGCCGCCAACCCCACCTCGCTGCACGACGTGTTCTTCCGCATCGGCGGCGCGGGTGTCGGCAAGGCGACCACCAGTCTGGTCGTCAACAGCCGCAATGTGATCGGCGACCATATGTGGATCTGGCGTGCGGATCACGGCAGCGGGGTCGGGTGGAACACCAACACGGCGGACACCGGCCTGGTCGTGAACGGCGCCGATGTCACGATGTACGGCCTGTTCGTCGAGCACTACCAGAAGCATCAGACGATCTGGAACGGCAACGGAGGCAAGACGTACTTCTATCAGAACGAGATGCCGTACGACCCGCCCAACCAGGCGGCCTGGATGAACGGCGCGACACAGGGATACGCCGCCTACAAGGTGGCCGACTCGGTGACCAGCCATCAGGCGTACGGGCTCGGCAGTTACTGCTTCTTCAACGTCAACAACAGCGTGACCGCGGAGCACGCGTTCGAAGTGCCCAACAACGCCAATGTGCGCTTCCGTAACATGGTGACGGTGTCACTGGGCGGTACGGGCACCATCCGGCATGTCATCAACGACAGGGGAGGCCCGTCGAACTCGGCCACCAATGTGGCCAATCTCGTCAGCTATCCCTAGGCGTTACCGGTTACCGGGACCACCCCGGGCGCCCGCACGACATGGGGGCGCCCGGGGTGTTCCCGTTCCGGGCACCGGCGCGGGGCCCGTGTGCGTCCCTGGGCTGCGGACCGGATGGCGGCGACCGCGAAGGTCCGCGGAGGGTGGCCTACGAGGCCGGTTCGACCTCCAGGAAGCGTCGTCGCCGCGGCCCTCGGTAGAGCAGGGCCTCCCACCCCAGACGCGTCAGCACGGCGGCGCACTCGGTCAGGGCCCGCTCCTCGTCCTGGGCGGCCCCGGCGCCGTGCGGGCCCAGCCACTCCACCCGTACGGCGGCGGGCGGCTCGGCCGCGACCACGCGATATCCCGTCGCGACCCGCTGCCCCGAGCCGTCGACCGCGGAGTTCGGCAGGCCGGCGGCCTCCAGGGCCAGCGCGACGGCGCGCACCGGCCGCCGCCGCTCCCACCGCGCGGGCACCGTCGCCGGATCACCGGACCCGGTGTTCGTGAGCCGTCTGATCTGGAGCAGCCCTTCGAACGCGACCCGTACCTCGGCCGCCCGGGCCTGAGGCGTCCTGCCGCGCGCCGGGCCGTCGCCGGTGGCCGCCTCGAAGACGTCGGGCCGCTCCGTCCCCTCTTCCTCGCTCGCCATCCCGCCGCCGTCCCCTTCCGCCATGCCTGGACCGACAGAAGACCCCGACCGGACGGGGGATGCCGGTCGGGGTCGTCCAAGGGAGAGCGTGGATGGCGGTCGCCTCGCGGCGATAGGCTCCATGGGGCTTCAGCCGAACGATCTTCCCCATGGGCGATTCTTATGTGGGGCCCGGGGACTCTGTTCCATCCACACCCTCAGTGGGTCCAACGGCGGGACCCCGCCGATTGTTCCCGGGGCGGATGATCAGGCGGGAAGCACCCAGATCGGGTTGGAGTAGAACCACAGGTCCTTCCACGGGTCGGCGTCACCCAGCACGTCCATCGCCGGGCCCACCGGGTCGACGGACGCGCCGTTCAGCCCGACCGCGGTGCGGTTGCCGTCCGTGCCGCGCAGCCGGACGTAGAGCGGTCCGGAGACCCGGCCGAGCTTGTACGTCAGCTGGACGGTGCCCTTCGACTTGTTGACCTCGAAGGACTTCGCGACCTTGGCGGTCGGCGCGGTGAAGGTGTCCTTGTCGTGGACCTGGCCGGTGACCTGGCCCTGGATGACATCGACCCGGGCCAGCGTCGGCACGAACTGCGCCCAGTTGGCGCCGTTGGCCAGCGCGATCTCGATGGACAGCTCGACCTCCGTACCACGCTTGACGTGCAGCGCGCCGCCGAGCGTGGCCCAGCGGCCGCCGCCCTTGAGCCGGGCGTCCAGACCGCTGATCAGACCGCCGTGGTCGACCCAGATCCGGCCGGCCCGCATACCGTCCATGACCGCCGCGTACGAGAACCGGTCCGCGCCGACGTGCGTACGGCTGTAGTGGCCCGGCCAGTAGTCGCCCTTCCCGAGGTCGAGGCCGTTTCCGTAGACCGGGTCGGAGTGCTTGCCGTTGGCGTTGAAGTTGTCGTCGGGCCCGATGACGGAGGGCTCGGCGTACACGCTGTGCGAGTCCGAGTTCGCGGTGATCCACCACGGCTTGCCCTCGGCCAGCAGGCTGTCCCAGAGACCACCGACGGTGGAGGTCATCCAGTCGAAGCCGCCCCAGGTGCGGTAGCTCTCCGGCGGGTAAGCGGCGAAGGAGTTGGCGTTGGGGCTGTTCTCGTAGTAGCCGCGGCCACCGCCGCTGCCGACCGGCTTCGGCAGGCCGGCCGCCTGGTGACCGGGGGCGCCCTCCATACCGATGGCGATGGGGTGGCCCGAGGAGGTGGCGTCGCGCCAGGCGCGGATCTCGTGGGGCGAGTCGATGCCGTTGCGCGCCGGGTGGTTGGCGAGCATCACGGCGTCGTCGACCTTGCGCCGGCGCACCTGGTCGGCGAGGAACTGGAGTCCGGAGATGGCCAGCGCCTCATTGGTGGCGTTCGAGGTGCTGGGGTGCAGGCTGCCGTCGTAGTCGGTCTCGAACTTCTTCAGCACCTCCACCTCGTTGCGGCCCGGGTGGACGAAGACCGTGGCGTGCTCGGCGCCCGGGATGTTCCACTCCAGGCCCTGGAAGACGAGCTGGTCCTTGTAGGTCTCGCGGGCTTCCTTGATGTCCGGGTTGACCTTCTCCACACCGATCTTGGCGTGCGCGGCGCTGCCGTGGTCGGTGATGACCATCCAGTCGAGACCGTGCGCCGTGCCCTGGCGCACCTGGTCGACGACGCGGTACTTGCCGTCGCTGCTGTACTGGGTGTGGATGTGGTGGTCGCCCGCCAGCCAGAGGAAGCCGTTGCTCTTGCCCCGGTCGGACCCGCCGCCGGAACCGCCCGAGTGCGCGGCGGCGGCGGTGGCCCCGCCCAGCACGCCGGCGCCCGCCAGGCCCGCGCCGAGCAGACCCGCGCGACGCAGCATCGAGCGGCGTGACAGCTGACTGGGCGACAGCTCACTGTCAGGGACGTTGGCGTCGAGCGCCGGGGGCAGGGGGCCGGTGTCGGCCTCCGCGTGGTGCGTGTGATCGTGCGTGTGGTCGTGCGGGTGGTGATGGCCGTGGCCCATTGTCGCTCCTCGCCGATGCCTGTGATGCCCAGCGGGTCAGATAATCGATCGCTGGGATGAAGGCCGGGTGACGGGAGCCCGTACGTATCATGTTGAACTCTGAACGGAATGCCGGGTTGGGGGGCGTTGGCGCAGGTCGTGTGGGTGCGAGCGCCTTCACGACATATCCGGGTGCGAGAAGCGCGGGTACACGATCGTCACGGCCCCCGGTTCCCCCGGTTGACGGCGCCGGGACGCGCCGAGCCGGGGAAGGTCCACAAGCCCTGACCTCGCGGGCGCGCGGCTCGGGCCCCCAGGGAATGCGGTAAAAGGTATAAAACTGTCATGATCGGATATGTGGACGCCGAATACGTGGACTCCAGACATCGCATGCGCATCAGTGAAGTGGCCGCGCGTACCGAACTGTCCCTGCGCACCATCCGGCACTACGAGGAGACCGGGCTCGTCACCCCGTCCGCCCGCTCACAAGGTGGTTTCCACCTCTATACCGACTCCGATGTGGCCCGGCTGATGGTCATCCGCAGGATGGAACCGCTGGGCTTCTCGCTGGACGAGGTGCGTGCCCTGCTCGCCGTCGTCGAACGGCTCGACGCCGAGGAGCCTCCCGCCCCTGACGAGCGGGACGAACTCCTGGCGCGCGTGGACGCGTTCGAGCGGGCCACCGCGGAGCGGATCGCGAATCTCCGCGTCTGGCTGGCGCGGGCGGAGGAGTTCGCCGCCACCCTGCGCGTATGGACGGCACCCGCCGGGCCGGGCGACGGCTGAGGGGCCGGCCGAGGCGCAGGGTGGCTGAGCGGTTCAGGACGGGAATTCGCTCTCGGGGACCTCGCTGGTGGTGGCGTTGCCGCCGAGCGTCTTGGCCAGCGAGAAGGTCAGCACGGTGTACTGCGTACCCCCGCTGACCTCCACCGTCTTGAAGTCCGCGGTGTCGTCGAACTTCTCGAACGCGCAGTCCCGCGTGAAGGACTTCTTCGCGGAGCTCCAGTCCGAGCCCGAGGTGAAGTACACGGTGTACGAGCCGTCCCCGACGCGGCGCACGGTCGTACTGGCGCCCTTGCGTATGTACACCGTGAAGGCGGTCTTCTTGCCACGGGTCAGGGAGACCACCGCGTCGGAGTCCGTGCTGTTCCTGACGGTCAGCCGCCCCAGCCCGCCCGAACGAGCGTCCTTGACAAGGGCGCCGTTGCCGAGCCGGCGGTGCTTCGGCTGCTCGGTGCGGGGCAGCTTCAGCCGTACGGGGTAGCCGAGGCCGGTGAGTGTGGTGCTCGCTTCCTTGACGCGCCGGGGGCCGTCGGCCGAGCCCAGTTCGACGCGCGGTGAGATGGCACAGCGTCCTTCGCCGCCCCCCGCGTCCGCCAGGCTCCGGCTCAGATCGCGCAGCGAGGCGGCGAGAGCGGCGTTGCCGGTCTCGGCGTCATCGGGGGTATCGGCCGTCTCCAGTCCGCCGGCGGCGGTGGCGGCCGCGGTGGAGGCCGTACCGAGCGCCTGATTCAGGGCGCGGCCCTCGCTCGCGCGGTCGACCGCGCGCAGCGCCTTGTCGAGCGGGCCGAGCGCGGTGTCCAGCGTGCCGCGGTACGCGGCCGGATCGACGGTCGGCGTAGGGCTCGGCGTGGGACCGCCGGCCGCCGACGGGGACCCCGAGCCGCCGCTGTCACCTCCCGAGCCGCACGCTGTCAGTGGTACGGCCAGCGCCAGGACCACACCCGCGGCCGTGGCCCGCCCCGAAATACGCGCGCGCATGTCACTCACCCTGCTGCCCCGTTTCCCCCCGCTCGCCCCCCGGCGAGCACCGAATGTCCAGGCTTCTCCCGTGCCGGACCGCTGTCAAGACGCCGCGGGCGCGGCCCCGGTTCCCTTCCTGCTGGCGGTGGCGGGGGACCGGCCGTACGGTGAAAAAGGACGACGGACTCGTAGTGACCCGTGCGATGGGCCTGTGCGGGTGAAGCTGTGCGAGTGACCTGTGCGGTCGGACGGGCGGCGGCGTGATGACGAACAGCGGAGAGGGCGTGAGCGGGTTCATCTGTAGTCATCTCGCGGATGTGGAGCCGGTGACTCCGGACAGTCCGGACAGTTGCACCGAGTGTGTGGCCATGGGCGACACCTGGGTGCATCTGCGGGAGTGCCAGACCTGCGGCCACATCGGCTGCTGCGACTCCTCCAAGAACAAGCACGCGACCGCGCACCACAACGCCTCCGGACACCCGCTCATCCGTTCGTACGAGCCGGGTGAGGGCTGGTGGTGGTGTTACGAGGACGAGGTCGTCTTCGAGGTCGAGGGCGTGCCACCGATCCGGCCCGCCTGACCGGCCGCCCGCGCCTGGTGCGGGCGGCGGCCCGCGCCAGTACGGGCGTCAGCCCGACGTCACGGTGAACAGCGCGCCGTCCGGATCGCGCAGCGTCGCCTCCTCCGCCGGGGCCCGCGACGTGTCCGGCGGCGAGAGCAGCGCGCCTCCGCCGTTGAGCGCCGCCCGCACCGAACGGGACACCTCCGGCACCCGGAAGTACACATGCCAGCGCGGCCGGATCCGCGGGTCGGGCGTGGCCTGCACGGCGCCGCCACGGATCTTGGCGACCACATGCTCGTCCTGCCGCAACACCGCGTGATCGTCTTCGCGTACGAGCGTGAACCCGCCCTCGGTCTCCGGCGCCCAGCCGAGGACCTGGCTGTAGAACCCGGCCGCGTCGTCGGTGTCGCGGGTGCGCAACTCCAGCCAGGCCGGGGCGCTGCCGCGCCCCACGGTCCAGTCGGAGCGCACCGCGCCCTCCCAGATACCGAACGCCGCGCCGTCGGGGTCCGTGGCCAGCGCGGCCCGGCCCGAGTGGAAGGCCAGCGGACCCACCGCGACGGTCGCGCCGCGCTCCCTGATCCGGGCCGCGGCCTCGTCCACATCGGCCACCGCGAAGTACGGCGTCCAGGAGACGGCGACCTGGAGCGAGGCCGCCAGAGCGCCGATGCCCGCGACCGGCATCCCGTCGGAAAGGGCGACACAGAAATCGTCCCCCAGCCCCGCCGCCCGATAGGTCCAGCCCAGCACATCGCCGTAGAAGGCCTGAGCGGCGGGCAGTTCACGGGAGAGCAGCGTCACCCAGCAAGGAGCTCCGGCCACCGTCTGTGAATCGATCTTGTCCCGCTCCACACCGCTCACTCCGCCCTCACTCCGCCCGCGCCCCGACTCTTGACGCGCTCCGCTGTCTCTACCCACTGCCCCCGATCGGTGCTCCTACTCTGTCAGGCCCGGTGCCGCTTCCCCGCGGCGGGTGGGCGGCGCCGGATTGAGTTCCCGGCCGCCGGGGTGCCGGCCGCGCCAGATCCAGAACACGGCGATGGACACGAGCGCCCAGCCCGCCAGCACGGCGAAGGGGAACACATGCTGGGCCCCGCCGAAGTACACCGCCGTGTGGTTGGCGTTGATCGAGGCGCCCGGTGGCAGCCACCGTCCGATGTGTCCCAGCGCGGAGGGCAGCAGCGGCCAGGAGACGGCACCGCCGGAAGAGGGGTTGCCCAGCAGTACCAACAGCCCCCAGGTCGGCAGCATCGCCCACCGGCCCATGAGGGTGTTGAACATGGTGAAGACCATCCCGGACGTGAACATGGTGAGCGCCAGGATCAGCCAGGACTCCACGAACGGAAGACGGAGCGCGCCGAGCCACCAGTCCACCACCGAGGCGATCGCGAAGGCGCCGAGCAGTGAGTACGCGAGGGTGAAGGCGATCCGTTCCCCGGGGTTCAACTCGCTCGCCTGGACGTTCAGCTGAATCGCCCCGACGAGCCCCACGATCACGGCGGCGAGTGAGACATAGAAGAGCGCCAGCCCGCGCGGATCCCCCTTCTGGAGCGGCTTGACGTCGCTGATCCGTACGGGGACCCCGGCAGCCTTGGCCACGGGCAGGGCGGTTTCCGCGAGCAGTTGCGCCACGGAGGCACCGGCCGCGCCGGCCACCGCGAAATCGACGCGGTCCGTACGGAACGTCAGAATCGCGAAGACCTCCTGTTCCTCGACCGCACTCCGCGCCGCCGCCTCGCTCGGGAAGCGACGGAGTTCGAGCGATCCGTTGAGGGCCTTCTCCATGCCGTCCACGAAGGCGGTGGCGGTTGCCGTGCCGGTGGGCCCCACCGCGGCGGCGGGGATCCGGTGGGGCGTCGGGTTCGCCATGTTGTACGTGTAGGAACCCGCGAAGACCCCGGCCGCCGCGGCGAGGATGAAGGTGAGGACGATCGCGGGGAGGAAGGGCGAGGCGGTGAAGGCGGACCAGCGCCCTCCCGGGGTCCGATGTCTGACGTGCGCGCCGCCGGAGCGTGGCCGACCTTCCTGATCCGCGTCCATGAAGGCACCGTAAACCACGCATATCGGATCGGCGTCGACCACGCATATCGGAACAGCTTCGCGACGGAGAGGGGCGGGATTCCGGAACGGCTTCAGCGCAGCAGGAGTTGAAGCCCGCCCAGGACGGTCGCCCCGATCACCAGTCGCTCGAAGAGTCTTTGGTCGATCCGGTCCACACACGCCTTGCCGATGAGAGCGCCCGGGAAGACGAAGAGCACCAGGGCGGCGTCCAGCAGCAGGGAAGGGCCGTCGATCAGTCCGAGTCCCACGCTGAAGGGCAGCTTGGAGGTATTGACGATCAGAAAGAACCACGCGGAGGTGCCCAGGAACCCGAGCTTCCGGAAACCGGCGGAGAGCAGATAGAGCGACATGACGGGGCCGCCGGCGTTGGCGACCATGGTGGTGAATCCGCCGAGGACCCCGTACGAACGTGCCTTGACGCGACCGGCGGACGACGCCTTCGATCCGCCTTCCCCGGCCGCCGCTCCCGCCGCTCCCGCCACCTCCGTTCCCCCGGCTCCTTCCGCCCCGTCGTGCTCCTCCGGTATCCCTCCGGTCTGCTCGTTCCCCTTCGCGCCGTCCGCGCCGCCGCGCCGACGCCACATCGTGACACCCGCCATCAGCAGCAGGATCGCGCCGATCGAGGTGCGGACAGCGGCGTCATCGGCCCAGAGGAGAAAGACCGTGCCCGCCACCACCCCCGCGGCGACCGCGGGAAACAGCCGCCACAGGGTCGGCCAGTGGGCATGGCGCCGGTAGGTGAGGACCGCCACCACATCACCGACTATCAATATCGGCAGCAGCACGCCCGTCGACTCGCGCGCGGGCAGCACGGCGGCGAATACCGCCAGGCTGACCGTGTTCGCGCCGCTCACCGCGGTCTTCGAGAAGCCGACGAGCGCCGCCGCCGCGGCGAGCGCGGCGAATCCCCACCAAGATATGTCCATTTCGGCAACCGATGGTATGCCCCGGTGCGCGGCCGCCATCGGGCGGTCGGCGCCCGAAGCGGGACTCAGCCCGGTACGGACCGATCCGCCGGGGCGGTCAGCCGGCCACCGCGCGCCAGCGCGAACACCGCCCCGGCGCAGGCCAGGCCCGTACAGGCCAGCACCGCCCAGGGGAGTCGGCGGGCGTCGTGGCGCTGCGCCACATCCCACAGCGCGCCCGTGCCCAGATTGCCGAGCGTGATGCCCAGTCCGGAGACGGTGTTGTAGAAGCCGTAGTGGGTGGCGATCAGCCGGTCGCCCGACAGCGCGACGACGGTGTCCATCTCGAACGGATGGACCACCGCGCTCCCCACGGCCAGCGCGACGACCGCCGCCACCAGCGCGGTGAGCAACCACAGCCGCGCCGGGCGCCCGTCACCGGCGGGGACCAGGGCCGGTGGGACGAACGCCAGCCCCATGATCGTCAGCCCCCGCACCAGCGCTCCCCGCGGACTCCAGCGGCGTGTGGCCCAGCGCGTCAGCCGGGTCTGCCCCACCACCGCCACGGCGGCCGAGACCATGAAGAGCGCGCCTGTGGCCTTCTCGGCGTCGGGCCCCAGCGCCTCGGCGGTGGCCAGCGGCAGGGCCAGATAGACCTGGAAGGTCAGTACGTACGAGCCGATCATGGCCAGCGAGAACAGCAGGAACGGCCGGTTGGCCAGCACCGCGCGCCACCGCGCGGACACCCCCGCCGGGAGTCCGACGGCGCTCTCCGCGCCGCCCCGGGCGGGCAGCGCGCGCCACTGGAGCACCGTCAGCGCGGCGAAGATCACCGCCGCGACCACGCACACCAGCCGGAAGTCCGCGACGAGGAGGGCGAGACCCACCGGCGGCCCCAGCAACATCCCGGCCTGGTAGTAGACGTTGAAGACCGCGAAGGCCTCGACCCGCCGCTCGCCCGCCTCGGCCGCCAGATAGGCGCGTACCGCCGGATTGAACAGCGCGCCCGCGAACCCGGTCGCCGCCGACGCCACGATCAGCGCGGGCAGTTGGTCCACCCACCCCAGCAGTCCGAAACCGGACGTGCGCAGCAGACAGCCGGCCATGATCGGTGCCTTGTAGCCGAATCGGTCGGCGAGGGCGCCGCCGACGAGGAACATCCCCTGTTGCGAGAGCGTGCGTACGCCGAGCACCAGCCCGACCGCCCAGGCGGCCAGCCCGAGCCCACCCGCGAGATGCGCCGCGAGATAGGGCATGAGCATGTAGAAGGCGAGATTGATGGCGAACTGGTTCGCCATCAACAGACGTGCCGCGGGCGGGAAGGACCGGGTCGTGGCCCAGACGCCCATGGTCCTGGCCCCGGTGCCGCGGGCCGTCACCGAGCCCTTCACCCGGCCACCCCCGCCAGACCGCCGCCCGCCTCCGGTCCGGCCGCGGCGAGTGGGTCCACCACCGTGGTACAGCGCGTCCACCGGGTGACAGCGCGTTCGCCGGGATGCGCGATCTCCCTGGGACGGTCGGCGGGCCGGTGGTCGAGCAGACCATGCTCACGGCAGTACGTGTCGTCGAACACGGTCCCGACGTAGCGCTGCGGGCCGTCCGGGAAAACCGCCACGATCCGCTCCCCGGGCGGCCGTACGGACGCCAGCCAGCGGGCGACCAGGGCGACCGCCCCGACGCTCCAGCCGCCCGTCGCGTAACGCGCCCGCGCCAGCGAACGCGCGGCCCAGACCGCTTCCGGGGCGGCCACCCAGTGCACCTCGTCGAAGAGGCCGTACGCGACATTGCGCGGATGGATGCTGCTGCCCAGACCGCGCATCAGCCGGGGCGCCGGGGGCTGGCCGAAGATGGTCGAGCCGGTGGTGTCGACACCCACCACTCGCAGGGCGGGGAAGTGGTGACGCAGCACGGTGCCGATCCCGGCGGAGTGCCCGCCGGTACCGACACTGGCCACGAGCGTGTCGATCCGGCCCAGTTGGGACACCAGCTCCTGGGCGAGCGGACGGTACGCGGCCACATTGTCCGGGTTGTGGTACTGATCCGGACACCAGGAATCCGGATACGCGGCGAGCAGCTCCGTCACCCGCCGCCTGCGGGCCTCCTGCCAGCCGCCCACCGGATGCGGCGCCCGCACCAGCTCGATGTCCGCGCCGTACGCCGTCAGCAGCCCGGTCATCAGCGGTTCCATCCCCGGATCGGTGACGACGGTGACGGGATGGCCGAAGACCACCCCGGCCAGCGCCAGCCCCAGACCCAGCGTGCCGGAGGTGGATTCCACGATCCGTGCCCCGGGCGGCAGTTCGCCGCGCTCCCGGGCGCGCGCCACCATGTACAGGGCCGTGCGGTCCTTGATTCCGCCGGGGTTGTGGCCTTCCAGCTTGGCCCAGAAGCCGCGGCCGGGGGCCGTGAACGGGGCGCCGATCCACAGCGTCGGAGTGTCGCCGACCAGCGCGGCCGGGCTGTGGGCCGGCTGGGGGGCGGGTGAAACGTCGAAGGGGTCCATCGCGCAGAGCTCCAGTGGCCGGCCGCGCGTGGGCGCGCCCCGGCCGTGGTGAGGGGGAACGGTCGAAGAGCGTGGCGAGCCACCGGCGCCAGGTGCGGCCGCGGCCGCACGCGCGCTGTCAGTGGCCCGGGGCCGTCATCAGTTCCGCCACACACCCAGCGCGGCGCGCCGCCGCTGCCGCGTGTCCCGCTCACCACCGGCGTCCTCGCGTGCCGCGTGGGCGCCTGGGCCCATCGGGTTCCGTACGGCGCGGTCCGCCGCGTCCGGACCCCCGTCGGCGGCGAGGGGGACGGCGAACGCGTCCGGGCGCTGCGGCAGGACGCTCGGTTCATCCGTGTCGGTGCAGGAAGCCGCCCCATGGCCGGCCCGACCGGCGCAGCCGGCCACCGGCGTGGGCGGGTGACCGATGGCGGGGTACCGCGGCGAGAGGGCCGTGGACATCGCCGCGCCCGGTGGCACGGCCGCCGCGCCCGGTGGCGCCGCGGCGGAGACCGGACCGTGCGCACAGGCCAGCACGTGGAACAGCGCGGCCAGCACGATGAGCAGGACGGCGCATGGTCTCGACCCGCGCCCGCCCTTCCCGTGTCCCGCCGTACCGTTCATGTCGCGCAGCGTATGTGATCGCTCACCCCATGTCGTCACCGCGGAGTGTTCGTCGCGCTGCCCGCTGCGTAATCTGTGGCTCCTGGGACAAGCCTCCTGGGACAGGCTCGTGACCTGTGGCCGCAGACCGCGGCCGCCGCGAGATCCGGCCGTGCGCCGGGACGACGAAACCGCGAGGTGGATGCGATGGACGCGGAGCGACCGCCGGAGTTCCACTCGGACGTGGCCCACCCCGCACGGGTGTACGACGCGTGGCTGGGCGGCACCCATCACTTCCCCGCCGATCAGGAGGCCGCCGAACTGGCGGCCGTCGCCAACCCGGGGATCGTGCCCGCCGTCCGCGCCAACCGCGCCTTCCTCGGCAGGACCGTCCGGTATCTCGCCGGCGAAGCCGGGATCCGGCAGTTCCTGGACATCGGTACGGGCATCCCCGCCACCGGCAACACCCACGAAGTCGCCCAGTCCCTCGCCCCGGACTCCCGGGTCGTCTATGTCGACAACGACCGGATCGTGCTGGCCCACGCCCGGGCGCTGCTCGACGGGACACCCGAGGGACGGACCGACTACATCGAGGCGGACGCGCGCGAGGTGGAGACCATCCTCGCGGAGGCCGCGCACACACTGGACTTCGGCCGGCCGGTGGGGCTGATGCTCGTGGCGCTCCTCCAGTACATCCCGGACGTGGACGATCCGTACGGCATCACGGCCCGGCTGCTCGACGCGCTGCCCTCGGGCAGCCATGTCGTGCTCTCGCATCCGGCGAGCGACATCGGCGCCGACGCGGTGGCCGAGTCGATGCGGGTGTACAACGAACGGGCCGCTGCCCACGGCGCCGCCACCCCCCGCACCCGGGATCGGGTACGGCGTTTCTTCGACGGCACGGAACTGCTGGCGCCCGGAGTCGTGGCGCTGCCGGACTGGCGGCCGGACCCGCACGACGCCCGGGACGCGGACATCCCGATGTGGGGCGGAGTGGGACGGAAGCCCTGAGCGCCGAAAACCCGAGGACATCAGCCACCGACATTCCGTAACGTCCTGGTCGGCGTGGCACACGAGGGCCGCGCGGGCCTCGACGCGCCCGGCCGCCCCGGGGTGGACCGGTACCGGTCGAGGCCGAGTCCACGAGTCGCGAGTCGACGGGCAGGGAGAACACGATGCAGGGTGTCGGCCGGCCGATCGTCGATCTGTTGTCCCGGTACCGGACACGGGATCCCCGGGAGGCCGCCGACGCGGCCCGCGTCCACGCGCTCGCGAAGGGCGCGGACGATCCCTGGCTACGCTCGATCCCGCTGCATGTGACGGCGTCCGCGCTGATCGTGCACCCCGCGAGCGGACGGGTGCTGATGCGCTGGCACCCGCGCCAGCGCTCATGGCTCCAGGTCGGGGGCCATGGCGATCCGGGCGAGAGCGATCCCCTGGAGATCGCGTCGCGGGAGGGCCGCGAGGAGACCGGGCTGGGGGACCTGGTCCCGTATCCGGACGCGTCCCGCGCGCGGCTCGTTCAGGTGGTGATCGTGCCGGTCGCCGCGGGTGGCGGTGAACCCGCGCATGAACACGCGGACCTCCGGTTCGTCCTGGCCACGGCCGAACCGGACGCGGCACGGCCGGAGAACCCCGATGCCCCGTTGCGCTGGATGTCCCCGGCCGAGGCGCGGGAGGCCACCTCCGAGGAGAACGTCCGTGAAGCGCTGCGGCGGGTGGAGGAACTGCTGGCCGTCGCCGCCGAGCGCGGCTGACCGACGGACACGCGGCTCAGGCCGTGGCGTCGTTCGGCGCCGGCGCCAGCGCGAAGACGCAGGCGACCCCCGCCACCAGCACGGCGGCCAGCCCGACGACCCCCGCCAGCGTCAACTGAAGCAGCAGCGCGCCGGTCGCCGCCCCGGCGAACATGGCGATCAACGAGCCGACCTTGCGGTGTGGTCGCGTACCGGTGCCCGTCCCGAGCACGCTCTCCGCCGTGAGTCCGGTGAGCGTCTGGGTGAGGACGGTCGTCGTCAGATCCCGGGGGGCGAGCACGCGCACCGTCGCGTTCTGAAGACCGGAGCAACCACCGAGCAGCGCGATGGTCACCAGTACGAGCCGGCCCTCGGGGCTGAGCACTCCCGTGCCGAGCAACAGAGCCGTCAGCGTGAGTCCGACGGCCTGGCAGGTGAAGGCCCGGACCAGCCAGAACCGTGGCCGGCCGCCGAGGAACTTGCTGAGATGCCCGCCGAAGAACGCCCCCAGGACGAAGGCCGCCATGGCCACGATCGGTGCGACCACCGACATCTGGGACCCCTTCGCGACGGAGAATCCGAGGAAGACGACGTTGCCGGTCATATTGGCGACGAAGACATGCCCCAGCCGCAGATAGCTCACCGCGTCCACGAGACCGGTCGCGAAGGTCATGGTCAGCAGCGCGCCGACGGCCCACCGCCGTGCCACGGGAAGTCTCTCGGGCACAGGGGCACCTGCCTTCCTTCGCGCTCGCCCTCGCGGGCGGACCGTGTCTCACCGGCGGACGCTCTCCCGCGCACGGCGCCTCGCACGGACCAACGCACGGACCAACGAACGGGCCAATGGATCGACCCTAGCCCCGCAGTGCGGGCCGTCCTGTCCGCACCACGCGGACGGGCGTCGCGTGCGCATGAGGTAAGAAGTACGGGAACGGGCATGGCCGCCACGCCCGATCGCCGAGAAGGGGAACTCCATGCTCCAGCCGCCCGCAAGCCCCGATGCCCCCCCTGCCCGGGCCATACCTCCGGGGCCGAGGAACTGGGCCGGCAACATCACCTTCAACGCGGGGCGCGTGCACACGCCCTCATCGGTGGAACGGTTGCGGGAGATCGTCGCGGGAAGCCGCTCGGTGCGCGCGCTCGGCAGCGGCCACTCGTTCAACGCCATCGCCGACACCCACGGCGATCTGGTCTCGGTGGCCGGGCTGCCCCGGATCGTGGAGGTCGACGAGACGGCCGCCACCGTCACGGTCAGCGCCGGTCTGCGGTTCGCCGAGTTCACCGGAGCGCTTCACCGCGCGGGCCTCGCCCTGCACAACCTCGGCTCGCTGCCGCACATCTCCGTGGCCGGCGCCTGTGCCACCGGAACCCACGGATCCGGGGTCGGCAACGGCACACTCGCCTCGGCGGTCCGCGCGCTCGAACTCGTCACGGCCGACGGTGAACTGCTCGTCCTCGACCGGGACGACGAGGACTTCGCGGGGGCGGTGACCGCCTTGGGCGCGGTCGGCGTCGTGACCCGTATGACGCTCGGCCTCGTGCCCGCGTACGACATCCGGCAGTGGGTGTACGAGGGACTTCCGTACGAGCGGCTGCGTGAGCGGTTCGACGAGGTGCTGTCCGCCGCGTACAGCGTGAGCGTCTTCACCAGCTGGCGTACGGAGCGGATCGAGCAGTTGTGGCTCAAGCAGCGGATCGGCGACGGCGACGACGACCCGGACCCGGTACCCGGCCAACGATTCGGTGCCGTACGTGCCGACGGCCCCCGGCACCCGGTGCCCGGTATGGACCCGTCGACCTGCACGGTTCAGTCCGGCGTCGCCGGGCCGTGGCACGAACGACTGCCGCACTTCCGGCCCGAGTTCACTCCGAGCAGCGGCGAGGAACTACAGAGCGAGTACTTCGTCGCGCGGAAGGACGGGCCGGCGGCCTTCGACGCGCTGGCACGGATCAGGGAGCGCATCGCGCCGGTCCTCCAGATCGGTGAGATCAGGTCGGTCGCGGCCGACGAACTGTGGCTCAGCCCCGCCTACGGACGGGACACCGTGGCCTTCCACTTCACCTGGCACCCGGACACCGCGGCCGTCATGCCCGTGCTGGACGCGATCGAGGAGGCCCTCGCGCCGTTCGACGTCAGACCGCACTGGGGAAAGCTGTTCACGATGGGCCAGGAGCGGGTGGCGGCGCTGTACGAGCGGTACGCCGACTTCGAGGCGCTGACCGCGAAGCACGACCCGCGCGGAGTCTTCCGCAACGACCTGCTGGAACGGTACTTCCCGGGCGGGCGCGGATAGGGGCGGACGGCGGTGGTCGGCCGATCCGCACCCCGTAAAAATGGCGGGTTTTACCCCGGAAGATCCTCCCGTACCGCGCTCGCGGAGCACCATTTTGCGGCACGCTACTCGGGTGAGCGCGAACCCCGATGAGGCAGCGGACGATGAGACGGCGGACGATGAGTCCGCGGGCGAGTTATTCGATGACGCGGCGGCCCGGCGGCTGCTGGAGCTGGGCCGGCGCGAGGAGGCGCTGCGGCGCAAGTTCCCGGTGAACGGACCCGACGGGGAGCGGACATCGGTCGCGCATTACACGGCGTATTCGGCGATGCTCCACGAGGACGGCGGCTGGCGACAGCTCTTCCCGGCGGTTCCGGCCGAAGCGGAGGCCAGGACGGATCTCCGTGATGTGCTGCGGGTACGGGCCCTGGACGCGGGCGAGCTGGCACCGCGCTTCACCCGGGCGGCCGAGGCGGTCGTACGCGGCGAGAACCAAGTGATCATCGGCGGCGATGTCTACCGCGTGGTGCGGATCGAGCAGACGGTCATCATGACCGGCCATGGTCCACAGCCGCCGGGGCCCCGGGATCAGGAGTTTCCGGAGGTGCTCGACGAACGTCCGGGGCCTCGGGGACCAGGACGGGAGCTGGACGACTGAGCGGTCCCGGTCCGACAGGGCCCATCGGGGTACACCCATGGGAGAACGCCCACGAGGGAACGCCCATGGGGGAGTACGGCGCTCACTCCCGGCGTGCCACCACCAGGGCACATCGAGGGCTTCCGTCAGGGCGTCGGCCGAGATCCGTCAGCGGGAGGAGTTCGGTGGTGAACCCCGTACGGGCCAGTTCGTCCAGTACCTCGGGCAGCCTGAACGTGCGGTAGTACATGACGAATCGCGGATGCCAGAGCAGATTGCGCAGCCTCATCGCCGTGTCGAAGCCCCAGAGCGCCCAGTAGAGCGCGGAGCCGACGGGGGGCGGGGCCGGTAGAGGAAACACGAACAGGCCGCCGGGACGCAGCACCGCGTGGGCCCGCGCGAACAGCACGGGACGTTCGGCGGGCAGGAAATGGCCGAACGCGCCGAAACTGACGGCCAGATCGAAGGCCGGCGCGAAGGGCAGGGCGCGCGCGTCGGCACGTACCCAGTCCACGGCCGCCGAGGTGAACTCGTGGGAGGCGGCGGACGCGGAGCCGGGGGAGGAGGCAGCGGCGGCGGCGAGCATGCCCGCGCTGAAGTCGACACCGATGACCCGCTCGTCGCACAACCGCCGCAGCGCACCCACTCCGGCCCCGGTGCCGCAGCAGATGTCGAGCCCCGTGGCGAACGGCCCGAGCGGCCGGACCGTACGTACCACCGCGTCCAGCAGATGATCGGGCGTACGGAACGGCGTGTGGTCGAACTTCGGCGCCAGCAGGTCATAGCCGTGCTCGATGGACGAGAACGCCTGCACGGCGAGTTCGCGAAGGGTCGGGCCCTGAGGTGTGAACATCAAGGCCCAGGGTAACGACAGGGCCGCACAAGTCCTCAGGAGGTGCCGGTCGGCGGAGATCGTCCGCCGGACGGCGGGTGCCGCGCGGGCTGTGCGGGGGTGTCGGGCGACGCGCCGGCGCGCGGTGGGCGAATCCCGGCCACGCGGGCCCGCACACCGGCGGAATTCATGCGATCGCAACGCCCTGATCTCGACAGGTCCCCCCACGCGGTGCCACTCTCCCGCCATGCACCTCACCGCCCGAAACCTGCTCCCCGCGCTTCCCGCCCTCCTCCTCGTCATCGGCGCCGCCTCGGGCTGCGCCCCGCAGGACACCTCGACCGAAGCCGACGCGTCCGCCTCCGGAGCCGCCGCGTCCACCTGCGACCCGGGCACGATGCCCACGGAAGCGAAGGGAAAGCTGACGGTGGGCACGGACAAGCCGGCCTACGCGCCCTGGTTCCAGGACGACGACCCGGCGAGCGGCAAGGGATTCGAGTCGGCGGTGGCCTATGCCGTGGCCAAGGCCCTCGGGTACGAGAAGAACCAAGTTGTCTGGCAGACCGTGCCGTTCAACAACTCATTCGCGCCCGGCGAGAAGAACTTCGACTTCGACATCAACCAGATCTCCATCAGTGACGAGCGCGAGAAGGCCGTCGACTTCTCCTCGGGCTACTACGACGTACGGCAGGCCGTCATCGCGCTGAAGGACTCCCCGTACGCCAACGCCACCAACGCCGCCGGTCTCAAGGGCGCCAAGCTCGGCGCGCAGGTCGGCACCACGAGCCTCGACACGATCAACCAGATCATCAAGCCGACGCGGCAGCCCGCCGTCTACCAGAAGAACGACTTCGCCAAGTCGGCGCTGCGCAACGGTCAGGTCGACGCCATCGTCGTCGACCTGCCCACGGCCTTCTACATCACCTCGACGGAGGTGCCGGACGCGAAGGTGGTCGGCCAGTTCGCGGACTCGGCAGGCGCCGCGGAGCGGTTCGGACTCGTCCTCGACAAGGGCAGCGAACTCACGACCTGCGTCACCAAGGCCGTCGACGGGCTGCGGGCCGACGGCACGCTCGCCGCGCTGGAGAAGCGGTGGCTCTCCGACGCCGTGGACGCGCCGGTGCTCAAGTGACCTCCTCGAACACCGTACGGCCGACGAAGGACGAGGGCGAGGACACCTACACGCCCTCGGCGCGGCGGATCGCGCGCGAGCGGTACAAGCGCGCCCGCGCCCGCAGGGCCACCGCCGTCGCCGCGCTCTCCACCCTCGTCACCGGCGTCGTCCTTTTCCTCGTCATCACGGGCTCACCCGGCTGGCAGCGCACCCGCGAGACCTTCTTCAGCGCCGAGTACGCGCGGATGGCCCTGCCCAAGGTCCTCGACGGACTGCTCCTCAATCTGCGGCTGCTGGCGATCTGCGGGGTGTGCGTCCTGCTGTTCGGACTGCTGCTCGCCGTCGCCCGCACCCTGCGTGGCCCGGTCTTCTTCCCCGTGCGTGCCCTGGCCACCGCCTACACCGACTTCTTCCGCGGGCTGCCCCTGATCATCTGCCTGCTGATGGTCGTCTTCGGGGTCCCGGCGCTGCGGCTGGAGGGCGTCACCACGGACCCGGTACTGCTGGGCGGGACGGCGCTGGTCCTGACCTACTCCGCGTATGTCGCCGAGGTGTTCCGGGCGGGCATCGAGTCCGTACACCCCTCCCAGCGAGCGGCGGCCCGTTCGCTGGGACTGTCCAGCGCCAAGACACTGCGGTACGTCGTGCTTCCGCAGGCCGTACGGCGTGTCGTGCCGCCGCTGCTCAATGATCTGGTGTCACTTCAGAAGGACACAGGACTCGTGTCGATCGCCGGCGCCGTGGACGCCGTGTACGCGGCGCAGATCATCGCCGGAAAGTACTTCAACTACACGCCGTATGTGGTCGCGGGCCTCGTCTTCGTCGCGCTGACGATCCCGATGACCCGGTTCACGGACTGGGTCACCGCCCGGATGGACCGCCGACGTGTCCAGGGAGGAACCGTATGACCGCCCACGATGTCCGCGCGACGGACGGCGGCGAGCGGCCGGTGCTGCGCCTGGAGTCCGTACGCAAGACCTTCGGACGGGACCGGGTCGTCCTGCGCGATGTCAGTCTTGATGTGGCCCCGCACACCGTGACCGCGCTGATCGGTGCCTCCGGCTCCGGCAAGTCCACCCTCCTGCGGTGCGCCAATCTGCTGGAGGAGATCGACGACGGCGCGATCTTCCTCGACGGCGAGGAGATCACCGACCCGCGGGCCGATCAGGACGCGGTGCGCCGCCGTATCGGGGTGGTGTTCCAGTCGTACAACCTCTTCCCTCATATGACGGTCCTTCAGAACATCACGCTCGCGCCGCGCAGGGTCCTCGGCGTCTCCCGGGAGGAGGCGGAGGCGCGGGCGCGCGAGCTGCTGGAACGGCTCGGCCTCGGGGACAAGGCGGGGGAGTACCCGGACCGGCTCAGCGGCGGTCAGCAGCAGCGCGCCGCGATCGTACGCGCGCTCGCGGTACGGCCGCGGCTGCTGCTCCTGGACGAGATCACGGCGGCGCTCGACCCCGAACTCGTCGGTGAGGTGCTCTCGGTCGTACGCGATCTGAAGGGCGACGGGATGACGATGGTGCTGGCCACTCATGAGATGGGCTTCGCCCGTGAGGTCGCGGACCAGGTGTGTTTCCTGGACGACGGGGTGGTGCTGGAGCGCGGGGCGCCTCAGGAACTGTTCGGCGATCCGCGACAGGAGCGTACGAGGCGCTTCCTTCGGCGAATCGTCGAGGCGGGCCGGCTGTGACGAGGCGGGCCGAGCGCGCCGGGTCGGGGTCGGCCGCACCGGGTCGGGGCCGGCCGCGCCGGTGGCCGTCGGCGAACTGAGGTTTTCCCCAGTCCCATTGTGAGGCCAGCGGTATGTTCCACGACCACTGTCGATCGGATCATGGGAGTCGTACCTGAACGATCGACGGGGGAGACATGAGCATGCGCGGGAAGAGTTCTTCGGGCCGACCGGTGACCGGAGTCGTGGTGGCGCTCGCGCTGCTCTCGGTGGTGGGTGGTGTCGCCGTCCCCGCGGCCCCGGCGGGCGCCACATCGCGTCCGCCGCCTCCGACCGGAGTGTGGCGGACAGACGGGTACGGGACGGTGCTCGCGGCCGAGGAAGGTGTTCTGCGGGAGTACCAGACCACCGCTGTGGGCTGTCTGGAGGGCGAGCCGGCGCGCCGCACCGGCGGAGACGCCGGATCGGCTCGGTACGCCAACGACGACGGCGATGTCCTCACCCTGCGCTCGACGGACAGCCGGGACCGGGCCTCGATGCGTGTGGACGGGTCGGTCGGGGAGAGGACCCTGTTCCGAGTCGCGGCGCTGCCGGATTCCTGCACCAGGGAGCGGGCGACTGGTCCGGTGGCGACGTTCGATGTCTTCTGGCAGACCTTCGAGGAGAACTATCCGTTCTTCGCGGCCAAGGGGATCGACTGGTCGGCGGTCCGGGAGCGCTTTCGCCCCACGGTCCACGAGGACACGACCGACGCCGAACTGTTCGCGGTTCTCAGCGACATGGCGCGCCCGCTGTACGACGCCCATGTCGTCGTCCTCGGCGGCTCCGCCGGCGTCTTCGCGCGGAGCAGGCCGGGCACCGCGGTACCGGGCCCGGAGCTGGACAACCGGACCAAGGAGTATGTCGAGCAGCGTGATCTGGGCGGCCGTCAACTCCGGGAGTTCGCGCGCGGCCGGATCGGCTACGCGGATCTGCCCGGCGGACAGGGGTATGTGCGTGTCTCGGGCTTCGATGGCTATACGGAGGAGGACACCTATGCCGCCGACAGCGCCGAACTGGACCGCGCCCTGGACGCGATTCTCACCCGTGAGCGCACGAACGGACTGACCGGGCTGATCATCGACCTGCGGGTGAACGGTGGCGGGTCCGACGCTCTTGGACTTCGGATCGCCGCCCGCCTCACCGACCGTCCGTACTTCGCCTACGCCAAGCGGGCGCGCAACGACCCGGCCGATCCGACCCGCTTCACCCGCCCGGAGCCCCTGTACATACAACCGGCGCGAGCGCCCCGGTTCACCGGGCCCGTCGCCGTGCTGACGGCGGGCACCACCTACAGCGCCGCGGAGACCTTCACCCAGGCACTCATTGACCGTCCCGGCGGGACCGTCCGGATCGGCGAGCCGACCCAGGGCGTCTTCTCGGACATCTTGCGGCGCGAACTGCCGAACGGGTGGTCGTTCTGGCTGCCGAACGAGGAGTTCCTGACCCGCTCGGGCGAGACCTTCGACGGTGCCGGTATCCCGGCGCACATACCGGAACCCGTCTTCACCGAGGAGGAGTTCGACCATCGGCGGGACTCCGCGTTCGACCGGGCGACCGAGGTGCTGGGGACGTGGTCCTGAACGCGGGCTTCCCGCCCGCGATGTCGCTCAATCGCTGGTCATAGGTGCTCCGGAAGGCGGGTCCGACGGGACAAGTCCTATCGGGGGCCGGGGACCCGGCCCCTGGCTGCCGAGAATTCCACGGGGAGGGAGACCGGGATGCGTGTCCAGGGGGAGGGGTGCCAGGCGACCTGTTCGGCGGGGATGGTGAGTCGCATGTCGGGGAGGAGGTGCAGGACGGTGTTGACGGCGGTGCGGGTGATGAGTCGGGCGGGTACTTGTGCGGG
>NZ_JBEOUD010000064.1:0-33888 GCF_040303865.1 Streptomyces sp. NPDC094034 | reverse complement strand
GCAAGGCGGAGGATCGCCCATGTACTGGACGTACTTGGGCGACTGACGACAACGCGGCGAGGTGCGGTGCCAGGCGTCGCGGGCCCGCGAAGATCGACCGGACAGGACCTAGGGGTGGCTTCGTTCACTTCAAACGGCTCTGGCTCAGATTCCGTGACGTGGCCACTCTGAGTGACATCCGGACACCTTCGAGCCGTGCGCGAAATCGCCCGAAAATGGTCCGTGGACAAGGCAGTTGGGCCGACAGTTCAGGGCCGTGGAAGAGGTCGCGCGCTGGCTGAAGGAGTTGTTGTTCCCGTCGATCGCGGACGTCGCGGTGCTGTCGGCGGACCTGAACGTCGAGATAGTGCGCTATGCGGATGACACCCTGCTCGGATTTGCCGGACCAAAGGCAGAGGCCGAAGAAATCAAGAAGCGCCTGGCGCGGTTCCTGCGGGATGATCTCAAGCTGGAATTATCGCCGGAGAAGACGCTCATCACGCACGCCCGGACCGGGGCGGCGAGGTTTCTCGGCTACGACATCACCGTGCTTCACAACGACCGCAAGATCTCGGGCAGACGACGCTCTGTCAATGGGACTATCGGTCTGCGTGTCCCCCGTTCGGTGGTATCTGCCAAGCAGGCCCAGTACAAAGAGCGCGGCAAACCCGCGCGTCGGCCCGAGCTGCTGAACCAGGACGATCACGTCATCATCAGCACCTACGGGTCCGAGTACCGCGGCATCGTCCAGTACTACCTGATGGCCGACGACGTCTTCCGACTCGCCCGGCTGCAATGGGTCATGGAGACCTCGATGCTGATGACGCTCGCCAACAAGCACCGTTCGTCGGTGTCGAAGATGGCCCGCAAGTACGCGAACCACCACTGAGACACCGTTCGGGCCACGCAAGTGCTTCGAGGCCCGCGTCGAACGCGTCGGCAGGAAGCCACTGGTCGGACGGTTCGGCGGGATCCCGCTGAGACAGAACAAGAAGACGGTCATCACCGATCGTCGGATGGCCCCGGTCAACATCAAACGCAAGGAGCTGGTAACCCGCCTCCTCGCCGGACGACGCGAGGCATGCGGACGCGTCGACGAGGTGGAAGTCCACCACGTTGCCAAGCTCGCAGACCTCGGAAAACCGGGAACGGACCGGCCACCGTGGGCGGATCTCATGGCCGCACGGCACCGCAAAACCCTCGTGGTCTGCGGTAGTTGCCACGCGGACATCCACGGCAAGAAGCCTGTTCCAGCACTCACGGAGTAGTCACTGGAGAGCGACGTGCGGCGAAAGTCGCATGCGTCGTTCGGGCTGGGGGTCGTTGGAAAAAGGACCTGCTCAGCAGGCACCTCGCCAACGGCCCACCAGTACCCTCTGGCACAACCTGATCGAGGCCGCAGAACGGACCGTCGCCCAGCATCGCCGCTGCCTGCGAGCCCTTGTCCCGGCCACCCCCGAACCCGAGCCTGAGCCCGCCCCGGAAGAAGAACCGTCCGGTTCGCCATGGCCGACCGGGCACCGGTTCACCGACCGCACCAGGTCCCGGCACGCCGCCGTTCACGCACTCCTCAAGGCAGGACACAGCCTGCGTTCGGTCCAGCGACAGCTCGGCATGGCCTGGCACACCGTCAAACGGTTCGCCGATGCTGCGAAGCCGGAGGACCTGTTCACCGGCCAGTGGCAGAACCGGACATCGGTACTCGATGACTACAAGCCCTACCTAGACGACCGCTGGAACGGGGGCTTCACCAACGCCTGGAAGCTGTGGGAGGAGATCGTGCCGCTCGGCTACAAGGGCAGCTACCAGCGCGTTCGCGCCTACCTGTACAAGAAGCGCACCTCACCGCGACCGGTGACCGCCCGGCCGCCGTCGCCCCGCACGGTCTTGATGGATCCTCAGACGCCCGGAAACCCTCACCGACCCCGAACAACTCCAGCTCAAGACCGTCCGCGCCCAGTGCCCCGAACTCGACGCACTCACCCGACACGTCCGGTCCTTCGCGGTCATGCTCACAGACCGCCAAGGCGAGCGTCTCCCGGACTGGCTCCACGCCGTCCGACAGGACGACCTGCCCAGCCTCCACACCCTCACCGCTGGCATCGACCGCGACCTCGACGCCGTCACCGCCGGGCTCACTCTGTCCTGGAGTTCAAGTGCGGCCAAAGGGCATGTCAGCCAGATCATTCTGTGGAATCAGCGGTGTCAAGCCGTGTGCTTGTGCATCACGTCGAGGTAGTGCCGATCATGGTGGGGAACGTGGTGGTCCCGGCCAGGCAGGCTAAACACAGCGCAGACCTCGGCCGGCTGAGTGAGGATGCTCGACTGCTCGCCGAAGGTCAGGACAGGGTTGACCTCGTGGTGGCAGCCAGCGGTGTCGAGGGCAGTGACCAGTTCCTCACGGAGTACGGTGGCCTCGAATGACTCGGAATCGGGCAGGACGAGCGGCGGGAGCTTGGCGGTCGAACCAGGCCAGAGGTTGATCCAGATGCCACTGACGGCCCGCTGCGTGACCACCAGTCGCAGCCCGTTCCAGGAGTAGGGGTAGCCGTCGATATCGGGCCCCTTCATGATGTGGGCGGGGTGCGGGCGCCCCGGGCCGAGCAGGTCTTCAGCCTCGGTCAGGGGCATCCCGCAGTGAAGAGGGCCGATCCGGCCGGTTCGGGCGAAGTCGACGAGCACGTTCATCAAGGTCACGGCAGTGACTGTGACACTCTCCCGGGCCTGTGCGCACTCCGATATCAGCGCGGTGCGGTGCCTGTCCCGCACTGTCGGACGTCTACGAGTGGCAGAAGACGGGCTGTCGCCGGCAGGTCCAGTTCGCGTGGTGTCGGGCCGGCCGGAGTGGGTGTGTCGGCGAGGCGGTCGAGTAGCCGGTCCAGGGCCGCCTGGCCCTCCTCGACGGCTGCCTGCTCGTCGTCGGTCAGCGGGATGGACACGGCCATCCTCTGCAAGTTGCTTTTGGCCTCATGGAGTTGGGATCGCGTGGACTCCTTGGGGCTATAGAAGTCGCAGCGTGCGCAGGCCATGCGGTGCTGGCATTGCTCGAAGAAGGTGTAGCTGCAGGAGCCGTGGCCGAGGTCGTATTGCTGCCATGGCTCACCGGTCGCGGCGGCGCCTGAGGCGACGGCGTCGCGGTCGACCAGGACCTCGATGGTGCGCACGTTGCGCTCGAAGTAGCCAGCTTCGGAGTAGGCCTTGGAGAGGGTGTCGGGTGTGATCTTCGAGTAGTACTGAGTGGATTGCGGGGATCGGTGTCCGAGCCAGGCCTGCAGTTCGAACAGCGTCATCGGTTCCTTGGCGTCGTAGAGCTGGCTGGCGATGGTGGACCGGGCCCGGTGGCTTGTGATGTTCCCACGGACGTCGGCGTCCGGGACTCCGGCCTTGCGGCAGAGCATCGGGATGATCGTGTTGTTGATGTAGTGCGTGGAGACGCGGCGGGCCCGGATGGCGAACAGCAGGTCGACGCGCTCGCCAGTGCGGCGGTCGGTGAACTTCGGCTGATCCGGGCGGACGGCCTGCCAGGCATCGACGGCCTGGCCGAGGATCGGGTCGACCAGCTTGGTGAAGGCGGTGCCGGTCTTGTGGGCGGTACGTCGAGGAGACAGACGGTGTCGCGCGCCAGGACCTGCTGGGAGTCACCGGTAATGAGGGTGCCGCCGTGCTGCCAACGGATGCAGCCCACCCTCAATCGGGCGATCTCGTTGCTGCGTTGACCGGAGAACAACCAGGTCAGCGTGACCGCTCGGACCAGTTCGAAGGGGTAGAACTGACCGGCCTGGGACTGCGGAAGATCCGCAGCTTCCAGGTTCAAACCCGCCCACAGAAGCTTCGCCCCGACCTCATCGGCGATCACCCGCGGGTCGGGGCCGAGGAGGGCCGTGATGCTGCGAGGGATCGCCAGCGCGCGCAGTGGGTCGAAGCCACGGGGCAGCCACTCCCATTCCTGGCAGTCCCTGAAAAACGTCCGCAGCGCGGTGATCTTCCCGGCCTTGGTCGCCGCTTCGAGCGGCTTGCCGAGACGGTCCCCCAGGCCGACCGTCCGCTGAGCGTAGTCACCGACCCTCATCCGGTCCACGGCGACGATCCAGGTCGCGCAGGTCTGCCGCGTCCAGTATGTCGGGTCAGCAGTGTCGGGCTGGTCCGCGGCTATCCACCGGCCCACCCTGAGGAGGGCGGAGCGCATGGCGCCGCGGACGCCGGGGGTGAGCGTAGAGGTGGCGTGCCAGCGATCGACCCATTGTTCCCACGTCTTCGCGCCGCCGGTCGCCCGTGCCGAGTGGCGGCCGGTGATGGGCTGCGGAGGATCATAGAATCCGAGTTCGGCAACCGCCCGCTGTGTGGCGTGCAGGGTGTAGCGCTGGGAGCCGGCCAACATGTTCTCGCGCCGGACCCGGTCGAACAGCGCGGTGTCAAGATCCTCCAGATGCGGGCTCCGGTTGAGGAGAAGCAGCTGGCAGACGACCATCGGCAGCAGCGTGTCGTCGTCCCGCCCCAGTTGATAGCCCCACGAGGCGAGAACCGCGCGGATGCGGGCGATCTCACTGCTCACCAGGCCGCGTCCGAAGACCCGCCAGGACAGGGTGAGTCGCTGGAAGCTGCCGAGCCGGTGGAATTCGTTGAAGGAGCCCAGCAGGTATGCGTGCGCGGCGAGATAGGGGCGGACCTCGTCGTTGACCCAGCCCGGGGCGTGCTCGTGGAACTCGGTCTGGTTGCGGCCGAGCAGATGGATCCACTCCTGCGGGGTCCATCCCCAAAAGGTTCGGCCAGTCTCCGCACAACGTGTCAGCAGCACCGCGATCACGTCGAGCATCGCGCGTCGACGGTGCGGGGTAGGTGGCGAGTCCAGAGCGGCGTTGACCGCCTCCAGCGGAACCAGCAGACGGTGGATCACCGGCCACCCGGCAGCGGACGGATCGTGGTCCTTGAGCCGGCGCAGATTCCGCACCCCGAGTTCGCTCACTTCCGCCACCTCGGCGGGCCGGACCTCGACAGCAGCGTCGTAGTGGTCCGAGACGATCGGCCAGGACCAGCGTTCGGGCCCGTTCTCAGCGGGCAGGGCCAGTCGAGATGTGTTCACCGTGCCACCTCCGTTGCCGTGCCGTTCGGGGAGGTGAGCGCCTCTATTCGCCACGCGTGGATGTGCTCCATGCCGCAGGCGAGCTTCTCGGCCACGTCCCGGCCGGACAGGTGGATGTACTGAAGCGTAGAGTCGGCGTGACGGTGGCCGACGAAGGTCGCGATCGCGTGCAACTCCCAGCCCATCCGGGCCAGATCGGTCAGACACAAGTGCCGGGTGGTGTGAGTCGAGAACCGCGGGAATCCGGCTGCCAGGGCGATCCGGCGGACCACCTTGGACCAGGTCCACAGGGTCAGCGGCTGTCCGTGGGGCCGGAACTCCGACAGGAACAGCGGCCCCCTGGCCCGGCTGATCGTGGCCCGGTGGGCGAGGTAAGCCGACATCAGCACGCCGGTCGATGCCGAGTACGGCACCACCCGCTCCAGCCGGTTCTTCGTCGTCTCCGCCCGCACCCTCAGCGTCCGGTGAGCCGGATCGAGGTCGTCGGTCCGCACCGAGCACAGCTCCTCCCGCCGCAGCGCGGCATCGTAGGCCAAGGCCAGCGTCACCCGGTTGCGGACCGACTCCTCTCGCGTGACCTGCAGGATCTCCAGCCACTGCTGTTCGCTGGGGATCCACGGCAGCTTCGTGAGCCGCGGCACCAGTCCGCGCTGCTGCCCGCCCTGCTGGCGCCCAGGGGTGTAGCGTCCGCGGCCGACCGGGTTCGACTCGCGCAGACCCTCCTCCATCAGGAAGTCGTAGAACAGGCGGACCGGCACCAGGCGCTGCTGGATTGTGGCGTTCGCCAGTCCCGACCCCGAGTCGATTGCCACCACGTTCGCCCCTCGGCGATGCGGCCACGATGTCAACTCCCTTACATAGAGCGCAATGTGGGCGCGGTTAGCGGTGACCAGTTCGACGTTCTCCCGCTCGCACATCGCCAGGTACTCGGCCAGTCCGCGGGCGTAGGCATCGATTGTGCGGGGCGCACGTCCAAGATCCGTCCAGAGCATCAGCCAGGTCGCCGCCCGCTCGTGCCGGCCAAGTACCGGCCACTTCTCCGTCAGCACCGTTGTGCCGCTCAAGCCATCTCCCAAGTCCGTGGTTGCACCGGGGAGACATGATCACCCCGGACAGATTCCACGTAACTTTTAAGATGCTCAAGCGCCAGATGTTCGGGCGGGCAGGCCTCCAACTTCTCCGCAAGCGCGTCCTACTGGCATGACAGAGGATCGCCGCGTCAAGGACGACGAGCCAGAGTTTTCGACGCGAACAAGACCAATGGGGTCAGGCGTCGGCGCATTCGTCGATGACGGCGCAGGCGAGGCGGATACCGCCCAGGTAGGTGGATATGCCGTCATCGCTGCGCATGTGGGGCGCGTCCTGGAACCACTGCCGCCACAGGCCGCCCTCCTGGAGGAAATGGCTGGCCCGGTCGCTGTTCAGGACGGAGTCGGTGTACGCCAGGGCGCCCATGGCTGTCGGCTGGTCGTAGGCGAGGTCGGGCCGATGCAGGTAACGATCCAGGTAAGCGGCGAGCAGATCGGCGTCCCGTGCAGTGCCGAAACTCGCCAACGCCGCGCAGTAGGCCCCACCCGCGCAGCAGACCTCGCTCTCCAGCAGCAGTGCTCCCAAACGCTCGCGGAAGTGGTCACGGCGCGAGACGGCGGCAAGCCATGCCGCGGTGCGCCGCTCGCGCCAGCTGCCCTCGAAGAGGATAGTGAGCTCGGCGTCGGTAACAGCCCTCGCATCAGCGGCCAAGGCATGAGCGAACGGCTCGTACTCCTCGCGCGACATGCGAAGTACCGCTCCTCCGAGCTTCAGGTAGCGGCGCGCCGGGAGGCAGTAGCGGCGGTACAGAGCCTGTATCTCGGGGTCGTAGCGGATCACCACCTCATCCTCTCGCGTCGAGCACGCAGCTGAGGGCGTGGGGCAGTGTTTGTTCCGGTCGTCCGGTTGCTCACGTGGCAGAGGAGATGGGGATCTCACGGGCGACCGCCCACAAGTGGGTGCGGAGGTGGCGGACCGAGGGCGATCCGGGATTGTTCGACCGTTCGAGCCGGCCGCACACAACCCCGCACCGCACGGCCCTCAAGGCGAAAGCCGCAGTCTGCGATCTACGCCAGGCCCGCAAGCTCGGCCCTGCCAGGATCGGCCCGATCCTCGGGCTGCCGGCCTCCACGGTCCACCGGACCCTGACCCGCCACGGCCTGAACCGGCTGGCCCGGCCGGACCGCCCGACCGGCGAGCCGATACGCCGCTACGAACGCAGCCGCCCCGGCGAACTGGTACACGTCGACATCAAGAAACTCGGCAACATCCCCGACGGCGGCGGCTGGCGCACGGTCGGCAGAACAACCGGCCACCACAACCGGCAGGCCACCACCGACCTGCGCAAGAGCTGCAAACCAGTTATCGGCCACAGCTACGTACACTCCGCCGTCGACGACCACTCCCGCCTCGCCTACAGCGAGGTCCTGCCCGACGAACGCCAGCACACCGCGATCGCCTTCTGGCAGCGCGCCCAGACGTTCTTCACCAGCCACGGCATCACCGTCGAACGGGTCCTGACCGACAACGGCTCCTGCTACAAGTCCAAGCTCTTCACCCAGGCACTCACCGCGGCCGGCATCGCTCACAAACGCATCCGCCCCTACCGCCCGCAGACGAACGGCAAGGTCGAACGCTTCAACCGCACCCTGCTCGATGAATGGGCCTACCTGCGGCACTACACCTCGAACGACGCACGGACCGCAGCCCTGACAGACCTCCTCCACACCTACAACCACCACCGCTGCCACACCGCCCTCGGAGGCCAGCCCCCGATCAGCCGCGTAAACAACGCTCGTGATCAATACACACCTTCGCGGCCCGCGACAAGCACCCCACCTACGCCGCGCTCGAAGAACTCGGACGCGCGGTCCGTACGGTCTTCGCCTGCGACCACCTCGCCGGCCCCGGCCTGCGCCGGGAGATCCACGGCGGGCTCCAAGTCGTGGAGAACTGGAACAGCGCGAACACCGTCGCGCACTACGGCAAGGACGGCGCCCTGACCGGCCCGGACAAAGAGCACGCCGAGACCAGCATGCTGGCGCTCCACCTGCTCCAGAGCGCTCTGGTCTACCTGTTGACTGAACTACCGCGAGGGTTTGCCCAGTTCAGCGGACAGCCCGTGAAGCGGGTGACTATGGTCCCGCCCCATGGTCGAGAGAGATGGGCAGGGCCGAGATCTACGCTGGTTGGTCGTACCGCGGGTCGGGTCGCTTCTGGAAACCGGCGACGTCTGGGAGCCGTACCGGCTGCTTGATCCCGCCGGCACGGTCGTCGAGCCGGTCGCCGTGTACCTGAAGGACTTGCAGGGCATCGGGCGGCCCGCGACGACGCAGCGTTCGTACGGGATGGATCTGCTGCGCTGGTTCCGGTTTCTGTGGGCGATCCGGATGCGCTGGGATCAAGCGACCCGGGAGGAGGCACGGGACTTCTCCCGCTGGATCCAGCTCAGCGACAAGCCGAGACGGCCCGGTGCCACCGCCGCGTCGGCGATCCCGAATCCGGTAACGGGAAAGGCTGGACCAGGCCGCAAGTACGCGCCGACCACCCGTGGCCACAGCGAGAGCGTGCTGCGTGGCTTCTACGACTTCCACAGCGATGCCGGGTCGGGGCCGATGATCAATCCGTTCCCGCTGGCCCGACGCGGTGGCAGGGCCCATGCCCACCACAACCCGATGGACCTCTACCGCAACGAGCGGTCAGGTCTGTATCGCCCTCGCCATGTCCAGCGGGTGCCGCGCAGTATCCCGGACGAGAAATTCAACGAGCTGTTCGCTCAGCTCGGCTCTCACCGGGACCGCGCTCTGGTGGCCTTCTGGGTGTCAACCGGTGCGCGGGCTTCGGAGCTGCTGGGCGCCCGCTACGGCGATGCCGACCCTGGCCAGCAGCTGATCACCGTGGTCCGCAAGGGCACGCGGGCCATCCAGCAGCTGCCGGCCTCGCCGGACGCCTTCGTCTGGCTCCGGCTCTACCAGGCACAGATGCACGGCCTGGCGCCCACGGGCACCGACGATCCACTGTGGTGGACCCTGCGGAGGCCCTTCCGGGAACTCGGCTATCACGCCGCCTACCGGATGTTCAGCCGGGCGAACGCCGCCCTGGGCGCCAACTGGTCCTTGCATGATCTGCGGCACACTGCGGCCTACCGAATGGCCCGCGACCCCGACATGTCGCTCACCGACGTGCAGTGGGTCCTTGGCCACGCGCATCTGAGTACCACTCAGCTTTACCTGACGCCACTCACCGAGGACGTGATCGCGGAAGTGCTCGCGCACCACGCCCGCAGGTCAGCAGCCGTCTCCACAGCGACATCCGCACAGAACAACGGGCCGTCAGCGCCGTCGTATCGGCCGGAAGCGCTGAACATCCTGTTCGGGGAGGGAACCGCGTGACCACGCAGGTGCCGACCAGGGCACGCTCCGCATCGCGGCAGATCAGCCCGGAGATGGCGGCGATGCTGAAGAGCTTCCCGCCCCGCGGCCCCGAACAGCGCTGGAAGGCCACCGAGCAGACACGTGAACAGGTGGTGGAACGACTGCTCGCACCACCGTTCGTGCTGACGTCCTCGGCCTCCCAGTCCCGCCGCAGAACCGGCCTGCCCAAGACCCTGGCCTGGTTGGAGCGGTTTCCCGGGCAGACCTGGCAGGGCCGCTGGAACGCCAGCGGCGCCGACGCGGTCGGCAACATCGCCTGGCGGCACATGGCTGTCTCCTGGCTTCAGTCCACCGGCTGGTCCTACCAGGACCCGAAGAAGGACTTCGACGTCCTGGGCAGCGGCATCCTGACGCTGATCAGCGGCGATGTCATCCGGCCCAGCCTGTCGTGGCTGCTGACTCCAGGGACGGTGCAGATCCTGACGGCCGAGATGGCACGCAGCCGCGACCCGGATGGGTTCGCCGCCCTGGCGGCCGTCTGCCGGAGCGACCCCGCCAACACCCACACCAAGGACGGCGCACTGAGGCGGATCGCCACCATCATGGCCGCCAAGGGTGGCATGGTCCGCGACATCACGGTCGGGGACTGCCTGGAGCTGGCGGACCTCCTGCTCAGCATGGGCAGCCGCAACGTCGACACGAGCGTGTACTTCTACCAGCTGCTGCACGCCACGGGGATCTTCCCGGCCGCAGCCCCGGCGACGGTCCGGGTTTTCAACCCTAAAAACCAAGGGCAGATCAGCATCGAGCAGATGATCGACCGCTACGGCATCGCCTGCCGGCCGATTCGGGATCTGCTGGTGGACTACCTGCGAGAACGCTCTCTCTCGCTCGACTACACCTCGCTGCGGGCGGTGGCCTTCGGCCTGGGCAAACTGTTCTGGAGAGACCTGGAGGACCACCACCCGGGGATCGACTCCCTGCGCCTGGCGCCGGATGCTGCCGCGGCATGGAAACAGCGGGTCGCGATGAAGACGATCCGCAGCAAGACCGCCGTCGGCGACGTCGTCGAGACGCAGGTTCCACGCGCCGATCGCGGCATCAACTACCTCGCCATGGTGCGAGCCTTCTACCTCGACATCGCCCAGTGGGCCATGGACGATCCCGCACGTTGGGGCATCTGGGCGGCCCCCTGCCCCATCCGTGAGGAGGAGATGTCGCGCAAGAAAGAACGGTCCGGCCGCAAATCGCGCATGGATCAGCGGACACGCGAGCGGCTACCCGTCCTTCCGCTCCTGACGCAGACAGTCGACACCGAACGCCGCCGGGCCGCTGAACGGCTGGAAGCCGCACAGAACACCACTGCGGGAGCCGACTTCACCGCAGCCGGTCAGCGCTGGCACCGGCCGGTCACCAAGAACCCCACAGCCAAGGTCTGGGCCCAGGACCCCGAGACCGGGAAACGCATCGACCTCACGCTGGAGGAGCATCGGGCGTTCTGGTCCTGGGCGATCGTCGAAGTCCTGCGGCACACCGGGATCCGCGTCGAGGAGCTGACCGAGCTCTCCCACCACAGCCTTGTCCAATACCGGCTGCCCAGCACGGGCGAGCTCATCCCGCTCCTGCACATCGCCCCGTCCAAGACCGATACCGAGCGCCTGCTCGTCATCTCCCCGGACCTCGCGGACGTTCTCAGCCTTATCATCAGCCGCGTCCGCGACGCGAACGGCGCCGTCCCACTCGTTGTCTCCTACGACAACCACGAACGCGTCTGGAACCCGCCGATGCCACTGTTGTTTCAGCGCCACATCGGTGTGGAGAACCGGCCGATCCCGGCTGCCGGGATCAGGGACATGCTCAACGACGCGCTTGCCCGCACCGGTCTCACCGACACCACCAGCCGACCGCTGACCTTCAGTCCCCATGACTTCCGGAGGCTGTTCATCACGGACGCGATCATGAACGGGATGCCACCCCACATCGCCCAACTCGTGGTAGGGCACGGCGACATCAACACCACCATGGGATACAAGGCGGTCTATCCCGAGGAGGTCATCAACGGCCACCGGGCCTTCATCGCCCGCCGCCGCACCACCCGCCCCAGCGAGGAATACCGAACCCCGACCGACGACGAGTGGGAGGAGTTCCTCGGCCACTTCGAACGCCGCCGGGTCGCCTTGGGCGACTGCGGCCGAGCCTACGGGACTGGTTGCGTCCACGAGCACAGCTGCCTCAGATGCAGTCTCCTACGGCTCGATCCCGCCCAGCGCGACCGCATCGTGCAGATCCGCGACAACCTGCTGGACCGCATAGCGGAAGCCGACCGCGAGGGCTGGCATGGCGAGGTCGAGGGCCTCAAGGTCAGCCTTGCCGGCGCGGAGCAAAAGCTCGCCCAGGTCGACGAGCGGTCCAGCCGGGCGGCTGCCGTCCATCTCGGACTGCCGACCTTCCGCGATGTCGCCGGCCGCACCGTCACCGCGGGTGAGCGGCCAAGGACCTGAATCGGGTCGAGACGAAGTTCAGGGAAGCCTGCATCCGCTGCTCCGGGCTCCAGGGCAATCCAAAAATGGTCGCGCGGCTGGACAAACTGGAGAAAGATCTGTTGATGCGCCGCGAACGCACGGAAGCAGAGGGGTGGGTGGGCGAACTCGACGGGATCGATGGTGTTCCTTCGCACCAAACGCGCTGAAGCCATCCGCCTCACCCGCCGCGGCCCTGTTGACCTCGGCCTCCCCCAACCACGATCTTCGGAGTCGCGATGACCACCTCGCTCACCCCCCACACCGTTCAGCGGTTGGCAATGGTCCGGTTCCTCTTCGATCAAGGGGTCGGGCTGGCCCGGCGCGCTGAGCCCCTGTCGGCGCCTGCGGTGAACCACTTCCAGGATGCAGTCGAGATGTTTCTGCGGCTTGCGGCCGATCACCTGAAGGTCAACCTGCCCAACCACACCCCGTTCGCCGAGTTCTGGACCAAGCTGGAGCCCGCGCTGCCAGGCCCGCTGCCTAGCAAGAACGCGATGGACCGGATGAACAGGCTTCGGGTCGCCTTCAAACACCACGGCACCGTCCCGTCCAGTACTGCCATCGAGCAGAGTCGGGCTGACGCCACCACGTTTCTGATCGACGCCACGACGCTTGTCTTCGGTGTCGATTTCGAGCGTGTCGACATGATCGACCTTGTCACGCGGAGAGCCACAGTGGATCGTCTGCGAGCAGCACAGGCACACGCTGATGCTAAGGACATCGGAGCGGGCCTTGCTGGCCTTGCGGATGCCTTCACGGATCTCGTCGACCACTACGGAAGCTCCGGGCTGCCGGAGCTGTCCGGCCCACTCCATCTGGGGCCTCGGATCGAAGAGCCGCCTCGGCGCAAATACGACGGTGAGTGGGCTTTCCTGAAGCCCTACGACCGCGGCCTCAAAGCAATCTCTGCGATGCAGGAGACTCTGCAGGTGCTAGCCGCTGGAGTTGATCACTACGAGTACGCGAGATTCAAAGCTCTGACTCCAGAAGTACTCAGGCGCACCTCCCACATGAACCGCCGCGGGATCGTCTCGCCCTTCCACGAATCGCGTTCGGTCGAGGACTACGAGTTCTGCTACCGGTTCGTGATCAGCACAGCATTGCAGATGGCCGAGGCTGACCGAGTAATGGACTTGATGCCTGAACGGCGAGAGTACAAGTCGAGGGCCGTTGAGCAGCGACATGAGTACAACCCGAGGAAAGTTGCCCTTCCTCTCCCACCCCAGCCTCCAGCGCCGGACAGTTGAACAACGAACAAGCCAGCCAACCGACCCGTTCGAGCGTAGTGCAGAGAACACATCAACATGCTGCTGCTCCAGCAGATCCTCACCGAACCTGCCTGGGCGAAGAAGCTCACCGACGAGGACCGGCGTGGACTGACCGCACTGTTCTGGTCGAACATCAACCCGTACGGCACCTTCCGCCCCGACGTGAGCAAGCGACTCGACCTGCACTGCGCTGGGCCATCCGTGCCCGGACCCCGCCTCCAACCGACGGCGCCGGCCATGCTCGGACCCGCACGATGTCGTGAGGTGCCGTGAGGGGGCAGCCAGGACGCGCTGCCCCTCACGGCACCTCCGGCCTCCGACGGCCGAACCGGCAACTCATCAGGTCAGGCGTCGGCGGATCCACCAGGCGCAGAACCCGGCCAGGCCGAGGGCAAGGCCGAGGTAGATCCCAGTCTCGGCCCATTGCAGGGCCCAGAAGTTGCCGGCGGGCTGGTAGGTCACCTGCTGTTGGTAGCCGAGTTCGCCGAGGCCGGCGACGCAGCGGTCGACCTGCCGCAGGCTGGCCAGGCCCGACTCGGTGTGCAGGCAGTCGGCGAAGGACGTCGGCGGGGCGGCCGGGTGGCCGGCGGCGTCCAGCGTCTGTTCGGAGGTGAGCCAGGCACCGGGCACATCGAGTGGCACGGTGACCTCCATGGCGCCCTCGTCAATGCCTACGGGGGTACCGGCCGTGAACGCCACGGTGGTCTGATCCGGGGCGGCCAGGTGGGGCCGGCCCCACAACGGCATGACGAGCTGTACGGCGACGTAGACGGCGAGCGTGGTAGCCATCGCGGGCAGGGTGCGGCGGATGAGGACACCGAGGGTGACGCCGAGGACGAAGGCGAAGGCGGCGTAGCCGATGGGGACGACGCCGCGTGCGACGAAGGCCATGGGGTCGAGCCGTGCCAGGTACGTTCCGCTCCCGCCACCGCTGTTGACGGCCCGGTCGATGGGGCCGCTCCACCAGGTCACCACGAGGCTGGCCAGTCCGGCAGCGGTCATGGTGGCCAGCGCGCCCAGGCCGAGTTTGGCCGCGAGCCAGCGCGCGCGGGTGATGCTCTGGTTCCACACGAGGCGGTGGGTGCCGGTCTCCAGCTCACGGGAGATCAGCGGTGCGCCCCAGAACATGCCGATGACGGCCGGCACCGCGAGGACGACCGTCAGTCCGACGTAGTAGACGGTCTGATCGGAACCGGAGAGCCGGTCCGCGAGGCTGCTTCCAGCGGTCTCGTGGAGGTCGGCCAGCTGCGGGCCGGTGACCGCGAGCACCGAGGCGAGGGCGGCGACCGCGGCGAACACCACCGTGGCCTGGGTGCGGAACTGGCGCCAGGTCAGCCAGATCATCGAAGGACCTCCAGCGCAGGTCGGGTGTCGCGGACCGCGTCGGCGGGCCGGGTCATGTAGGCCAGGACGATGTCTTCCAGACCGAGGGGACTGACGGTCCAGGACGGATCCTGGACCGGAGCGTCGGCGCGGACCAGGAGGGTGGTCTGCCGGTCGGTGTGGCTGGCGGTGATGACGTGCAGGCCCGCCGGGAACGTGCCCGGTTCGCGGCGCGGGCCGGTGAGGCGGTGATGCGCGGCCCGCAGCTCGTCGATGTCGCCAGCGACCTCGACGCGGGAGTCGACGAGCACAATGACGTAGTCGCAGGCACGCTCCACATCGGAGACCAGGTGCGAGGAGAGCACGACGCTCAGCTCGTGCTCGGCGACGGCCTCCATCAGATCCCGCATGAACTCCCGGCGGGCCAGCGGGTCCAGCGCGGCGACCGGCTCGTCCAGGATCAGCAGCTCCGGCCGCTTGGCGATGCCCAGGGTCAGGGCGAGCTGCGCACGCTGACCGCCGGACAGCCGTCCGGCGCGCTGCTTGAGGTCCAGGCCGAGCCGCGCGATCCGCTCACGCGCCACGACGTCGTCCCAGCCCGGGTTGAGCCGGGCCCCCAGCCTGAGGTGATCGGCGACGCTCAGCGAGGCGTACGTGGGGGTGTCCTGCGCGACGAAGCCGACTTTGGCCAACTGCGCGGCACCGGTGGCGGGTCGGCCGCCGCAAACCTCGATGGTGCCCGTGGTCGGAGTGAGCATGCCGGAGGCCAGGTTCAGCAGGGTGGACTTGCCGGCACCGTTGGGCCCGACAAGACCGACGACCCGCCCGGCGGGCACATCCAGGTCGCAGTTCTGTAGCGCCCAGCGCTGCTTGTACCTCTTGCCCAGAGCCTGGGCCCGCAATACGGCGGTCACGCTACGTCCTCTCCTGCGGCGTTGCGAAAGGTGGTCATGAACAGGGCCTCGATGCTCTCCTCGTCGAGCCCGGCCAGGCGCGCCTTGGTCAGCCAGCGGCGCAGCTCCTGGCGGAGCGGGCCGTGGGCGGGGAGCGTGGCGTCGGCCAGCGTCCGGGTCACGAAGGTCCCGACGCCCGGCCGGGCGGCCACCAGCCCGTCGTGTTCCAGCTCCCGGTACGCCTTGAGCACGGTGTTCGGGTTGATCGCCAACCGTCCCGCCACGTCCTTGACCGTCGGAAGCCGGTCCCCCTCCTTCAGCAGGCCCAGACGCAGCGCATGCCGCGCCTGCTGCACCACCTGCTGGTACGGAGACAGACCGGACTGGCTGTTGAGGTGGAACTCAATCACCGGTTCCTCCATTTATCTAGTTGCCTAGTACTTTAGGCTCCTAGGGTGGTCACAAGTCAAGGAGGGCAATGTGTCGGCAGCCGGAACCGGCCTCGCGGCGCGTCGCTTGAGTGTCGAGAAACGATGGCACCCTCAAGTGATCAACGCACCGCCCACCGATGATCACGTGATCGTGGAGGCACAGGTGCGTGACTACGGGTTCTCGACGCCTCAGCAGGACGAGGTTTGGAGACGGTGACGTGAAGGTCAGTCGTTCAGCTTGATCGGGCGGGCGCTCGGGGCGCCGATGCACCACGTCCGCCAGTTCCTGTACCAGAGCGGCGGCATCCGCCCCGTCGACCCGTCCACCTCCGCACTGTCGAACACCTTCGACACCTATGTGCAGCAGGGCGAGACCGTCGACTGGTCCAACGATGTCGAACTCGACTTCGGCAACCCGGGAACGAAGAACGCCGACGGCGCAACGTCGACACCGGTGACGACGGGGCTCGGGAGATCCGCTACCGCCTCGACAGTGAGCTTCCTGCGGACACCGACCCTGCTCTGCTGGACGGCACTGACGAAGCATCGGACACGGACGGCGGGGACATTCCCAGTCCGCCCAAGGCCAGGGCTGTGATGACGGCACCATCACCTGCGGGGCGATGAAGCCGCGCAAGTCCAAGGGCGGTTGGGCCAGCAAGCCACACAGCGTCACCGAGCAGGTCGGCGTCCAGACGGCCAAGAGCGGCCGCGCCGCGAGCGAGCTGATCCCCGAGTGCTCCGGCGTGAATGAGGACGGCACTGCGAACCCGGACACTGCACAGTGGGGCTGGTTCTCCCGCACTGAGATGTGCATGGCGGCCTATTACGAGTACTACACCTACGACAAGCAGACCAAGGTGCGGCTGTCGCAGGCCGACTTCTTCGTCGAGAGCGGAAAAATGCCGTGCCCCTCGGAGACGAGGGGCACGGCACTCCCGATTCCGGCCCTGCCGCCGACGCGGCAGGGCCGTCGGTGTCTTCTAGGCCGCCGACTTGGCGGCCGGCTCGGCGGGAGCCGTCGGCTTCGGCTCGGCCTTCTTGGGGCTCGGGATGCCGAGGGCCAGGGCGGCGCCGAGGAAGACCACCACCACGGCGATCCAGACGGCGGGCCCCATGCCGTCCACGTAACTCTGCTTCTCCCCGTAACCGCCCTTGGCCGCGAAGACGCTGGCCAGGACCGCGATGCCGAGGGCACCGCCGAGCTCGCGGACGGTGGTGTTGGCGCCGGAGGCCTTGCCGATCTCCTGCGGCTGGACCGATCCCATCACCACGGTGGCGGTGGGAGCGAAGACCAAGCCCATGCCGGCGCCCGCGAGGGCGAACGGGGCGATGAACTGCCAGTCGGGGGTGTCGACCCCGGCGACCAGGTTGAACCAGACCAGGCCGATACCGGAAACGAACATGCCGAGGGCCATCAGCCGGCCGCCGCCGACGCGCGCGGTGAGCTTGCCGGCGATCGGGGAGATGAACATCGGCATGATCGCCCACGGGAGGGTCCACAGACCGGCCACGAAGGCCGAGTGGCCGCGCACCACCTGGAGGTACTGGGCGATCAGGAACGTCGCGCCGAACATGCCGAAGTAGACGGTGAGCGACACCAGGTTCGACAGGGTGAACGCCCTGATGCGGTAGAAGCGCAGCGGCAGCAGCGGCGCCTCCGCGCGGCGCTCCCACAGCACGAACGCCACGAGCAGCACGACGGAAGCGGCGAAGGTGGCGAGCGTGCTCGCCGAGGCCCAGCCCCGGGCGTTGCCCTCGATGATCGCCCACACGAGGGCGACGACACCCCCGGCGGCCAGCAGCAGGCCAGGAGCGTCCAGCTTGCTCGGCGTGCCGTGGCTTTCGGAGATCACCTTGAGCACCAGGGGCACGGCGACGATCCCGACCGGCAGGTTGACCAGGAAGATCCAGTGCCAGTTGAGGCCGGTGGTGATGGCACCGCCGATCAGCGGGGCCAGCGCCACGGCGAGGCCGCTGATGCCGCTCCACAGGCCGATGGCGGCGCCGCGCCGCTCCGGCGGGACGGCCATGGCGAGCAGGGTGAGGGATATCGGCAGGACCGCGGCGGCGCTCATGCCCTGCAGGGCGCGGAAGAGGATGAGCAAACCGGGAGACGAGACCAGACCGCAGCCCAGGGAGGCGAGGGTGAAGGCGGTGATGCCACTGACGAACACCCGGCGCCGCCCGAACCGGTCACCGAATCCGGCGGCGGCGAGCAGCAGGCCGGCGAAGCCCAGGATGTACGCGTCGGTCACCCACTGGAGCTGCTCCGGGGAGGCGCCCAGGTCGCCGCGGATCGCGGTGAGCGCGTTGGTCACCAGGAGGTTGTCGAGGGCGACCATGAACATGGGCAGGGATACGGCGAAGATCACTGTCCCGAAGGAAGGACGTGCCGGGGTACTCAATTGATCCTCCATCAGAAGTCTTTTCTCTCCGACACCTTGGGGGCGCCACGGTAGGCGTCCAGGTCTTGGGTCAGCGCCTTGATCACCTCGGCCGGCCGGGAGTTGAGGTAGAAGTGGCCTCCGGGAAAGACGCGGAGGCGGAAGTCCGCCGTGGTGTGCTCGGCCCAGCGCTCGGCCTCGGCCCGGGTCACCTGTGGGTCGCTGTCACCGGTGAGGACGCTGATCGGGCAGCGCAGCGGCGGGCCGTCCCGGTACACGTACGTCTCCACGGCGGTGTAGTCGGCGCGCAGCGACGGGAGGATCATCCGCAGGATCTCCTCGTCCTCCAGCAGGGCCGAGTCCGTCCCGTTCAGCTTGCGGATCTCGGCGATCAGGCCGGCGTCGTCCCGCAGATGAACCGTTTCCTCGCGGATGGTCCGCGGCCCGCGGCGGCCGGAGACGATCAGGCCGAGCAGCCGCGCCTCGGACTCCCGTTCCATCCGGCGCGCCGTCTCGAAGGCGAGAGTGGCGCCCATGCTGTGTCCGAAGAAGACCAGCGGGCGGGCGGCCCAGGTGCTCAGCACCTGGAAGATGCCCTCGACGAGCCGGTCGACGCTGTCGAGGCACGGCTCTGACCTGCGGTCATGCCGCCCCGGGTACTGCAGGGACAGTACGTCGACGCCCGGGGAGAGCGCCGTCGACAAGGGCTGGAAATAGCTGGCGGCGCCACCGGCGTGCGGGAAGGCCACCAGGGTCAGGCCGGCGTCGGGTGCGGGGTGATACCGCCTGAGCCACAGGTCGCTCAGGGTGTGCTGGTCGGCCATGCCGCGTCCATTTCTCGTTCCGTCGTTCCGCCGTACCGAGGTCGGCGGACCCGCCGACCGGAACGGTCGCCGCTGTCAGTGCCAGCCCCCCGGCCCACCATCCACCGCCCCGTGAACCCGGTCAGAGAACGACCGTGCACCCGCGGCCCGGGGACGAGGAGGCGCACCGTGAAGCATCCGTCCCTGCCGAGCTCGATCCGGGCTTCGTCGAAACCGAGATGACGCCTTGCCAGCGGGAAGCATACCTTGAAGATCGACTCTTTGGCGCTGAAAAGCAGCCGATCCCAGGTGAACTCCTGATCCGAATCAGCCAGTTGATCGAGGTGGCTCCGCTCCTCGGGCAGCGCGATCGCGTCGAGGATTCCGTCCGGCAGCGGGGCGTGCGGCTCGGCGTCGATGCCGAGGCCGAGCAGGTCCGTGCGGCGCGCCACGGCGGCGGCCCGGAACGACGCGCAGTGCGTGAGGCTGCCGACGATCCCGCCGGGCCAGCGCGGCTCGCCGCGCGGACCGGCCCCGATCGGTCCCGGCGGGACGTCGAGGTCGGCGAGCGCGAGCCGGGCGCAGTGCCGGCCGGTGGCGAACTCCGGGGTCAGTACGCCGAGCCGGCGGCAGATCTCCACCAGGTGCCGGTAGCGTTCCTCGCCGCGCAGCTGGACCGGGTCACTCTTGCGGGTCCACAGCTCGTGGTTGCCGGATGCCCACACCACCCGCGCGAAGCGCCGGTCGAGCAGGTCCAGCGCCCATTCGATCCCGGCCACCGTCTCGCTGACGTCCCCGGCGACGATCAGCCAGTCGCCGGGCGAGCGGGGGACGATCCGCTCCCGCGGGAGGGCGCGGTTCTCCTCGTGGACGATGTGCGGGTCGGACACGGCGAGCAGCCGGCCGGGCAGGTCGTCGGGGCCGGTCATCCGCGTGCCTCCTGCCCGCGCAGCCAGCCGTCGAGGGCGGCGGCCGTGGTGGCGGCGTCGGCCCCGAGGAGGGAGAAGTGGTCGCCGGGGACGGGCAGTTCGCGGTCGACGTGTTCCCATCCGCCGGGTGTGGTCCGCCGGTCGGCCGGCTGCCCGCCGCCGGGGGCCGTGGCGCGCAGCAGCAGTGTCGGCGCCGCGGCCGGCTCGGGGGTCCACTCGGCGAACACGCGCAGATAGCCGCCCATGGCGAGCAGTCCGGCGTCGGCCGGCGCCAGGAAGGCGTTCTCGCCGTCGCCGGCGAGGTCGAGGAGCCGGCCGGTGAGGACGGACAGGCTGTGGCCGTCCTCGGTGCGCGCGTACGTGTCGAGCAGCACCACGGCCGACGGCGGCGCTCCCTGCGCGGCGAGTTCCCGGGCGACCGCGTGCGCGACCCAGCCGCCCGAGGAGTGGCCGAGCAGGATCGCGGGTGTTCCGCCCGACGCCTCCAGCACGGCCTGGGCCTGGGCCTCGACCAGCGACCGCCAGGTACGCGGCAGCGGCCCCTCGCCGCCGGTGAACCCCGGATGGGGCAGGACGGCCAGGCCGCGGGTGCCGTGGAGGGCCGAGGCGAGGCCCAGGTACTCGTGGGGGCCCGACACCGCGCCGAGGGACGGGAAGGCGAGGACGCCGGGGAGTTCGCCCTCCGGTGCGAGCCGCACCGGGGCCGGCCAGGAGGCCACCTCGTCCCGGCCGCCGAACTCGGGCAGCAGCCGGGAGGCCGCCATCAGCAGCCGGGTGCCCTCGGCGGTACGGCCCTGTCCGTGGGCGGCGCGCAGGAGGTGCAGGAGCGTGTCGCCGTCCGGCTGCCGCGCGGGGCGGTCCGGTCGGGGCCCGTCGCCTAGCAGGAAGTCCAGGTGGCGGGCGAGCCGGGTGACGGACGGGTGGTCGAACACCACCGCGGGCGACAGGGCGATCCCGGTGGCCGTCTCCAGGTGGCGGACCAGTTGGAGCGCGGTCAGCGACTGGAAGCCCAGCTCGGTGAAAGAGCGGTCCACCGAGAGGGCGTCGGCCCGCGCGTGCCCGAGGGCCGCGGCGGCGTGCGCGCGGACCAGGTCTCCCAGGGCGGTCTCCCGGTCCTCGGCGGACATCCGGGCCAGCCGGTCGCGCGGCGGAATCCCGTCCGCCGCCTCCTCGTTGGCCGCCCGGCGCGGTGGCGCGGGCGTCAGGCCGCGCAGCAGCGCCGGTATGCCGGTGCCGGAGGCGTGCAGCCGTGCGAGGTCCGGGCGGGCCCCGACGAGGACGTCACCGGCGGCGAGCGCGGCGTCGAGCAGCCGGAGGCCGGCGGCGGGCCGGAGCAGCGCCAAGCCGGGCGGGATGCCGTCGTGGGTGGCGCCCGCGGCGGCGGGGGCGGGGCGGAGGTCGTCGTCGGTGCCCCAGGCGGCCAGGGCCGTGGGCAGGCCGGCGGCGAGGCGCTGCCGGGCGAGGGCGGTGAGGAAGGCGCCGAGGACGGCGCTGTGTTCGCCGCCTTCGGAGCCGGGCGCGCCGAGGGCCCCGAGCGGGGTGACGAGGCCGAGCGTCCGCCGTTGCCCGGTGCCGCCGAAGAGCCGGTGCAGGGCGAGCACGGTGTCGATCTCCACGCCGAGGGCGGCGTCGTCGCCGCCCGCCCCGCCCGCTCCGGCGAGGTGCACCAGCAGCGTGGGCGACTCGTCGGAGAGGCCGGCGGCGGGGTCGGCGGTGCGCACCTCGGTGTCGGGGACCGCGTCGCGCAGGGCGGCGAGGGCGGCCTCGGCGGGGTGGCCGCCGATCAGCAGCCGCCGGGTGCCGTGCCGGGCCACCAGGTGCCGGACGACCTGGTCGGCGCGGCGGCCGGGCAGTGCGCCGGTGAGCAGGACGGTGGGGTGCGCGGCCTCGGCGGACCCGCCGTCGGGGAGGCCGGCGGGGGCGGACCGCGCCAGGCGGGGGGCGTGCATCTGGCCGTCCCGGAGCGCGAGTTCGGGCTCGCCGGTGGTCAGGGCCTGCGGCAGCGCCTTCCGGCTCGCCTCGCTGTCGTCCAGGTCGACGAGGACGAGGTGGTCGCCCTGGCCGCCGGGGGCGGACCTCAGGGCCCTGACCAGGCCCCGTACGGCCGCACCGGCGAGGTCCGTGACGGTCTCCCCCGGCAGGACCGCCTCGGCGCCGCGCGTGACGACGACGAGGCGGGTGCCCTCCAGTCGGTCGTCCGCGAGCCAGCCGTCGAGGAGCCGCCGGGCCCGGGAGACGGCGGCGCGGACCGCGTCGCCGGTGACCGGGCGGGCCACGGGCGGGACGGGGGCGAGCACCGCGTCCGGCAGCCCGGCCCCCGCCTCGGCGACGCCGAGCAGCGCGGCCGGGTCGACGTAGGGGGCGGCGGCCAGGTCCGCCTGCCGCCACTCCTCGGCCTGCGCGTTGTCGGCGCCGAGCAGCGCCCAGCTCCGGGGTACGGGCGACGTGCGCGCCGACTCCGGCACGGTCTCCCAGGACAGGCGCAGCGCCGTGACCGACCCGGCCGTCGGGTCGGGCGCACCGGCGACCGGCGCCGGGGCGGTATGCACAGCACCGGCCGACGCGACCGGACGCCCGGCGACGTCGGCCACCTGTACGGCCACCGTGCCGGACTCGCCGAGGACGGCGCGTACCCGAAGGGACCGGGCTCCGGTCGCGTGCAGCTCGACCGCGTGCCAGGACCGCGCGAGCAGCGGCCCGTCCTCCCGGCCCGAGTCCGGGGCCGGGGCCGTGGTGGCCAGGGCCGGGTGGAGTGCGGCGTCGAGGAGCACGGGGTGCAGGGCGAAGGCGTCCGCCTCCTCGTGGAGCCCGGACTCCAGTGTCACCTCGGCGAAGAGCTCGTCGCCTCGCCGCCAGGCCGCCGTGACGCCCCGCAGCGTCGGACCGTGACCATGCCCGGCGTCGGCGAGCCGCTCGTACAGCTCCTCCGGGGACAGCGGGTGGGCATCGGCGGGCGGCCAGGCGGCGACGTCGAAGCCGGCCGCGTCCGGCTGGGCGTCGGTGAGCACGGCCGTCAGGTGGGCGGTCCACGGCTCGTCGTCCCCACCGGTGCCGTGGGTCGGCCGGGACGCCGCGGTGAGCCGGCGCCGGCCGGTGGCGTCCGGGGCCTGAAGGAGCCACTGGAGGTCGAGACCGCCACGCCGGGGCAGCACGGGCGGGGTCTCCACGGTGAGTTCCTCGACGCGCGGGCAGCCCGCTTCGGCACCGATCGCCAGAGCCGTCTCGACGAGCACGGACGCCGGCACGGCCGCCGTCCCGAACACCGTGTGCTCGGCGAGCCAGGGGCGGGTGCGCGGCGCGAGCGTGCCGGTGAACAACAGCGCCCCGGTCTCGGGCAGTTCCAGGCACGAACCGGCCAGCGGGTGACCGGTGGTGCTCGTCCCGGGCGCGCCCGCGCCGTTCGTTCCCGGCGCGCCACCCCGCAGCCAGTACGGCCGGTGCTGGAAGGCGTACGTCGGCAGGTCGACCGGCTGGGGCCGGTGCGGCCCGAAGGCGGCGCTCCAGTCGACCGGGCCGCCCTGGACGTGGAGTCGGGCGACCGATTCCAGGAACCGGTCGAGGCCGCCGTGGTCCCTGCGCAGCGACTCGACCACCACGGCACGCCGGCCGGATCCGAGCGTCTCGTCGATACCCAGGGTGAGCACCGGGTGGGGGCTCGCCTCGACGAAGAAGCGGTGGCCGTCGGCGAGGAGGTCGCGCACCGACCGCTCGAACCGCACGGTGCGGCGCAGGTTCTGGTACCAGTACTCGGCGTCGAGGACCGGCCCGTCCACCACCTCGCCGGTCACCGTGGAGTACAGGGGCAGGCTTGGCGTGAGGGGCTTGATCGGTGCGAGCACGTCGAGGAGGCGCTGCCTGATCGACTCGACCTGGGGCGAGTGCGACGCGTAGTCCACCGGGATGCGGCGGGCCCGGACGCCGTCGGCCTCGTACCGGGAGAGGAGTTCGTTCAGCTCGTCGGTCCCGCCCGCGACGACGGTGGAGGCGGGCCCGTTGACGGTGGCGACGGCCAGCCGGTCCCCGTACGGGCGCAGGTCCTCGGCCACCCGCGACACGGGCAGTGCCACGGACATCATCCCGCCGTGGCCGGCCAGTCCGGTCAGCACCTGGCTGCGCAGGGCCACGACGAGCGCGGCGTCCTCCAGGGACAGGGCGCCCGCCACGCAGGCCGCGGCGATCTCGCCCTGCGAGTGGCCGACGACCGCGTCCGGCTCGACCCCGTACGACTGCCACAGGGCCGCGAGCGACACCATCATGGCGAAGAGCGCGGGCTGTACGACGTCCACCCGGTCGAGGGTGGGTGCGCCGGGGGCGCCGCGCAGCACGTCGAGCAGTGACCAGTCGACGTGCGGGGCGAGGGCGTCGGCGCAGGCGTGCATCCGGTCGCGGAAGACCGGGGAGACCCGCAGGAGTTCGACGGCCATGCCGGCCCACTGGGCGCCCTGGCCGGGGAAGACGAAGACGACGCCGCCGTCCGTTCCGGCGTCGGCGGTGCCGGTGACGAGTGCGGCGAGGTCGGTGAGGTCGGTGAGGTCGGTGAGGTCGGCGGGCGGCTCGCCTGCGGCCAGGGCGTCCAGACCCGCCCGGAACTCGTCGGGGTGCGTGCCGAGCAGCACGGCCCGGTGTTCGAAGGCCGAGCGTCCGGTGGCCAGCGAGAAGCCGATGTCGCGGGGGTCCGCCTCCGGCAGGCCGTCCAGGTGGGCCCGCAGGCGTGCCGCCTGGGCGCGCAGCGCCTGCTCGCTGCGTGCGGACAGCGGCCAGGGGAGCACGGGGGCGGCGTCCGTGGTCGCCGGGGCGGGGGCGGCCGGGGCGGACGCCGGTGCGGGGTCGGGTGCGGCCGGGGCGGACGCCGGTGCCTCCTCGACGATCACGTGGGCGTTGGTGCCGCTCATGCCGAAGGAGGACACGCCCGCGCGCCGGGGCTCCCCCGTCCGCGGCCACGGCCGCTCCTCGGTGAGCAGTTCGACGGCGCCCGTCGTCCAGTCCACCTGCGAGGAGGGCGCGTCGACGTACAGGGTGCGCGGCAGCGTCCCGTGGCGCAGCGCCATCACCATCTTGATGACGCCCGCGACGCCCGCGGCGGCCTGCGTGTGGCCGATGTTGGACTTGATCGAGCCCAGCCACAGCGGCCGGTCCTCCGCCCGGCTCTGCCCGTAGGTGGCGAGGAGTGCCTGGGCCTCGATCGGGTCGCCGAGCTTCGTGCCCGTGCCGTGCGCCTCGACCGCGTCCACGTCCGCCGTCGTCAGCCCCGCGCTGCGCAGCGCCTGGCGGATGACCTGCTGCTGGGCCCGTCCGCTCGGTGCGGTCAGACCGTTGCTCGCGCCGTCCTGGTTGACGGCGGAACCCCGCACCACGGCCAGGACCCGGTGTCCGTTGCGTACCGCGTCCGACAGCCGCTCCACGAGCAGCATGCCCACGCCCTCGCCCCAACTCGTGCCGTCGGCGCCCTCGGCGAAGGACTTGCACCGGCCGTCGGGGGCGAGGCCGCGCTGGCGGCTGAACTCTACGAACGGGCCCGGGGACGACATGATCGTGACACCGCCGGCCAGGGCCATGGTGCACTCGCCGCGGCGCAGCGCCTGTACCGCCTGGTGCAGGGCCACCAGCGACGACGAGCACGCCGTGTCCACCGTCACCGCGGGTCCCTCAAGCCCCAGCACGTAGGAGATGCGCCCGGAGGCGACGCTGCCCGCGGTGCCCGTGCTGAGGTAGCCGCCGAGGCCCTCGGGCACGGCGGACAGCCTGGTCGCGTAGTCGTGGTGGATGACCCCGGCGAACACCCCGACCGCCGTGCCACGCACGGAGGCGGGGGTGATGGACGCGTCCTCGAACGCCTCCCAGGCGGTCTCCAGGAGCAGCCGCTGCTGGGAGTCCATCGCCAGCGCCTCACGCGGCGAGATCCGGAAGAAGTCGGCGTCGAAGTCGACCGCCTCGTGCAGGAAGCCGCCCTTGCGGACGTACGAGGTGCCCGACCGGCCCGGGTCGTCGTCGAACAGGGCGTCGACGTCCCAGCCCCGGTTGGCGGGGAAGTCCGTCATCGCGTCCCCGCCGTGGGCCACCAGCTCCCACAGGTCACGCGGGGAGCGCACCCCGCCGGGGAAGCGGCAGCTCATGCCGACGATCGCGATCGGCTCGCGTTCCTTGGCCTCGGCCTCGCTCAGGCGGCGCCGGCTCTCGCGCAGGTCGGTGGTGGCCCGCTTGAGGTAGTCGAGCAGTTTGGCTTCGTTGGGTGGGGTGTTGGCGTTCGCGTTGGGGTTGGTGTTGGTGTTGGTGTCGGTGTTCGTCACGTGGGTTTGCTCCATGGGAGATTCACTGGCGCGCAGGGCCAGGGCAGGCACGGCCGGCCACCGGGGTTCAGGGAGTGCCGAGTTCGCTGTCGAGCATGTCGAAGATCTCCTCCGCGGTCGCCGACTCGATGTCGGTGCCCCCGGCCGGTTCGACGATCGTGGTCGTACGGGCCGTCCAGGCCGCGGTCAGTGCCCGCAGGCGCGCGGTCACGTCCGCTTCGTCGGCCGCGTCGAACGATCCGGCCGAGTCGAGGACGGACTCGAGCCGCTCGATCTCCTTGAGGACAGACCGTCCCGTGTCCGCTTCCCGCTCCCGGTCGTCTTCCCGGTCGCCGAACTCCTCCCGCAGCCGCTCGGCCAGCGCGGCCGGCGTCGGGTAGTCGAAGAGCAGCGTGGGAGGCAGCCGCAGTCCGGTGGCCGCGGCGACCCGGTTGCGCAGTTCGAGGGCGGTCAGCGAGTCGATGCCCATGTCCTTGAACGGGCGTGCGACGTCGACCAGGTCCGACGACGCCTGTCCGAAGACGACCGCCGTGTTCTCCCGTACGAGATCGAGGAGTTCCCGGTCGCGCGCCGCCTTGGACAGCCCGGCGAGCCGCTCGGCGGGCGAGACCGCGTCGGCGCGGTCCTCGGCGGCCGCCACGACCCGTCGTCCCGGCGCTGCTGCCCGTACGAGATCGCGCAGCAGCGGCGGGACCGGCCTGGCCGCCCCGCGCAGCCCGGCCAGGTCGAGCGGGGCGGGCACCAGGACGGCGGAGCCGTCGGCGCACGCGGTGTCGAACAACGCCATGCCTTCCTCGGAGCCGATCGCCGGGGCGCCCGACCGGCGGGTACGGCTCCGCTCGGCGTCCCCCAGGTGCCCGGTCATGCCGCTGGACTCCTCCCACAGGCCCCAGGCCAGCGAGGCCGCCGGCAGGCCCAGCGCGCGGCGGTGCTGTGCCAGCGCGTCGAGCAGCGCGTTGGCGGCGGCGTAGTTGGCCTGGCCGGGGTTGCCGAAGACCCCGGCCGCGGAGGAGAAGAGGACGAACGCCGACAGGTCCAGGTCACGGGTGAGTTCGTGCAGGGCGAGCGCCGCCTCGGCCTTGGGCCGCAGCACCGTCGCCAGCCGCTGCTCGGTGAGTGAGGAGACGATGCCGTCGTCGAGGACACCTGCGGTGTGGACGACCGCCGTGAGCGGGTGGTCGACCGGGATGCCGGACAGCAGCCCGGCGAGGGCCGCCCGGTCGCCCACGTCGCACGCGGCGATGTCGACGCTCGCGCCCAGCGCGGTCAGCTCCCGCTCCAGCTCGGCGGCCCCTGCGGCGTCCCGGCCACGCCGGGACGTCAACAGCAGCCTGCGCGCCCCGTGCCGCGTCACCAGGTGACGGGCCATCAGGGCGCCCAGCGTGCCGGTGCCGCCGGTGATCAGGACGGTGCCCCGCGGGTCCGGCGGCGCCGGCACGGTCAGCACGACCTTGCCGACGTGCCGGGCCTGGCTGACGTGCCGGAAGGCGTCCTTCGCGTGCCGGACGTCCCAGGTCGTCACCGGCAGGGGAGCCAGCGCCCCGCTCTCGAACAGCTCGACGAGGGCCGCCAGCATCTCGCCGATCCGCTCCGGCCCGGCGTCCACCAGGTCGAACGCCTGGTACGCGACACCGGCGTGCCCGGCCGCGACCTCCTCGGGGACCCGGATGTCGGTCTTGCCCATCTCCAGGAACCGGCCGCCATGGGGCAGCAGCCGCAGCGAGCTGTCCACGAACTCGCGCGCGAGCGAGTCGAGCACGATGTCCATGCCGCGACCATCGGTGGCGTCGAGGAACTCGCGCTCGAAGTCGAGGGTCCGGGAGTTGGCGATGTGCGCGTCGTCCAGGCCCATCGCCCGCAGCGTCCGCCACTTGCCGGGGCTGGCCGTGCCGTACACCTCCAGGCCCAGGTGCCTGGCCAGTTGCACGGCCGCCATGCCGACGCCGCCCGCGGCGGCGTGGATCAGCACGGACCCGCCGCGCCGGGCGTGGGCCAGGTCCACGAGGGCGTAGTACGCCGTCATGAATACGATGGGCACGGCGGCGGCCTTGGCGAACGTCCAGCCCCTGGGGATGCGGTGGACGGTACGGCCGTCCGCGACCACCGTCGGCCCGAACGCGCCGTCGAAGATGCCCATGACCCGGTCGCCCGGACGCACATGGGTCACCGACGGGCCGACCTCCAGGACCACGCCCGCGCCCTCGCCGCCGAGCACGAAGTCACCCGGGTAGAGCCCCAAGGTCAGCATCACGTCACGGAAGTTCAGGCCCGCCGCCCGGACGCCGATCCGGACCTGCCCGGCCGCCAGCGGCTCGGCTGCCTCCGGGGCGGCGACCAGCGCCAGGTTCTCCAGGGTGCCCCGGCCGGCCATGTCGAGCCGCCAGGCGGCCTCCTCGGCCGGCGGCACGAGGGCGTCGCCGGCTCGGGCCTTGGCCAGACGCGGTACGAGGACCGTGCCGGCGCGCAGCGCGAACTGGCTCTCGTCGGTGGCCAGGAGGGCGGGCAGGGCGGTGGGCAGGGCGGTGGGCAGCGTCGACCGGGTGGCGTCGGTGTCGGTACCGGCTTCGGGTGCGGCCTCGGCCTCGGCCTCGATGTCGACCAGTACGAGCCGGCCCGGGTTCTCGGCCTGCGCCGAGCGGACCAGGCCCCAGACGGCGGCCGATGCCAGGTCCCGTACGGGCTCCCCGGCGCGGGGGGCGACCGCGCCCGAGGTCACGAGGGCCAGCCGGGACGCGGCGAACCGCTCGTCGGCCAGCCAGGACTTGATGCTCCGCAGGGCGTCACCGACCACGGCACGCACGTGTTCGGCGTCGTCGCCGGGGACCCGGTCCGAGAGCGTGCCCGGGCAGGGCAGGACCACGACCGCCGGTATCGGTGTCGCGGCGGCGAGCGCGTCGAGGTCCTCGTACGTACGGAGATCGAGGCCCGAGGACGCTCCCGAGGACGCGAGGGTACGGAGGAGGGGGGAGGTGCCGGAGCCGAGCAGCGCCCAGTCGAGGGCGGGCGGGGCCGTGTCGGCGACGGTGGACTCGGTCCAGTCGAGCCGGAAGAGCGCGTCGCGCGGACCGGACTCCTCCCCGTCGCCGCCGAACCGGCCACCGGAGACGGCGCGCAGGACGAGTCCGTCGACGGTGGCCACGAGGCGGCCGGTGGTGTCGGCGAGCGTCAGCGCGACCGTGTCCGTGCCGACCGGGGCGATGCGTACGCGCAGGGAGGACGCCCCGACCGCGTACAGCGACACACCGGACCACACAAACGGCAGTCGCGCCCCCGACCCCTCTCCCGAGACGAACGAACCCAGGCCGATCCCGTGCAGCGCGGCATCGAGGAGCGCCGGATGAAGCCCGTACCGACCCGCGTCCCGTGCGGCCTCCTCCGGCAGCGCGACCTCGGCGAAGACCTCGTCACCGAGCCGCCAGGCGGACCGGACACCCCGGAAGGCGTCGCCGTACACGAGTCCGGCCTCGGCCAGCGCCCCGTACAGACCATCGGTCTCCAGCGGCTCGGCGCCCGCCGGAGGCCACACCGAAAGGTCACCGTCGGCGTCCTCGGCGGGGCGCGCGGTGGAGGAGAGCTCGCCCGTGCAGTGCCGGACCCAGGGCGCGTCCTCGTCGGCGTTCTCCGCGCGGGAGAACAGGTTCACCGTACGAAGCCCGCGCGCGTCCGGTGCCTCGACGAGCACGCGCAGTTGCACGCCGCCGTCCTCGGGCAGGACGAGCGGAGCTTCGAGACTCAGCTCGTCGAGGGTGTCGCAGCCCGCCTCGTCACCGGCCCGGACCGCCAACTCCACGAGAGCGGCGCCGGGGACGATGAGTGTGCCGTGTACGCGGTGGTCGGCCAGCCAGGGGTGCGAGCGCGGCGACAGCCGGGCCGTGAAGAGGAAGCCGTCGCTGTCGGGCAGCGAGATCGCGGCGCCCAGCAGCGGGTGTCCGGCCGGCTTCAGACCGACGGACACGACGTCGTACGAGGACGAGTCGTCGGCGGCGTCCTCCAGCCAGAAGCGCTGGTGCTGGAAGGCGTAGGTAGGCAGGTCGACGCGGGTGGCGCCGGACTCGGTGAAGAAGGTGTCCCAGTCGACCGACACACCGCAGAGGGCTTCCCAGTCCAAGTCGACGCCACAGCGGTGGAGTTCGGAGACCGCGGTGGTGATGGTCCGAGGTTCGGGGCGGTCGCGGCGGAGGGCGGGGACGGCGATGGTGGTGCTGTCATCGGGCAGGATCTGCTGGATCATGGCGGTGAGCACGCCGTCGGGGCCGAGTTCGAGGAATACCGAGGCGCCCTCGGCCTTCAGGGTGTGCACGGCATCGGTGAAGCGGACCGTTTCGCGGACGTGCCTGACCCAGTAGTCGGGCGTGCATGCCTCGTCCGTGACGAGGGTTCCGGTGAGCGCGGAGACGAAACCGATCTGCGGCGGGGCGAACGACACGTCCGCGATGGCCGTGCGGAAGTCCTCCAGCATCGGGTCCATCAACGGCGAGTGGAACGCGTGACTGACCCGCAGTTCCTTGGTACGGATGCCGGACGCGCGGAATTGCTCGGTCACCTGGGTCACTGCTTCCTGGGTGCCGGAGACCACGACGGCCTGGGGACCGTTGACGGCCGCGATGGCCGCCCCGTCCACCAGCAGGGGGGTGACCTGGTCGACGCCGGTCTGGACGGCGACCATGGCGCCGCCCTCGGGCAGGACGTTCATGAGCCGGCCCCGCGCGGCAACCAGCACAGCGGCATCACGCAGCGACAGAATGCCCGCCACATGCGCGGCGGCGATCTCGCCGACGGAGTGGCCGGCCACGAAGGCGGGCCGGATGCCCCAGGACTCGGCCAGGCGGAAAAGCGCGACCTCAACCGCGAACAACGCGGGCTGAGTGAAAGCAGTCCGGTCCAGCAGCTCGCCCTGCTCGAACATCACCTCACGCAGGCTCCGGCCGAGGAGGGGATCCAGTTCCGCGCAGACGGCCTCGAAGGCGTCGGCGAACACAGGGAAAGCTTCGTGCAGTTCACGGCCCATCCCCAGCCGCTGGCTGCCCTGGCCGGTGAACACCACCGCCAGGCCATCACCAGACGCCGGCACACCCGGCCCCGTCCCCGACGCGCTACCGTCCCGGGCGAGCGACCGCAGCGACTCCAGGAACTCCTCGCGCTCCCGGCCGACCACCACGGCCCGGTGTTCAAACGTCGATCGGTCCATCAGCGAGTACGCGACGTCCGTGGCGCGCAGTTCGGGCCGCTGCTCGACGAAGTCCAGCAGTCGCGCAGCCTGGGCCCGCAGTGCCTCCACCGATCGCGCGGAGAGTACCCACGGCAGCAGACCGCCGGCCGCTGTCTCCGGACCGGGCTCGGGATCGCGATCGGGAGCGGGAATGGGATTGGCGGTGTCCGGTGCCTGTTCGAGGATGACGTGGGCGTTGGTGCCGCTGATGCCGAAGGAGGAGATGCCCGCTCGGCGGGGCTGCTCCGTCTGCGGCCAGGGCTGCTCCTCGGTGAGGAGCTGGACGGCGCCGGTCGTCCAGTCGATCTGGGACGAGGGCGTGCCGACGTGCAGGGTGCGCGGAAGGGTGCCGTGGCGCATGGCCATGACCATCTTGATGATGCCGGCCACGCCCGCGGCGGCCTGCGTGTGGCCGATGTTGGACTTGATCGAGCCGAGCCAGAGGGGGCGGTCCTCGGGACGGTCCTGGCCGTAGGTGGCGAGGAGTGCCTGCGCCTCGATCGGGTCGCCCAGCTTCGTGCCCGTGCCGTGCGCCTCGACCGCGTCCACGTCCGACGTCGTCAGCCCCGCGCTCTGCAGAGCCTGGCGGATCACGCGCTGCTGGGACGGGCCGTTGGGGGCGGTCAGGCCGTTGCTGGCACCGTCCTGATTGACGGCCGAGCCGCGTACGACCGCCAGGACGCGATGGCCATTGCGTACCGCGTCCGACAGCCGCTCCACGAGCAGCATGCCCACGCCCTCGCCCCAGCCGGTGCCGTCGGCGGTGTCGGCGAAGGACTTGCACCGGCCGTCAGGCGCAAGGCCGCGCTGCCGGCTGAACTCCACGAACGTCCCGGCGGACGACATCACGGTGACACCGCCGGCCAGTGCCAGGGTGCATTCGCCGCGGCGCAGTGCCTGCACCGCCAGGTGCAGCGCGACCAGGGACGAGGAGCACGCGGTGTCCACCGTCACCGCGGGCCCCTCCAGGCCGAAGAGGTACGACACACGCCCCGAGGCGACGCTTCCGCTGCTGGCGGTGCCGCGGAAGCCTTCCAGGGCCTCCGGCACGGCTCGCAGCCGGATGAGGTAGTCGCGGTACATCAGACCGGCGTAGACGCCGGTGCGCGAGCCCTTCAGCGACTTCGGGTCGATGCCGGCCCGCTCGATCGCTTCCCAGGCGGATTCGAGGAGCAGCCGCTGCTGAGGGTCCATCGCCAGCGCCTCACGCGGCGAGATCCCGAAGAAGTCCGCGTCGAAGTCCGCCACGTCGTGCAGGAAACCGCCCTCGCGAGTGTACGAGGTGCCTCGGTGTTCGGGATCCGGGTGGTAGACGGCGTCGAGGTCCCAGCTGCGGTTGGTGGGGAAGTCGGAGATCCCGTCCGTGCCGGAGGCCACGAGCCGCCACAGGTCCTCCGGGGATGCGACCCCGCCCGGGTAGCGGCAGCTCATCCCGACGATCGCGATTGGCTCGTCCTCCGCCGTGGTCACCGCGGGTGCCGAGGTCGTCTCGGCGAGGGCGCCGAGCAGTTCGATCCGTAGGTACGTGGTGAGGGCGGCGGGGCTCGGGTAGTCGAAGACGAGCGTGGCGGGCAGGGTGAGGCCGGTTTCCTTGACGAGGCCGTTGCGCAGTTCGACGGCGGTGAGCGAGTCGAAGCCGAGCTCACGGAAGGCTCGTTCGGGCGCGACCGCGTCGGGTCCGGTGTAGCCGAGCACGGCCGCGACCTGAGTACGTACGAGATCCAGCAGCGCCGTCTCACGCTCGGCCTGCGGCAGGGCCAGGAGCCGTTGCCGCAGCGACGGCAGAGCGGCTTCCGCGCCGGGACCGGTACCAGTGCGGGTACGGGTGGTGGCGGTCCGCCGCGACGATCCGGCGACCAACGCCCGTAGCAGAGCAGGGTTACTGTCACGCTTACGGAGCGTGGCCAGGTCGAGCGGGACGGGAACGAGCAGGGCCCGGTCGGTCCGAAGAGCGGCGTCGAAGAGAGTGAGGCCGTGGGCGGGGGTCAGGGTTCGGATGCCGGAGCGCTCGATACGGCCGAGGTCGGCCTCCCCCAGCTCACCGCCCATTCCGCCCGTGCCTTCCCACAGTCCCCAGGCCAGTGACAAGCCCGGAAGACCCGCGGCACACCGGTGATGCATAAGCGCGTCCAGGAAACTGTTGGCAGCGGCGTAACTGGCCTGCCCCGCAGCACCGAAGACACCAGCAGCCGACGAGAACACAACAAACGCCGACAGATCCAGACCCGCCGTCAACTCGTGCAGATGCGAGACCGCGTCCACCTTCGGACGCAGAACCGTGTCCATTCGCTCGGCGGTCAGCGAACCGAACACACCGTCATCCAGCACACCGGCTGCATGCACCACCGCCGACAGACCCCGGCCGGCGGGCAGG
>NZ_JBEOUD010000063.1:0-35108 GCF_040303865.1 Streptomyces sp. NPDC094034 | reverse complement strand
CGCTGCGCGGCATCGGCGCGGAGGCGCTGGAGCATACGGTCCCGCTGCCGGGCGGCTCGCTGGAAGAGAGCGCGGCGCCATCCGTGCCGGGCCCCACCGCTTCCGGCGTGCAGTCCGTCCGGGCTCGCGGGCCTGCTTCCCGGGCTACTTCTTACGGCCGCGCTTCTCGCGCACCCGTACGGAGATATGGATCGGGGTGCCCTCGAAGCCGAACTCCTCGCGCAGTCGGCGCTCCACGAAGCGCCGGTAGCCCGCCTCGATGAAGCCCGAGGCGAAGAGCACGAAACGCGGCGGCTTCGTCCCCGCCTGGGTACCGAACAGGATGCGGGGCTGCTTGCCGCCCCTGATCGGGTGCGGATGCGCGGCGACCAGCTCGCCCAGGAACGCGTTGAGCCGGCCGGTCGGAACCCGGGTCTCCCAGCCCGCGAGGGCCGTCTCGATCGCCGGGACCAGCTTCTCCATATGACGGCCGGTACGCGCCGAGACATTCACCCGGGGGGCCCAGGCGACCTGTGCCAGCTCCGTCTCGATCTCCCGCTCCAGGTAGTAGCGGCGCTCCTCGTCGAGCGTGTCCCACTTGTTGTACGCGATGACCATGGCGCGGCCCGCCTCAACGGCCATGGTGATGATCCGCTGGTCCTGGACGCTGATGGACTCGCTGGTGTCGATCAGTACGACCGCCACCTCGGCCTTCTCGACGGCGGCGGCGGTGCGCAGCGAGGCGTAGTAGTCCGCGCCCTCCTGGAGATGGACCCGGCGGCGGATACCGGCGGTGTCGATGAACTTCCAGACGACGCCGCCCAGCTCGATCAGCTCGTCGACCGGGTCACGGGTGGTGCCCGCGATCTCGTTGACGACGACGCGGTCCTGGCCCGCGACCTTGTTGAGCAGAGACGACTTGCCGACATTCGGGCGGCCGATGAGCGCGATACGGCGGGGGCCGCCGAGGGCGGTGCCGAACGTCTGGGCCGGGGCCTCGGGCAGCGCTTCGAGCACCGCGTCGAGCATGTCGCCGGTGCCCCGGCCGTGCAGCGAGGAGACCGGGTGGGGCTCGCCGAGTCCGAGCGACCACAGTGCCGTGGCGTCGGCCTCGCCGCTCGGTCCGTCGACCTTGTTGGCGCAGAGGACGACGGGCTTGCCCGCCTTGCGCAGCAGCCGGACCACGGCCGTGTCGGTGTCGGTCGCGCCGACCGTGGAGTCCACGACGAAGACGACCGCGTCGGCGGCCTCGATCGCGTACTCGGCCTGGGCGGCGACGGAGGCGTCGATGCCGAGGACGTCCTGCTCCCAGCCGCCGGTGTCGACGATCTTGAAGCGACGGCCCGCCCACTCGGCCTCGTAGGTGACCCGGTCGCGGGTGACCCCGGGCTTGTCCTCGACGACCGCCTCACGGCGGCCGATGATCCGGTTCACGAGAGTGGATTTGCCGACATTCGGGCGGCCTACGACGGCGAGGACGGGCAGCGGGCCGTGACCGGCCTCGTCGATCGCGCCCTCCACCTCCTCGGCCTCGAAGCCCTCCTGAGCGGCAAGCTCCATGAAGTCCGCGTACTCGGCATCGCCGAGCTCTCCGTGCTCGTCGGCGGAGTCGATCTGGTCGTTCATGAAGTCCGTACCTCGTTCATCGTGATCGGTGCGTCGCGGCACGCGGCGCACTACTCAAGTACTCAGGTTTCCCTAGCGGCCGGTCAGGCGCCTGGCGTTTTCCAGGTGGACGGTCAGCCGTGCCTGGATCCGCGCGGTGGCGTCGTCCAGCGCCTTGCGGGTGCGCCGCCCGGTCCCGTCCCCCGCCTCGAAGGCGTCGCCGAAGACGACGTCCACGCGGCTGCGCAGCGGGGGCAGCGCCGGTATCAGCCGGCCCCGGCGGTCCGTACTGCCCAGGACGGCCACCGGCACGATCGGTGCCCCGGACCGTACGGCGAAGTACGCCAGTCCGGCGCGCAGTGAGGCGAAGTCTCCCTCGCCCCGGGTGCCCTCGGGAAATATCCCCAGCACACCGCCGTCGCCGAGGACCCCGAGCGCGTCGGTGATCGCCGCGCGGTCGGCGACCGAACGGTCCACCTTCAGCTGCCCGATGGCCCGCAGGAACGGGTCGAGCGGGCCGATGAACGCTTCCTTCTTGATGAGGAAGTGCACCGGCCGGGGCGATGTGGCCATCAGCATCGGGCCGTCGATGTTGTGCGCGTGGTTGACGGCGAGGATGACGGGGCCGCTCGCCGGAACCCGCCAGGCCCCCAGCACCCGCGGCTTCCACAGGCCGTGCATCAGCCCGATGCCGATGCCGCGCCCGATCGCGGCGCCCCTCTCCGAGGCCGAGGCCGGGGCCGGGGTCACGCCCTTCGGGGACATGGCTCCGGCCGCCGGTGCCGACGGTGTGCTCACTTCGTGTTCCGCTTCTCCTCGACCAGGGTCACCACGCACTCGATGACCTGCTGGAGCGTGAGATCCGTGGTGTCCACCTCGACCGCGTCGTCGGCCTTCGCGAGCGGGGACGTCTTACGGCCGGAGTCGGCCGCGTCCCGCTTGACCAGGGCGTCCTTGGTGGCGGCGACATCGGTCGCCTCCTTGCCCGTCAGCTCACCGCTGCGCCGGGCCGCGCGCGCCTCCGGCGACGCGGTGAGGAAGATCTTGACGTCGGCGTCCGGCAGCACGGTCGTACCGATGTCGCGGCCCTCGACCACGATCCCCTTCGCCGCCGCCGCGGCGATGGAGCGCTGGAGCTCGGTGACGACGGTCCGTACCTCGGGCACGGCGCTGACCGCGCTCACCTTGGAGGTGACCTCCTGGGTACGGATCGGAGCGGCGGCGTCCGTCCCGTCCACGGTGATCGTGGGCGCCGCCGGGTCGGTCCCGGAGACCAGCACGGGCTTGCCCGCGGCCGTCGCGACGGCCGCGGCGTCCGAGACGTCGACACCGTTGGTGAGCATCCACCAGGTCATCGCGCGGTACTGCGCGCCGGTGTCCAGATAGCTCAGCCCGAGCCGGGCGGCCACGGCCTTGGAGGTGCTCGACTTGCCCGTGCCGGAGGGGCCGTCGATGGCGACGATCACAGCGGCCGGTGCGGTCCGGGCGGGGGTTGCTCCGTTGTCCACGGGGGTCGGACACCTTCCTGGTTCAGGGGGGTGGATGCGCGGGGACGCACATACGCCCCCGCACAAGGTTACCGAGTACTCAGGACCCCGATTGCACCCGTTCGGCGGGACGCCTACTGCCGGATCGACCAGCCGCGTTCCCGCAGGGCCGCCGAGAGCACCGGGGCGGCCGACGGCTCCACCATCAGCTGCGCCAGGCCCGCCTGCTGCCCGGTCGCGTGCTCGATCCGTACGTCCTCCACATTGACCCCGGCGCGGCTCGCGTCCGCGAAGATACGGGCCAGCTCGCCGGGCCGGTCGTTGATGAGGACGGCCACGATCTCGTATGCCGCGGGCGCGGCGCCGTGCTTGCCGGGCACCCGTTCCCGTCCGGCGTTGCCACGCCGCAGGACGTCCTCGATCCCGGCGGCCCCGCCCCGGCGCTTGTCCGCGTCCGAGGACTGGAGCGCGCGCAGCGCCTCGACCGTCTCACCGAGGTCGGCGGCGACCCCGGCCAGTACGTCGGCGACCGGGCCGGGATTGGCGGAGAGGATCTCGACCCACATCCCGGGGTCGGAGGCCGCGATCCGGGTGACATCGCGGATGCCCTGGCCACAGAGGCGTACCGCCGTCTCGTCGGCCCGCTCAAGACGAGCGGCGACCATGGACGAGATCAGCTGCGGGGTGTGCGAGACGAGGGCGACCGCGCGGTCGTGCGCGTCGGCGTCCATCACCACGGGGACGGCGCGGCACAGCGCGACCAGTTCCAGGGCGAGGTTCAGTACCTCGGTGTCCGTCTCCCGGGTCGGGGTCAGCACCCAGGGCCGCCCCTCGAAGAGATCGGCGGTCGCGGCCAGCGGTCCCGAGCGCTCCTTGCCTGCCATGGGGTGCGAACCGATGTACGGGGCGAGATCGAGGCCGAGCGCCTCCAGCTCGCGCCGGGGGCCGCCCTTGACACTGGCCACGTCCAGATAGCCGCGGGCCACGCCGTCGCGCATCGCCGCGCGGAGCGTGGCGGCGACATGCCTGGGCGGTACGGCGATGATCGCGAGGTCGACGGGGCCCTCGGGCGCCTCGTCCGTCCCCGCGCCGAGCGCGGTGGCGGTCCTGGCCCGCGAGGGGTCGTGGTCGCTGAGGTGGACGGTCACCCCGCGGCCGGCCAGGGCCAGCGCCGCCGAGGTGCCGATCAGGCCCGTACCGATGACGACGGCGGTTCTCACTGGGCGATGTCCTTGCGGAGGGTGGCGGCGGCGCCGAGGTAGACGTGCGCGATCTCGGACTTGGGGAGGTCGGACTCGATATGGGCGAGGATACGGACGACACGCGGCAGGGCGCCCGCGATGTCCAGTTCCTGGGCACAGATCAGGGGAACGTCGACGATGCCGAGCCCGCGTGCCGCGGCGGCCGGGAAGTCGCTGTGCAGATCGGGCGTGGCCGTGAACCAGACGCTGATCAGATCGTCCGCGGTGAGCGCGTTGCGCTCCAGGATCGCGGTGAGGAGCTGTCTGACCTGGTCGTCCATGTGCCCGGCCTCGTCCCGCTCCAGCTGGACCGCTCCACGGACCGCTCGTACCGCCACGACGTTCTCCTCAGTGATCGACTGCTCGCCCCAGGGTAGTCAGCCGCGGCCGACGGGCCGCCGCGGCCGTTCCCTCCGCCACGTTCCCGGGGGCACCCCGGATCGTTCGTTCGCGTGGATCATGAATCCCAGAGCGCGCCCAGCGTCATCAGATCACTGTGGTACTCGATCCGTTCCGCCCACTCCGCGGGCCACGCACCCGCGCCCAGGTGGGCGCCCGCGAACGCGCCCGTGAGGCAGGCGAGGGAGTCGGAGTCGCCCCGCGTGCAGGCCGCGCGGCGCAGAGCGGTGACCGGGTCCTGGGGGAAGAGGAGGAAGCAGAGCAGGCCGGTGGCGAGGGCTTCCTCGGCAATCCAGCCGTCTCCGGTGGCCAGACAGGGGTCGGTCTCCGGGGAGGGGGAGCGCAGGGCCTCCTGAAGGCGTTCCAGGGCCTCCAGGCACTCGTCCCAGCCCCGGGAGACGAAGGCCTCGGGTGTGGGGTCGCCGGTGAGGGTCCAGAGGTCGCCGAGCCAGCGGTGGTAGTAGTGCTCGCGGTTCTCGTACGCGTACGAGCGCAGCTGGCCCACCAGCCCCTGCGGCTCGCCGCCGTTGGCGAGCAGATGGACCGCGCGGGCCGTCAGATCGGAGGCGGCGAGCGCCGTCGGATGGCCGTGGGTGAGCGCCGCCTGCAACTGCGCCGCGCCGCCCCGCTGTTCGTCGCTGAGGCCGGGGACGAGTCCGATCGGCGCGACCCGCATATTGGCGCCGCAGCCCTTGGAGCGCGTCTGGCTGGCCCGCTGCCAGGGGCGGTCGCTGTCGAGGAGCCCGCAGGCCGTCAGGCACGTGTTGCCGGGGGCGCGGTTGTTGTCCGGGGAGTGGTACCAGCGGACGAACTCGTCGCGTACCGGCCGCTCCAGCCCCAGCGGACCGAGCACGCCCCGGTCCATCGCGGTCCTGATCCCGCGCGCGAGCGCCAGCGTCATCTGGGTGTCGTCCGTGACGAACGCGGGCTCGGGGAGCGCCATCTCCCGCCAGGGACCGCATTTGGCCAGGATCGACGGCACATCGTTGAACTCGGTGGGAAAGCCCAGCGCGTCACCGAGCGCGAGCCCGATCAGCGAGCCCGTGGCAGCCTGTTTGGTCAGGGCCCTCGCGATGATCATGCGTTCCGTCCTTCCGGTCGCAGCAGAGGTGGGTGCAGCGTGGTGGCGGGGCCCGCGCGGTACAGCGCGGCCGGTTTCCCCCGGCCACCCGTCCGGCGCGGCGGCCCCTCCAACGCCTGGACGAAACCGGGCGTGGTGAGGACTTTGCGCCGGAAGTTGGGGCGGTCGAGCGTCACGCCCCAGATGGTCTCGTACACCTGCCGCAGCTCCCCGAGTGTGAACTCGGGCGGGCAGAAGGCCGTGGCGAGACAGGTGTATTCGAGCTTGGCGCCGACCCGGTCGTAGGCGTCGGCGAGGATGTGTTCGTGGTCGAAGGCGAGCGGCCCGCGCGCGCCGAACTCCACCCACTGGGCACGGGCCGCGTCCCCGCCGCCGCGCGGCTCGGGCAGATCGGGGACGAGCGCCGCGTACGCCACGGACACCACCCGCATCCTGGGATCACGGTCCGGATCGCTGTAGGTGCGCAGTTGCTCCAGATGGAACGCGCCCGTGTCCCGTACCAACAGGCCCGTCTCCTCGGCGAGTTCGCGGCGGGCGGCCTGTCCGGCCGACTCCCTCGGGCGGACGAAGCCGCCGGGCAGCGCCCAGTCGCCCCGGTATGGTTCCGCTCCCCGCTCGACGAGGAGCACATGAAGCCGGCCCAGCCGGACGGTGAAGACGGCGAGATCGACGGTGACCGCGAACGGCTCGAAGGCGGCGGGATCGTATCCCCTGGGGACGCGCCGCCCCCGGGCCGTCATGACCGCTCCGCCGGGCCGGGGCCCGGGCCACCCCCGTGGGTCCGGGCCCACCGGCCGTACGCTCGCACGGCCGTCCGAGTCGCGATCGCGGGATTCACGGTCACCCCCTTAATGGTCAGGTTGACTATAAAGCTGAACGGGCCGTCCGCACAAGGGAGAAGCCCGCGGCCGTCGGGCCGCGGGCTTCGCGATGTCCGGCGTCCCCGTGGGGGCGCCGCAGGGCCTGTTACAGCCCGACTTCCCTCATCAGCATGCCGACCTCGGTGTTGGTGAGGCGGCGCAGCCAGCCGGACTTCTGGTCGCCCAGCGGGATCGGGCCGAAGGACGTCCGGACAAGCCGGTCGACCGGGAATCCCGCCTCGGCGAGCATCCGGCGGACGATGTGCTTACGGCCCTCGTGGAGGGTGACCTCCACCAGGTAGTTCTTGCCGGTGTTCTCGACGACCCGGAAGTGGTCGGCCTTGGCGTAGCCGTCCTCCAACTGGATGCCGTCCTTCAGCCGCTTGCCCAGATCGCGCGGCAGCGGGCCCTGGATCGCGGCGAGATAGATCTTCTTGACGCCGTACTTGGGGTGCGTGAGGCGGTGGGCCAGCTCACCGTGGTTGGTGAGCAGGATGATGCCCTCGGTCTCCGTGTCGAGGCGGCCGACATGGAAGAGCCGGGTCTCGCGGTTGGTGACGTAGTCGCCGAGATTCTGCCGCCCGTCGGGGTCCCCCATCGTGGAGACGACCCCGGCCGGCTTGTTCAGCGCGAAGAAGAGATACGACTGCGTGGCGACCGTCAGCCCGTCGACCTTGATCTCGTCGCGGTCCGGGTTCACGCGCATGCCCTGTTCGAGGACGATCTCGCCGTTCACCTCGACCCTGGCCTGCTCGATCAGCTCCTCGCACGCCCGGCGTGACCCCATGCCGGCGCGGGCGAGGATCTTCTGCAACCGCTCGCCCTCCTGCTCGGCGCCCGGGTTGGTCCTGGGCGTCGTGACCGAGGGCCGGTTCGCGTACCGGTCGCGGTTGCGCTGCTCGATCTTGGCGTCCAGCTCGCGCGGACGGGACGGGGAACCGCGCCGCGGTCCGCCGCGGCCACCGCTCTGCGAAGGCTTGGGACCGCCCTTGGCACCGCCGCGGGCCGCCGCGCCCCGGGCACCGCCCTGACGCGAGCCCCCGCCGGAGGCGCCGCCCGCGGAACCGCCGGAACCGGAACCGCCCGAGCCACCGGAACGGCGCGCGCCGGCAGGTGCCCCGGACGCGCCGGAACCACCGGTGGGACCCGAGCGGCCGACGTCGTAACGGCGCTCCTCGGGACGGGGACGGGACGGCCGCTTCTGCTCGTCGTCACGTCCGCCGCCGGCTCCCCGGTTGTCCCGGTTGCCGCCGCCGCTCCTGTTGCCGCTACCGCTGTTCCTGCCGTTGCTTCGCATCAAAGTTCCGTCTTGTCGTCTGCGTCGGTGTCCGGTGCGTCCGGATCGAACGACGGAACGCCTTCCTGGCTCTCGGCCTCGATCGCGTCCGCCTCGGGGAGGAAGGGCGCGAGCTCCGGAAGCTCGTCCAGGCCCCGCAGGCCCATCCGCTCCAAAAAGTAGTTCGTCGTCGTGTACAGGATCGCACCTGTTTCGGGTTCCGTGCCCGCCTCCTCCACCAGCCCGCGCTGGAGCAGGGTCCGCATGACGCCGTCACAGTTCACCCCGCGCACCGCCGAGACCCGGGAACGGCTCACGGGCCGGCGGTACGCGACGACCGCCAGCGTCTCCAGCGCCGCCTGGGTGAGCCGGGCCTGCTGGCCGTCGAGTACGAACGCCTCCACGGCCGCCGCGTACTCGGGCCGGGTGTAGAAACGCCAGCCGCCGGCGATCAGCCGCAGCTCGAACCCCCGGCGCCCCACGGCGTACTCGTCGGCCAGCTCGCGCAGCGCGTCGGCGACGGCCCGCCGGGGGCGGTCGAGGACCTTGGCGAGATGTTCCTCGGTGGCGGGCTCGTCGACGACCATGAGGACCGCCTCCAGGGCGGGCTTGAGGTCGAGATCGGCGACCGTACCCGCCGACCGCTCCGCCGCCCGTTCCCTCGCCTGTTCCCGCTCGCTCGCCCTCACACCGTCACCTTCTCGCCCGTTCCCTCGCCCGTTCCCCGGCCGGTTCCACCGACCGTGCCCCGGCCCTCTCCGCCGGCCGCCGCCTCGGCGGCTCCCCCGTCCGCTCCGGACTCACGGTCGAACTCGTCCGTCACCGCGGCCTCCACATCACCGTCCCCGCCCGTCCAGCGGACCATGAGCGGGCCGAGCGCCTCCTCCTGGTCCAGGGCGACGGCACGCTCCCGGTAGAGCTCAAGCAGTGCCAGGAACCGCGCCACGACGGTGAGCGTGTCCCCGGCGTCCTCGATGAGCGCCGAGAAGCCGGCCTCGCCGCGCTCCCGCAGCAGCGCGACGACGATCCCCGCCTGTTCCCGCACCGACACCAGGGGCGCGTGGATGTGCTCCACGTACACCTGCGGCCTGGGCTTCGGCTGCATCGCCTTCACGGCCAGCCGGGCGAAGCCCTCCGGCCCGATGCTGATGACGACCTCGGGCAGCAGCGCGGCGTGGTGCGGCTCCAGTCCGACGGTACGGGGATAGCGCCGGCCCTCGGCGTCCAGCCGCTCGCTGAAGATCTCCGCGACCTGCTTGTACGCGCGGTACTGGAGGAGCCGCGCGAAAAGGAGGTCGCGGGCTTCGAGCAGCGCGAGATCGGCCTCGTCCTCGATCTCGGCGGCGGGCAGCAGACGGGCGGCCTTCAGATCCAGCAGGGTCGCCGCGACGACCAGGAACTCGGTGGTCTGGTCGAGATCCCAGTCCGGCCCCATGGCCCGGATGTGTGCCATGAACTCGTCGGTGACCTTCGACAGCGCGACCTCGGTCACATCCAGCTTGTGCTTGGAGATGAGCTGGAGCAGCAGGTCGAAGGGGCCTTCGAAGTTCACCAGCCGTACGGTGAACCGCCCGTCACCGGGGGCGGACTCGTGCTCGTGCTCGGCCGCCGGCTCCAGCACGGGCGCGGGCTCCGGCACAGGCTCCAGCACGGGCGCGGGCTCCGGCTCCGGCTCCGGTACGGAAGCGGGCTCCGCGACAGGCTCGGGTACGGGTACGGGCGGCGCCTCCGGTACGGGAGCGGGCTCGGACACCGGTTCGGACACCGGCTCGGGCGGCGACGCCCCTGGCCCGCGGCCGAGAGTGCGGCGGGGCTGGCGGTGGAGACCGGGGGGCGGGGGCATCGAGGTCCTGGTGGCGGGAGAAGCGGCGGGGCGGCCCGCGCAGGCTATCCTCAGCGCCCGCGCAGGCGCCGTACGAGGATGCTCGCGTCGCCCCGCGATTCGAGGTCGGCGAGGACCACCGCGACGGCCTCGCGGACGATCCGGCCGCGGTCCACGGCGAGTCCGTGCTCACCGCGCAGCACGAGCCGCGCGTGTTCCAGGTCCATCAGTTCCTCGGCCGAGACATAGACCGTGATCTTCTCGTCGTGCCGTTCGCGTCCGCTGGGGCGGCGGTTGGCACCACGTCCCCGACGCCGCTGCTGCCCGCTCTGCGGCCCGGCGGCCGGTGTCTGGCCCTGAGCCTGCCCCGGGCCCGTGGCGGACGCGGAGGCGGCCTCCTGCGGCCGTCGCCCCTTCACGGAGGAGGCGGCCTGCTCCGCGTCGGCGGTCCTGCTCCGGGGCGACTCCTGGGCGTCCGTACCGGCCGCGGAGTGCTCCTCCACCGCGGTGGAGGTGGCGGCGCCCGCCGGGTCGCCCGGCGGATCGCTCTCCCCCGCCGGAGCGGGCACCCGGGGCTCGCCGTTGGCGTTCCTGCGCCGGTCCGAGGGCGAGGAGGACTGAAGCGCCATGCCCCCGGTCGTACGGAACAGCTCGTCGGCCCCGGGCAGACTCACTCGGCGTGACACCGGGCGAGCACCTCCCTGGCGAGCTGGCGATACGCGGCGGCGCCTACGGAGTTCGAGGCGTACGTGGTGATCGGCTCACCGGCGACCGTGGTCTCCGGGAAGCGCACGGTCCGCCCGATCACCGTGTGGTAGACGTGATCGTCGAAGGCCTCGACCACACGGGCCAGGACCTCACGGCTGTGCACCGTACGGGAGTCGTACATGGTGGCGAGGATGCCGTCGAGCTCCAGCTCGGGGTTGAGCCGCTCCTGGACCTTCTCGATGGTCTCCGTCAGCAGCGCGACCCCGCGCAGCGCGAAGAACTCGCACTCCAGCGGCACGATCACCTTGTGCGCGGCGGTCAGCGCGTTCACGGTCAGCAGACCGAGCGAGGGCTGACAGTCGATCACGATGTAGTCGTAGTCCTGCATCAGCGGCTTCAGCGCCCGCTGGAGCGTGGACTCGCGCGCCACCTCGCTCACCAACTGCACCTCGGCGGCCGAGAGGTCGATATTGCTCGGCAGCAGGTCCATGTTGGGCACGGCGGTCTTCAGCAGCACCTCGTCGGCCGCCATGCCCCGCTCCATGAGCAGGTTGTAGACGGTGAGGTCCAGCTCCATCGGGTTCACACCGAGGCCGACCGACAGGGCGCCCTGCGGGTCGAAGTCGACGAGCAGCACACGCCGGCCGTACTCCGCGAGCGCGGCACCCAGATTGATGGTCGACGTCGTCTTGCCGACGCCGCCCTTCTGGTTGCACATCGCGATGATCTTCGCGGGGCCGTGGTCGGTGAGCGGGCCCGGGATCGGGAAGTACGGCAGGGGACGCCCGGTCGGGCCGATCCGCTCGCGACGCTGGCGGGCGGCGTCGGGGGCGAGGGTGGCCGCGTACTCGGGGTCGGGCTCGTACTCGGCGTCGGGGTCGTAGAAGTGCCCCTCGGGCACTTCGTCGTAGTCGGCGAATGGAGTGGACTCTCGGCCACCCTCGTTGCCGGCCATGGCGTTCACGTGTTGGCCGTCCATCATCTGGTGGGCTGTCGTCATGTGCTGGTGGGTGGCGAAGGTGCGGACCGCTACGGAGCCGACAGCCTTGAGCCCGGACGACGGGCTCTGGCTCCTCACAGGCATTCCTGGTAGACCACCCCCGGGAGTAAATGTCGACTCATTCACAAGTCGTCTTACCTCCTTGGACGGGACCAGGAAACTTATCGATAGGTCAGCGTGGCACCATGCCGACGGTTGGCGACTCTATGGCGTGTCACCGCTTCGCAGCAACACAATCCGCCGGACCCGGCCCGATGTGTCGGCAACGGAACACGTCTCTGTCAAGGGCGCACAAGCCTCTCACCAAGGCATGCCCGACAGGTTTCGCCGACGCGCGAAACGGTTGAAAGCATTACGTTCGAGGCGTGTTGACCAGCCGTCCGGCGGCCACCGGACACACGTACGGCCGGACCTCGCTGCGCAAGATCCGGCCGCTGGCGCGATGTTGACGAAGCGCGTTGACAGCTCAGCCCAGAAGCGCGGCCAATTCGGCGTGATCCAGCCCATGAGCCTCGGCGACCTCGCGGTAAACGACCTGGCCCTCATGGGTGTTGAGGCCCTTGGCGAGCGCCGCGTCCCGGCGCAGCGCGTCGAGCCAGCCACGGTTCGCCAGCTCCACGATGTACGGCAGCGTGGCGTTGGTCAGCGCGTACGTGGAGGTGTGCGGTACGGCGCCCGGCATATTGGCCACGCAGTAGAAGACCGAGTCATGGACCCGGAACGTCGGCTCGGCGTGCGTCGTCGGCCGTGAGTCCTCGAAGCAGCCGCCCTGATCAATCGCAATGTCGACAAGTACACTTCCGGGCTTCATCTTGGCGACAAGCTCGTTCGTGACCAGCTTCGGCGCCTTCGCGCCGGGGATGAGAACGGCGCCGATGACGAGGTCCGCCTCGACGACCGCCTTCTCCAGTTCGAAGGCGTTGGAGACGATGGTCTGGACCTTCGTACCGAAGATCCTGTCGGCCTCGCGCAGCTTGTTGATGTCCCGGTCGAGCAGCGTCACATGGAACCCCATGCCGACGGCGATCTGCGTGGCGTTCCAGCCCGAGACACCACCGCCGATGACAACGGCCCGGCCGGCCGCCGTACCGGGCACACCGCCCGGCAGCACACCCCGGCCGCCGGCCGAGCGCATCAGGTGGTACGCCCCGACCTGCGGCGCCAGCCGGCCCGCGACCTCGGACATCGGGGCGAGCAGCGGCAGCGCGCGGTTCGCGGTCTCGACGGTCTCGTACGCGATGGCGGTGGTGCCGGAGTCCAGCAGCGCGTCCGTGCACGCGCGGGAGGCGGCGAGATGCAGATAGGTGAAGAGCGTCTGGCCCTTGCGCAGCCGGTGGTACTCCTCGGCGATCGGCTCCTTGACCTTCAGCAGCAGATCGGCGGCCGCCCAGACCTCGTCGGCGGTGGCCAGTATCCGCGCGCCGGCCGTGGCGAACTCCTCGTCCGTGATCGAGGAGCCGGCGCCGGCGTTCCGCTCGATGACGACCTGATGCCCCTGGCGCACCAGCTCATGGACGCCGGCCGGGGTGATGGCCACCCGGAACTCGTTGTTCTTGACCTCACGGGGGATACCGACCAACACGGCAGATCACGGTCCTTGGCTCAGGGGATGTCCGGGGGATGTCCAGGGGCGATCCCATACATACCCGGGCACGCGTGGCGCACGGGCAGACGCCGCGGAAGGTGCGGCGTAGCCAGTTTAATGAAGGATTTCTCGGTGTCTAGCCTTGCAAAGCACCAATCCCCAGCGGAAGCGCTACGGATTTCGCAGGTGTTCCCCCTCTGTTTCCAGCAGACGATCGGCGGTGGCCCGGTGCAGCCGCGCGGCGGTGGGATCGCCGAGCCTGTCCAGGGTGTCGGCGAGCCTGAGCTGGAGAGCGGCCTGGAGCCGTTCGTCCCCGGCCAGCCGCGCCCACTCGACCGCCTCCTGGCAGGTGCGCAGCGACTCCTGCGGCCGGCCCGCGTACTCCTGGACCCGGGCCGCCTCGCTCAAGGCCCTTGCCTGGCCCGGGAGATCGCGCAGCCTGCGGTAGCCCGCGACGGCGGCCCGCCAGTTGCGCAGCGCCTCGCCGTACAGCCCCGCGTAGGTGAAGACGGTGCCGAGCCGGCCGTACAGCCGGGCCTCGTCGGCCCGCTCGCCCCGGCTCAGCCGCTGGGCGAGCGCCCTGCCGTACCAGTCGGCGGCCCGCTGCCAGTCCCGTAGATCCTGGTAGGCGCCGCCTACGGATTCCATCGCGCGGCCGGTCGCGTAGAGATCGTTCGCGGTCCTTCCGGCGTCCAGGGCGGCGCGGTAGCGGACGAGGGCGTCCCGCGTGCGGCCGGTCTGGGCGTCCAGGTCGCCGAGGTTCAGCAGCGCGGCGGCCTGCTCACGGTGCAGCTCGCGCCGCTCGGCGATATCGAGCACCAGTTGGTGGAGCCCGTACAGCTCGGGCGCCGCGGCTTCGGTGCCGCGGTGCGCGGCCAGCGCCCTGACCAGCGCGGCGACCAGCCGCCTCGCCAGTGTGTCCAGCTCGCCGTCGGCGACCGCGAGCCGGGCGGAGGCGAGCAGCGCGGGCTGTCGCGCGCTCAGCCATCCGGCCGCCGCCGCGGCGTTCGGGAAGCGCAGCGCGCGGGGCAGCGCGGCCAGCTTCTTGCGGGCCGGGGAGCCGTCGGGTTCGGTGACGGCGCGGCACGACTGGAGGAGCCGTACGCTCCGCTCCAGCATCCGGGCGCGGGCGAGCTGCACCTCGGCGGGCCGGTCGTGCTCCGCCATGACGGCCCGCAGCAACGGGACCAGACAGCCGGGCACCTCGTACTGCTCGGTGTCGACCGCCCGGAGCAGCCCCCGGACCGCGAAGTCGTCCAGTGTGGTCCTGGCGGCCGAGAGCGAGCAGCCGGCCAGCGCGGACGCGATATGGGCGTCGGCGAGGCCCGCGGGCGCGAGGGCGAGCAGTCGCAGTATCCGGGCGGCGGGCGACGGCAGGGTCTCGTAGACGAGACGGAAGGCGCGCGCGAGCGGCCGGTCGCCGACGGGCCGTTCCCAGTCGTGCGGCAGGGCTCGCAGCTGTTTGGTCACATCGGCGACCGACGCGGTGGGCCGGGCGGCGAGCCAGCCACCGGCCAGCACGAGCGCCGCGGGCTGGCCGCCGCACTCCTCGGCGAGCGACTCCGCGGCCTGCGGATCGACGGTGATCCGGACGGCGCCGGTGAACTGCCCGAGCAATTCGATGGCGGACTTGGCGTCCATGCCGCCGAGCGTGCACGGACGGACGTCGGGGATCCCGGTGAGCGGGCCCTGCGCGACCGCGACCACCAGACAGCCGGGGTTGTCGGGCACCAGCGGATCGACCTGCTCGGCGTCCACGGCGTCGTCGAGGAGCAGCAGCACCCGCCGCGTGGAAAGGGCCTCGCGGACCATCTCGGACAGCTCGTCCTCGCCCGCGCCGGGCGGGGTGGCCAGGCCGAACGCGTCGAGGATCGCGCGCGCGGTCCGCTCGGTGGGCACCGGCCCGCCGCCGGGTTCGGTGAGCCGGGTCCGTACGACACCGTCCGGATAGCCGTCGCGCAACTGCCGGGTCAGCTCCTCGGCCAGCGCGGTACGGCCCGAGCCGGCCCGGCCCGCGATCAGCAGCACCCGGGCGCGCGGCTCCTTGCGGCCGGACAGCGTGTTGAGCCCGGCCCGCTCGATGTCGCCGCGCAGCGTCTTGAGTTCCCGCTGTCTGCCGAAGAACGCCCCGTCGTACGCGGGCCTCGCCCGGTGGGAGTCCCGCTCGTCGGACGGCGAGTCCGAGGGGTCCGTCCGCTCGGAAGCCGAGGGGTCCGTCCGCTCGGAAGGCGGCGGCTCGACCGGCTGTGTGAGGTCCGGACGGGGTACGGCCGGCTCGGCGGGAATGACCGGGGACAGACATCCGGCTCCGGGCCCGGACGGCAGATCGCCCGGCCCGGACCGTGGCGCCTCACCCCCGGGAGCCGCCGCCACCGGGCCAGAAGCGGCCTCCACCGGCGCCGGATCGGCGGGTCCGGCGAGTCCGGCGAGTCCGTCCGCCGGGCCGGACGCGTCCGTGCGCGCGTCCTCGTCCCCCGTCGTCCGCCGCGTGTCACCACGCTCTGTCACGGTGTCCGGCGCCGGACTCGCCGTGCCGCTCGCGCCCACGGCGTCGGTCGCGTCGTCGGGACCCTCCGGGACACTCACCCGGGCCGTACCTTTCGTCTCGGAACCCGCTGCCGGCCGCTTCTTGACGGCCGACGCGGAACGGCTCCGCCGCTTGTCCGACGGACCGTCAGTTTCGTCTGCCTCGGGTGCGGTTGGCTCCCCGCTCCGGGTGCTGTCGCGCTCTTCCCCGGCGCCCGGACGGCCGGGGCCACTCACATCCACCGCCTGATCCGTCACGGGCCACGCTCCGTCCGCCTGCGCACGAGCCGAGCCCGGCGGGTCTCCGCACGGGCGGTACGAGCGTAGTTCACTCTCAGCGACGAGAACGGTGGAGCGTGGCCGATATATCCCCCAATCGGATCAGCATTTTTTCAGACTGGAGAATCATCGAAGACCCTCGATGCGGAGGCACCGGTTCCGGGTCCCGTTCAGGCCGGGTTCGCGGCGGCTTCGGAGCGGGTTGGTGGCGGGTTCGGAGCGGGTTCAGGACGCGAACGGGCGCGCGGGCCAGGGCGCCTCGGCCGGCCGGAGTGACTCGATGCCGTCCCCCGCCAGCGCCGCGGTGAGCGCGAGCACGCCGACCGCCAGACAGTTGTTGTGCAGTTCACCGGCGAGCACGCCCCGTACCAGCTCCGCCGTCCCGACCCGGGCCAGCTCCATGTCCGCCTCCTCCTCGGAGACTTCGAAGCGCTCGCCCTCCGCCTCCGACAGACCGCGCGCGAGGAAGATCCGTACCGCCTCGTCGCAGCCGCCCGGCGTGGTGTAGACGTCCGTCAGCACCCGCCAGTCCTCGGCCTTGACGTGCGCCTCCTCGTACAGCTCGCGCTGGGCCGCGTGCAGCGGGTTCTCGCCCGGCACATCGAGCAGACCGGCCGGGATCTCCCAGAGCTTCTGGCGGACGGGGTGGCGGTACTGGCGCAGTACGAGGACCCGGCCCGCGTCGTCCAGCGCGAGGATCGCCACGGATCCGGGGTGGACCTGATAGTCGCGCGACACGACCGAACCGTCGGGCATGACCACCTCGTCCGTACGGACACTGGTCTTGTTGCCGCGGAAGGGCGTCGAGGTCGCGGTGACCCGCCACTCCTCGGGGGCGTCCTTGATCGTCATGAAAGCGTCCTCCCACACAGTGGCGCACAAGCGGAAACCGGGGCACAGGTCCCGAAAGACCCGTGCCCCGGCTCCCACCGTATCGCTTGGGGAACCGCTCAGGACTGGGCGGCCACCGGCTCCACCGGCGTCCGCTGCCCGCCCTGGCCCGCGTCCGCGCGGGCGGCCCGCTGACGCTCCACCGCGGCCTTCACCAGCCCGGCGAAGAGCGGATGCGGCCTGGTCGGCCGGGACCGCAGCTCCGGATGGGCCTGGGTGGCGACCAGATACGGATGCGTGGTGCGCGCGTACTCGACGTACTCGACGAGCTTGTTGTCCGGGGACGTGCCCGAGAAGACCAGACCGGCCTTCTTCTCCAGCTCCGCGCGGTAGGCGTTGTTGACCTCGTAGCGGTGGCGGTGGCGCTCCTCCACATACGGCTGGTCGTCATAGACCTCGCGCACGATCGAGCCCTCGGCGAGCTTCGCCGGGTACAGACCGAGCCGCATCGTGCCGCCCAGGTCTCCGGCGCCCTCCACGTAGGCGAGCTGCTCCTCCATGGTGGAGATCACCGGGTGGGCGGTGCCCGAGTCGAACTCCGTGGAGTTGGCGTCGGGGATCCCGGCCACATTGCGCGCGGCCTCGATGACGATGCACTGGAGGCCCAGACAGAGGCCGAGCAGCGGGACCTTGTGCTCCCTGGCGTACTGGATGGCGCCGACCTTGCCGGTGACACCGCGCTCGCCGAAGCCGCCGGGGATCAGGATCCCGTCGACGTCGGCCAGCTGCCTGGCGGCGCCGGCCGGGGTCTTGCAGTCGTCCGAGGTGACCCACTTGACCTTGACGCGCGCCTTGTTCGCGAAGCCGCCGGCCCGCATCGCCTCGGTCACCGAGAGGTAGGCGTCCGGGAGGTCGATGTACTTGCCGACCAGCGCGACGGTGACCTCGTGGTCGGGGTTGTGGACGCGGTCCAGCAGATCGTCCCAGACCGTCCAGTCCACATCGCGGAACGGCAGATCCAGCTTGCGCACGACATAGGCGTCCAGCCCCTCGGTGTGCAGCACCTTGGGGATGTCGTAGATCGACTTGGCGTCCACACACGCCACCACGGCCGTCTCGTCGACATCGCACATCAGCGAGATCTTGCGCTTGATCGCGGTCGGTACGTCGCGGTCGGCGCGGAGCACGATCGCGTCCGGCTGGATACCGATGTTGCGCAGTGCCGCGACCGAATGCTGGGTCGGCTTGGTCTTCAGCTCGCCGGAGGGCCCGATGTACGGCAGCAGCGAGATGTGCACGACGAAGACGTTGTCGCGGCCGACCTCGTGACGCACCTGTCGGACGGTCTCCAGGAACGGCAGCGATTCGATGTCGCCGACCGTGCCGCCGACCTCCGTGATGACGACATCGACGTCGTCGGCCGCCATGCGCCGGATGCGGTGCTTGATCTCGTTGGTGATGTGCGGAATGACCTGGACCGTGTCGCCCAGGTACTCACCGCGCCGCTCCTTCGCGATGACCTGCGAGTAGACCTGGCCGGTGGTGACATTGGCCGAGCCGTCGAGGTCCACATCGAGGAAACGCTCGTAGTGGCCGATGTCCAGGTCGGTCTCCGCTCCGTCGTTGGTGACGAAGACCTCACCGTGCTGGAACGGGTTCATCGTGCCCGGGTCGACGTTCAGATACGGGTCGAGCTTCTGCATGGTGACCCGCAGGCCACGCGCCTTGAGCAGCGCACCCAGACTGGAGGCGGTCAGGCCCTTGCCGAGGGAGGAGGCAACACCCCCGGTGACGAAGATGTGCTTGGTCGTCGAGGATGTCGTGGATCGGTTCGGCATGGCCAAGAGGGGGCTCCCGTGGTCGCGGTCTGAGGTGCGTGCCGGTGTCCCGGTCGAAGACTGAGGGGACTTCCGTCGCTGCGGGTACGGGGCCCCATTGCGTCACAGGGAGTCCACCGGTCCACGGGCTACCAGGGTATCAGCGCCGAAGAGAGGGTGCTTCCGGCCACACGCCGCATTCCGCATTCGATGACCCTTTCCCCCGAGTCAGCCTTTTTTCCCGCGAGTCACCCGGGGCCTACCCGTTCGGCGGACCGATGTTGCCGGGACCGTGGCGCAGACCACCGTTGTGCGTCGTATCCTGCTCAAACATTCGCTGCCGAGTCCGGCCGGCAAACGGCACCATCCCCGCCCGATTTCCCGGAAGTAGAGCTCGTCAACGACCCTTGACCGAAGTACGCGCCCCACGCGGGGCGGACATGGCCGTTCGACTGGAGATGCACGTGGCCGGGCGCATCGAGGATTACGCACTCATCGGAGACATGCAGACCGCTGCCCTGGTCTGCCGGGACGGCACAGTCGACTGGCTGTGCCTGCCCCGCTTCGACTCGCATGCCGTGTTCGCGGCTCTGCTCGGCACCGATGAGCATGGTTTCTGGCGGCTGGGACCCGCGCATCCCGCGGGTTCCGAGGCGCCGCGGGCCACTCGGCGCCGCTACCGCGGAGACTCACTGATTCTCGAATCGGAGTGGGACACCCCGCGCGGCACCGTGAGAGTGACCGATTTCATGCCGCCGCGTGACGGCGCTCCGCAGGTGATCCGGATCGTGGAGGGCATCAGCGGACGCGTGCCGATGCGGTCCGCGCTGCGGATGCGGTTCAGTTACGGGCGGGTCGTGCCCTGGGTCCACAAGGTGGACAACCGCACGGTCGCCGTCGCCGGGCCCGACTCGGTCTGGCTGGATACGGACGTCGAGACGTACGGCAAGGACCTCACGACGTACTCCGACTTCACGGTGGCGCCGGGCGACCGGATCACCTTCACGATCAGCTGGCAGCCCTCGCACCGGCAGCCGCCCGCGCTGCCCGACCCCGAGGGCTCGCTGGAGGCGACCTCCGACTTCTGGCGTGAATGGGTCGAGCACTGCACGTACCACGGCCCCTACCGGGAGGCGGTGGTCCGTTCGCTGATCACGCTCAAGGCGCTGACCTACGCGCCGACGGGCGGGATCGTGGCGGCGCCGACGACCTCGCTGCCCGAGGAGATCGGCGGCGTACGGAACTGGGACTACCGCTACACCTGGCTGCGCGACGCCGCGATCACGCTCTCCTCGCTGCTGCGCACGGGCTACCGCGAGGAGGCCCGCGCCTGGCGTGAGTGGCTGCTGCGCGCGGTCGCCGGTGACCCGGAGAATCTCCAGATCATGTACGGCATCGCGGGCGAGCGCGAGCTGGGCGAGGCGGAGCTCGACTGGCTGCCGGGCTACGAGGGCTCGGGCCCGGTCAGGGTCGGCAACGGCGCCGCGCACCAGCTCCAGCTGGATGTGTACGGCGAGGTCACCGAAGCGCTGCATCTGGCGCATATGACCGGTCTGGCCCGCAATGACTACGCCTCGGTGCTCCAGCTCAAGCTGATCCAGTATCTGGAGAAGCACTGGGATCAGCCGGACGAGGGCATCTGGGAGGTGCGCGGTCCGCGCCGGCACTTCGTGCACTCGAAGGTGATGGCCTGGGTCGCGGTCGACCGCACGATCAAGCTGATCGAGTCGGGCGACGCCGACGGGCCGCTGGAGCGCTGGCGCGAGATGCGGGACGACATTCACCGCGATGTCTGCGAGAAGGGGTACGACAAGGAGCGCAACACCTTCACGCAGTCGTACGGCTCCAAGGAACTGGACGCGTCACTGCTGCTCATTCCGCAGATGGGCTTCCTGCCGCCGGACGACAAGCGGGTCATCGGCACGATCGAGGCGATCCAGCGCGAGCTGTCCACGGAGGACGGCTTCGTCATGCGGTACCCGACCTCGGGCGAGGACGCCGGGGTGGACGGTCTTGAGGGCGACGAGGGCGCGTTCCTGGCCTGTTCGTTCTGGCTCGCCGACGATCTCGCGATGATCGGGCGGGTGGACGAGGCCAGGAAGCTCTTCGAGAAGCTGCTCGCGCTCCGTAACGATCTGGGGCTGCTGGCCGAGGAGTGGGACTCCGGCCTCCAGCGCCAGGTGGGGAACTTCCCGCAGGCGTTCAGCCATGTGCCGCTGATCGATACGGCGCTGAGGCTGACGGCCTCGGGGGCGTACGGCGGCTGAAGGAAGGCCCGAAGGGGCCCTGGGCTCCTGTGCGGCTCTCGCGGTCCCTGTGACTCCGGGGCCCGGACCACGGCGCGCGTCCGCCGTGGTCCGGGCCCCGCGGGCTTTTCCCGTGGCCTCCGGCGTCCAGTAGCCTCCGGCGTCATGGACAGTCAGGGCGGAATCACCGTGCGGCGGGCCCTTGAGCTGCCGGGACTCCGGGCCGGCCTGCCCGAGGTCGTCGCCTGCGCCGACCGGCTGGACCGTACGGTGCGCTGGGTGCACGCGGGCGAGGTGCCGTATATCGCGTCGCTGCTCAAGGGCGGTGAGCTGCTGCTCACCACGGGTATCGGGCTGGGCAGCCGCCCGGCCGAGCAGCGCGTCTTCGTGCGCGGGCTCGCAGAACGCGGGATCGCGGCGCTGGTGGTGGAGCTGGGGTCCCGGTTCGACCGGCTGCCCGCGACGATCGTGGAGACGGCGCGGGCTGCCGGGCTGCCGCTGGTGCAGCTGCATCGCGAGGTGCCCTTCGTCTCGGTCACCGAAGAGGTGCACACCGAGATCGTGAACGGCCATTACGCGCTGCTGCGGCAGGCCGAGGAGGTCCATCGACGGTGCACGGAAGCGCTGCTGGACGGGGGCGGGGTGCCGCAGGTGCTGCGCATCCTCGCGGATTTCGCGGGCAATCCGGTCTTCCTGGAGACGGCGGAGGGCCGCCTGCTGTACGCGGCGGCCCCGGGCGCGGGTCCGGGCGCGGGTCCGGCCGCCGCCGATCCGCTCCAGATCTGGGAGCGGCTGCGCGGCCGGCGGGCGGCGCGCGCGGCGGGACCGCCCACCGGGGCGGTGCTGGTGGATGTGCCCGGCGGCGGGCACGGCACCGGGGCGGTACGGGCACGGCTGGTGCTGCCCGCCGTATCGGCGCCGCCGCTGCCGGTGCACCGGCTGGCGGCCGAGCGCGCGGCGGACATCCTGGCGGTCGTCCTGATGCAGGCCCGTCAGGAGGAGGAACTCGCGGCACGCGGCCGTGGCGACTTTCTGACAGATCTCGCGGAGGGCCGGATCCACGCCGAGCACGCACCGGCGCAGGCGAAGGTGCTGGGTTTCAAGCCGGGCGAGGGGCCGCTGCTGCCGGTGGTGATGCGGCTGGCCCCCGAATCGGCTCCGTCCGGGAACTGGGCGCTGCTCGCCAGGGCCGTACTGGAGGAGCTGTCGTCGGTGGGGGTGCCGGTGCTGCTGGGCGTACGGCCCGTGGAGGGGCGGGTGCCGCTGCTGCTGGGACTGCGCTCCGAGTCCGAGCGTACGGCGGTGGCCGACCGGGTCGCGACGGCGCTGCGCGCGGGCGTGGAGCGGTCCGGACTGGAGCGTCCCGGGGCGCAGCCGCCGGTGGTGGTCGTCGGTGTCGCGGGCGGCTGGGCGGCGGCGAGCGCGGGGCTGCGGCACGCGGCGGAGACCGCGACGGCGGCCCGGGGACTGCCGGAGCGCCCCTGGTACGACGCGCGCCGGCTGGATATCGATCTGTTGCTGTGGCGGCTGCGGGAACACCCCGACCTGGCGGCCTTCGTGGACCGCGCGATCGGCCCGCTGCGCGCGCACGACCGGAGCTCACGCCCGCCGCTGCTGCCCACCCTTGAGGCCTATCTGGCCCACGCCGGCCGCAAGGCGGAGACGGCGCGCGAGCTGCATCTGAACCGCCAGACGCTCTACAACCGGCTGGCGCGGATCGCGGAGCTGCTCGGCACGGACCTGGACGATCCGCAGACGGTCCTGGCCCTGAGCCTGGCGCTGCGGGCGAGACGTCACACGCTCTGACGCGGCGGGGCCCGGATCAGTGGGATCGCTGGGGCTGGGTCAACTCGTCGTAGACACTGAGCACTTGTGCGACGGTCTCGTCCTCCGTGGGCCAGTGCGTCGCCTGCGCACGGCCCGCCGCGGCGAGTTCCTGGCGGCGCCCGGGATCGTCGAGGAGGCGTATCACCGCGTCCGAGAGGGCCGCCGCGTCCCCGTACGGTACGAGTTCCGCCGCGTCGCCGACCAGTTCGGGAACGGCGCCGACCGCCGTGGCGACCAGGGGCACCCCGAGCCGCAGCGCCTCCTGCGCGAGTACGGAGCGTGCCTCCCAGCGGCTGGGCAGCAGGGCGACATCCGCGGCGGCGAGGAGTTCGGAGACATCGTCGCGGCGGCCGATGAGCCGCACCGGCAACTCGGCCTCCTCGATACGGCGCTGGAGTCGCGCGCGCTCCCGCCCCTCGCCCGCGACGACGACCAGTGGCACGGGGTCGAGATGACGCCAGATCATGGCCGCGTCCAGCAGTGTGTCGTACCCCTTGTCCGGTACGAGACTGCCGACGGCCATCAGCAACGGACGGTCGACCGCGCCGAGTTCGGCACGCGACTTGTTCTCCCCACCGTCGGCGGGCCAGTGCGGCGCGGGGACCGCCACCGGCGCGAGACGGGCGTCGCGCGCCCCCCGCTCCCGGGCCCGGTCGACCAGTTCCGACGAGGCGCCGAGCACAACGGCCGCCGCTCTGGCGGCTCTTCGCTCCAGCAGCCGCAGCAGCCGGCCGCGCGGCCCTTCGGCGTGCGCGCGGGAGTGCCAGGTGACGACCAGCGGCACGCGCAGTCCGCCGAGCGCGATCGCGGTCCGTACGGCGGCGTGCACGCCGTGCGCGTGCACCACGTCCGCGCCGGCGCAGGCCGCCCGCAGGGCCGCGACGGCCGCCGGATCACTGCGCCGGGGTACGGGTACGTGCCGTGCCCCGGCGCCGCGGAAGTCGTAGGCATGGTCGAGTTCGGCGGGCGCGCACACCGTCACCCGCACTCCCCTGGCGGCCAGACCGGCCGCCAGCGAGCGTACGTGCGCGCTGCTGCCCACGCTGCCGCCGCCAAGTACCTGGACCGTACGCAGTTGTGTCACGTGGTCGAGGCTCCTGGATCGGGAATGGGGACTGATGGACGGCCGGGGCATCCGCGGCGGCGCGGACCGGCCCCTGACGTCACTGCGCCAAGGATGCCAGTCCGTACGCACGTTCCGGCACCGCCGGGGGGTCGTTCGTGTGTCCGGCGCCTCAACTCGGCACCCGGATCACTCACATGGGTGAGGACGCGCGCCGGCCGACCCGGTCACCGTACGCCGTTACGGCCACAACTCCCCGCGCGTGCAAGGCCGGCCCGGCCCCGGCCACACGCACTGGCCCCGGCCACACGCCCCGGTCCCGGCCACACGCCCTAGCCTCCGGAGGCCGCGCCCCGCGCCGTGGCGAGCAGCTCCTCCGCGTGCGCGCGCGCCGTCTCCGAGTCCTCCTGGCCCGCCAGCATCCGCGACAACTCCCGTACCCGGTCCTCGCCCTCCAGGACCGTCACCCCGGAGCGCGTCACCGCGCCGTCCACCGTCTTCTCGACCAGCAGCTGCCGGTCGGCGAAGGCCGCGACCTGCGGAAGGTGCGTGACCACCACCACCTGCGCCGAGGTGGCCAGCTTCGCCAGCCGTCGGCCCACCTCGACCGCCGCCTTGCCGCCGACGCCCGCGTCCACCTCGTCGAAGAGATACGTAGGCACCGGATCGGACCCCGCGAAGACGACCTCCACCGCGAGCATCACCCGCGACAGCTCACCACCGGACGCGCCCTTGGCGATCGGCCGGGGCTGGGCGCCCGGGTGGGGGGCCAGCAGCAGTTCGACCTCGTCGACACCATGCGGCCCGTACACCACAGAGCGCCCGTCGACCTCGACCCCGTCCGCCTCGTCGGCGGACTCGGTCTGGCGGATGTCGAACGAGACGCGCGCGTGCGGCATGGCGAGCGAGGCCAGCTCCGCCGTGACGGCCTGCGCGAAGAGCGCCGCCGCCGCCGTACGCGCGTCGGTCAGCTCCTGGGCGAGCGCGGACAGCTCGGACCGCAGCGCGTCACGCTCGGCCGTCAGCTCGCCGATCCGTTCGTCGTCGCCCTCCAGCTCGGTCAGCCGCGCGCTGCTCTCCTCGGCCCAGTCCAGGACGGCGGCGATGTCCTGGCCGTACTTGCGGGTCAGCCCGGAGAGCGCGGCCCTGCGCTCCTCCACGGCGGCCAGCCGCAGCGGATCGGCATCCAGATTGTCCGCGTATCCGGCGAGTTCACCGGCCACATCCGCCAGCAGGATGGAGATCTCCCCCATCCGCTCGGCGAGCCCGGCCAGCGCGGGGTCATGGGACCGTACGGCGTCCAGCGCCCGGCCCGCGCCCCCGACCAGGGTCGTCGCGTCGACGCCCGCCGGGTCCTCGGGGTTGCCCGCGAGCGCGGCGTGCGCGACGGAGGCGGCGGACGCGAGCGCTTCCGCGTGGCCGAGGCGCTCCGCCTCCGCGGCGAGTTCGATGTCCTCCCCCGCCCTCGGTTCGACCGCCCCGATCTCGGTCAGCCCGAAGCGCAGCAGATCGGCCTCCTGCGCGCGCTCCCGGGCCCGGGTGGTCAGCTCGTCCAGCTCCGTGGAGACGGCGCGCAGTGCGCGGTACGCCTCCGTGTAAGCGGCATACGGAACGGCGACGGCGTCGCCCGCGTACCGGTCGAGCGCCTTGCGCTGCCGCGCGGGCCGCAGCAGCCCCTGCTGGTCGGTCTGGCCGTGCACCGCGACCAGGTCGTCCGCCAGCTCCCCCAGGACGCCCACGGGTACGGAGCGCCCGCCGAGGTGGGCGCGCGAGCGTCCCTCCGCGGAGACGGTTCTGCTGATGAGCAGCGTGCCGTCCTCCAGTTCCGCGCCCGCCTCCTCGGCGCGCAGGGTCGCCGGGGCACCGGCGGCGAGGGTGACCCGCCCCTCCACGACCGCCGACTTCGCGCCGATCCGCACGAGGGCGGGATCGGCGCGTCCGCCGAGCAGCAGTCCGAGACTGGTGACGACCATGGTCTTGCCCGCGCCGGTCTCACCGGTCACCGCGGTGAAGCCGGGTGACAGCTCGACGACCGCGTCGTCGATGACTCCGAGCGACCGTATCCGCATCTCCTCCAACACGGTCATGACCATACGAGGTCCGGGAGGCCCCGCGCGACGGACCCCACCCCCGATTCCCTCGACCGGGCAGTGTCCGGGCGGCGCGCGGCCAGATCGATACGTACCGAATCCACCCGGAAACACCCCCTATGTCATGCCGACCGTGCTGATCGGGTCGCCGACCGGTCCGGTCAGTGCGGCGCCCCGCGCCAGCCGGACACCGGCAGCGCGAACTTGGCCACCAGCCGGTCCGTGAACGAGGCGTGATGCAGCCGCGCCAGCCGTACGGGGACGGCTCCGCGCCGTACCTCCACTCTCGCCCCGGGCGGCAGCTCCACGGTTCTGCGCCCGTCGCACCACAGCACCCCGTGCGGGGTGTTCGCCTGCACCTCCACCGCCAGCACCGTGGTCGGCGAGGTCACCAGCGGTTTCGCGAAGAGCGCGTGCGCGCTGATCGGCACCATCAGCAGCGCCTCGACCTCCGGCCAGACGACCGGCCCGCCGGCCGAGAAGGCGTACGCCGTCGATCCGGTGGGGGTGGCGCAGACGATCCCGTCGCAGCCGAACGCGGTGACCGGCCGCCCGTCGATCTCCAGGACGACTTCGAGCATCCGCTCCGGCGAGACCTTCTGTACGGCCGCCTCGTTGAGCGCCCAGTCCCGGTGGACCACATCGCCGTTGCTGCGTACGACGACATCGATGGTCATCCGCTCCTCGACCTCGTAGGAACGGGTGACGACGCGGTTGACGACCTTGTCCAGATCGTCACGTTCCGCCTCGGCGAGAAAGCCGACCCGGCCCAGATTGACACCGAGCATCGGTACGCCCGAGGCCCGCGCGAACGCGGCGCCGCGCAGGAGTGTGCCGTCGCCGCCGAGCACGATCAGCAGTTCGCAGCCGTCGAGCGCGGCGGGGGTGGCGTCGGGGACCGTCTCCACGGACTCCGGCAGCGGCAGATCGGCCGCCTCCGCCGCCAGGACCCGTACGCCGAGACCGCTGCGCACCAGTCCGTTCACCACCAGTTCCGCGCTGCGGATCGCCGCGGGTCTGCCGGTATGGGCCAGCAGGAATACGGTCCGTTCTGCGTTCGACGTCAACGGGGTCCCTCCGCCACTGCACGGTCGACATCGGCCGGGTCCAGTTCGGGTGCTCCGGCCCTGAGCCACAGAAAATACTCAACGTTTCCGGCGGGTCCCGGCAGCGGGCTGGCGGTGACTCCCCTTACCCCCAGGCCGAGTTCGCCCGCGCGCCGTGCCACGGTCCGTACGGCTTCGGCCCGCAGTTCCGGGCTCCGTACGACCCCTCCGCTGCCCAGCCGCTCCTTGCCCACCTCGAACTGCGGCTTGACCATGAGCACGAGATCGGCGTCCGGGGCGGCGCAGCCCACCAGCGCGGGCAGCACCACCCCCAGCGGAATGAACGACAGATCCCCCACGATCAGATCCACGGGCTCCCCTTCGATCGCTTCGAGCGTCAACTCACGTACGTTCGTACGATCCTTGACGGTGACGCGTTCATCGCTCCGCAGCGGCCAGGCGAGTTGACCGTAACCGACGTCCACGGCGACGACATGGGCGGCTCCCGCCCGCAGCAGGACATCGGTGAAGCCACCGGTGGACGCGCCGGCGTCGAGCGCCCGCCGGCCCGCGACCTCAAGGCCGAGCGGTACGAAGGCCGCCAGCGCTCCCGCGAGTTTGTGCCCACCGCGCGAGACATAGTCGGGTTCGGCGTCGTCCTCGGTGACGACGACGGCGGCGCTGGTCTCCACCTGGGTGGCGGGTTTGGTCGCGGTGGTGCCGCCTACGGTCACCCGGCCCGCGGCGATCAGCTGGCTCGCGTGCTCACGCGAGCGCGCGAGGTTACGGCGTACCAGCTCGGCATCGAGACGGCGGCGTGCCAGTCCAGCCACGTTCGGTTCAGCTCCTGTGGTCGTACGCGAGAGAAATCAGCGGGGCGCCCGAGGCCCGTGAGGTCCTTGAAACCCTTGGGGTCCCGGGACGCCCTGGGCCGCCGGACGCGCGTCGAGCGCGGTCAGCGCGTCGCGCAAGCCCCGGTGTACATCCTCGTACACCTCGCCATGGCCGTCCGCGGGGAGGTGGTCGGCGTCGGCGAGCCGGGTCAGCAGCGCGTCCACCTCGGCGTCACCGGTCGGGACCCGTTCCAGACCGAGGGGCCGGGGTGCGGCGGGGTCGAGAGCGCCGGGTGCGGCCGTCCCGGACTCCCGCTCCGGGTCGCCTTCCGGCTCGCTTTCCGGTTTCCGCTCGGGCCGTTCCTCGGGCCGTTCCTCGGGCCGTTCTCCGGGCCGTTCCCCGCGCCCTTGCCCGGCCGGGCCCGCCATCGAGTCGTTCATGCCCAGACGCTACCGCGAAGCACTGCGGTACCGTCGATCGCGATGGCGACGATGGAGGAGTGCCGCAGCGCACTCGACAAGCTCTCTGACAATCTGGCGCAGGCGGACGGAAAGGTCCGCACCGCGGCCGGCCTCGACCGTTCGCTCAGCTGCCACATCACGGATCTGGACATCACGTTCACCGGCCGGCTGGTGGACGGCCGGATCGTGGTGGCCGACACCGTGGAGGGACCACCACCGGAGAAGGCCGAGATCAGACTCGCCATGACGGGCGACGACCTGGTGGCGCTGGTTGACGGTGAGCTGAACTTCGCCCGCGCCTGGGGCTCCGGCCGGGTCAAGCTGGAGACCGGTTTCCGCGATCTGCTGCGGCTGAGGGCGCTGCTCTGACCGATCCGTCGGGGCCGCTCCGCTTCGACGGATCAGCTTCGACGGACCACTCAGCCTCGACGGACCCGCTTCGACGGATCCCCTTCACGTTCACGGCGTCCGCGCCGGGCCGGGCCTACCTCCCCGACGGTACGGACACGGGCCCCGACGGTACGGACACGGGCCGCCGCGCCCGCCGCCCCGCGGGCACCACCAGCGGCGTTCCGGTCTCCGGATCGTCGATGACCTGGCAGCGCAGCCCGAACACCTCCGCCACCCGCTCCGCCGTGACGACGTCCGCCGGAGCGCCCTCGGCCACGATCCGGCCGTCGCGCATCGCGATGAGATGGGTGGCGTACCGGGCGGCGTGGTTCAGGTCGTGCAGGACGGCGACGAGCGTACGACCCTGTGTCTCGTGCAACTCGGCGCAGAGGTCAAGCACATCGATCTGGTGCTGGATGTCGAGGAAGGTGGTCGGCTCGTCCAACAACAGCAGCGGCGTCTGCTGGGCGAGGGCCATCGCGATCCAGACCCGCTGGCGCTGGCCGCCGGACAGTTCATCGACATAGCGACCGGCGAGCCCGGCGACGCCGGTCGCCGCCATCGACTCCTCGACGATCCGCTCGTCCTCCGGCGACCACTGACGCAGCAGCCCCTGGTACGGATAGCGGCCGCGGGCCACCAGATCGGCGACCGTGATGCCGTCGGGCGCGATGGACGACTGCGGCAGCAGCCCCAGGGTCCTGGCGACCTTCTTGGCGGGCAGCGAGTGGATGGCGCTGCCGTCCAGCAGTACGCGCCCCTCGGACGGCTTGAGCATCCGCGACAGCGCGCGCAGCAAAGTCGACTTGCCGCAGGCGTTCGGCCCCACGATCACCGTGAACGACCGGTCCGGAATCTCGACCGAGAGTGCGCGGGCGATGATCCGCTGGTCGTAGCCGAGGGTCACCGATTCCGCGGTGAGGCGCTGCGTCGTCATTGAGTTAGGTTAGCCTACCCTCGCAATCGATCTCGCTGCGGAAAAGGCGGAGAGGCCCCCATGACCGATGCTCCCTTCCGGTTCTTCACCGTCGAGGTGCTCCGCACGGAGCGCGTCACCCCGTCGATGGCCCGGGTCGTCCTCGGCGGCCCTGACCTGGCACGTATGGCCACGGCCGGACGCGACCAGCGAGTCAAACTGTTCCTGCCGCGGCCCGGCGAGCGCGAACCGGTCATGCCAGACCCGGCGCGGGCCGACTGGTACGACGCCTGGCGCGAGCTCGACCCCGGGATACGTGGCGTCATGCGTACCTACACCGTGCGCGAACTGCGCCGCGAACCGGCCGAGTTGATCATCGACTTCGCCCTCCACGGCGCGGAGGCCGGCGGCCCGGATAGCGGCGGCGTCGACGGCAACGGCGGTGGTCTCGACGGCGGTTGTGCCGGTACGGCGGTGGACGGGGCATCAGGACCCGCCACGCGCTGGGCGCGAGCGGCGCGGCCCGGCGCCCGGATCTCCGTACTGGCACCGATCGACGAGGAGAACGCCGGCTATGACTTCCGGCCCCCTGAGGGCACCGACTGGATCCTGCTGACCGCCGACGAGTCGGCCCTACCCGCCATCGCCGGGATCCTGGAATCCCTGCCGCCCGGCATGCCGGCCCGGGTCTGGATCGAGGTCCATGACCCGGCCGACCGCCAGGAACTCCCCACCAAGGCCGACGCCGAGATCGTCTGGCTCACCCGCGACCACGCCGCGCCGCCCGCCACGGCGGACGCGATCCGCGCCGCCGTTCTGCCCGGGGGCACCCCATACGCCTGGATCGCCGGTGAGTCGGCGACCGTGAAGGCCGTACGCCGCCATCTCGTCGGAGAGCGCGGCTTCGACCGCGGAGCCGTGAAGTTCAGCGGCTACTGGCGTCGGGGTGCCTCCGAGGACCATCTGATGGCAGCCGCGGAAGAGGCTTAGCTCCCCCGGCCCGTCACAGACCGAGCTTGGCCACTGCCTTGCCCGCGTCCCGCGTGCACGACCCGTCGCCCGCGTCCGTCCAGGCCGCCGCGCACAGCGCGCGCAGCCCGTCCAGCGCCGCGCCGTCCCCGTCGAGCACCAGCGCGCCACCGCCGACGTACGCGGTCCACCCACCGCACCGGAAGGCTCCCGCGGCCCCGCCTGCCCCACCGGCCCCGGTGACTTCGGAGACGTCGGGCTGGCCGGTCAGCAGTCCGCGCAGATCCGCGTCCACATACGTCGGCCGGTGCCGGGGCTCGGCCGCCAGCAGCCCCGCCGCGCCCGTCACACCGGTCAGGACGAGCAGCGAGTCGACCCCGCCGTTGATCGCCCCCTCGATGTCCGTGTCCAGCCGGTCCCCGACGACCAGCGCGCGCTTCGCCCCGGTCCGCAGGATCGTCTCGCGGTGCATCGGGGGCAGCGGCTTGCCCGCGACCTGCGGCTCGGCGCCCGTCGCGATCCGTACGACCTCGACCGCCGCGCCATTGCCCGGCATGATCCCCCGCGCGCTGGGGATCGTCAGATCCGTGTTGGACGCGAACCACGGGACGCCCCGGTTGATCGCGTAGCACGCCTCGGCAAACCGTCCCCACACCAGATCGGGCCCCCCGTACCCCTGCACCACGGCGGCCGGGTCGTCATCGGCCGACTCCACCGGTTCGAGTCCGCGCTCGCGCAGCGCGATCCGCAGCCCGTCGCCGCCGATGACCAGCACCTTGGACCCCTGCGGAAGCTGCTCGGCGATCAGCCGGGACACCGCCTGCGCCGAGGTGATCACATCGGCGGGGTCGGCCGGTACGCCGAGCTCCGTCAGATGCGCGGCGACGGTGTCCGGCGGACGGAGGGCGTTGTTGGTGACGTACGCGAGCCGCATCCCCGCGTCCCGGGCCGTGTTGAGCGAATCGACCGCGTACGCGATGGCCTGCCCGCCCGCGTACACGACCCCGTCGAGATCAAGCAGAGCCGTGTCGTACGCCTCGTTCAGCGCGGTCGTACTCCCGCTCGGCCTGGTCCTGCTCCGCTGGCTCATCCGTCTTACGCTCCTCGTTCGGGTTATCCCCCGATCATCGCTCATCCCCGTACCGCACATACGATGCCCGAATGAACACAACAGGTCCCGCGGACAAGGGGCTGCGGCTGATTCCGTTCCGCGGACTCCGCTATGTCCCCGAGCGGATCGGCAGTCTCTCCGCGGTGACCTCGCCGCCGTACGACGTGGTCGTCAGGCCGGACGGGCTGCATCATCTGGAGTCGGCCGATCCGCACAACATCGTCCGGCTGATCCTGCCGCAGGCCACCTCCCCCGAGGACCGCCACCGCCAGGCGGCCACGACGCTGGAACAGTGGCTGTCGGAGGGCGTCCTCGCGCCGGATCCGGAACCCGCGCTCTACGTGTACGAGCAGCGCAGGGGCGAGTTGCTCCAGCGCGGGGTGATCGGGGCCCTGGCCCTCTCCGCCCCGGCGGACGGCGTCGTGCTGCCGCACGAGGACGTGATGCCGGACGTCGTCGCGGACCGCGCGGCCCTGATGCGGACGACCGCGGCGAATCTGGAACCGCTGCTCCTGACGTACCGGAACGGAGTCGAGACGAGCGGCGCGGCAGCGGTCATCGAACGCACCATCCGTCGCTCCCCGCTCCTCGCCACCACCACGGAGGACGGTTTCAGCCACCGGCTGTGGTCGGTCACCGATCGCGCGGACCTCGCCGAGATCACCGGTGACCTCACCCACCACCAGGCCCTGATCGCCGACGGTCATCACCGCTGGGCCACGTATCTGCGGCTGCGGGACGAGCACCCGGCCCCCGGGCCCTGGGGCTACGGTCTGGTGCTGCTGATCGACACGGCCCGCTACCCCCTCCAGGTCCGCTCCATCCACCGGCTGCTTCATCGGCTGCCCGTCGACCGGGCGGTGGCCGCGCTCGCGGACTCCTTCCGGGTCCGTACGCTCGACGGGCCGCTCCCGGAGGCCCTTGACGCGCTGGCGGACGCCGCCGCAGCGGGCAATGCGTTCCTGCTCGCCGGGGACGGCCGGTTCCGGCTGATCGACCGGCCGGACCATGGCCTGCTCGCGCGTACGGTCCCGGCGGACCGTCCGGCGGCCTGGCGGAGCCTGGACGCGACGGTCCTCCACGCCACGCTGCTCGACCACATCTGGCGGATCCCGGACGACCCGGAGCACATCGCCTACATCCATGACACCGAGGCGGCCGTCAGAAAGGCGGAACGCGACGGCAGCACGGCGGTCCTGATGCACCCGGTGCACGAGGACGTCGTACGGGAACTGGCGCTCCAGGGCGTCACGATGCCGCGCAAGTCGACATCCTTCGGCCCCAAGCCGGCGACGGGTCTGGTGCTGCGGAGCCTGGCCCTCGGCTGACTCGGCCGAGACCCTTCCGGGGGCCGGCATACGTGTGGGCGGCACCCCGGGCCGGGGTGCCGCCCACACGTATCGTCACTCAGCCTTTGTCGAGGCTGTTCCTGTCGTGGCCATTCGTGTCATGGCCATTCGTGTCGTCGACCTGGGCAGCGGCCTCGATGTCGTCGTCGATGTCCACCTCGACGTCTGCCTCGATGTCCTCGTCGTCATCGTCGACATCCACGCCGGTCTCGGCCGGGGCGCCCAGGGTTTCCGGCTCGTCCTCGTCCTCACCCATGGCATCGACGAACTCGACGCCGTCCAGCTCGGCGAGACGGTCCGAAGCATCCGTCGCGCCGTCCTTGTCCGCCTCAAGCGTCTTGCCGAACCACTCGCGCGCCTCGTCCTCACGCCCGGCCGACAGCAGCGCGTCGGCGTACGCGTACCGCAGCCGCGCGGTCCACGGCTGAACGGAGTTCGAGGCCAGCTCGGGGCTCTGGAGGGTCACGATGGCCGCGTCGATCTGCCCCATGTCCCTGCGCGCGCCGGCCGCGACGAGCCGCATCTCGACCTGGCCGGCCTTGTCGAGCTTCTGCACCTCGGGCTCACCGGCCATCGCCATCGCCCGTTCGGGACGGCCGAGGCCGCGCTCGCAGTCCGCCATGACGGGCCACAGATCGACACCCCCGGTCATCCGCCGCGCCGCCCGGAACTCGGCCAGCGCCTCCGCGTACTTCTGCGTCGCGTAGGCGGCGAAGCCGGCGGCCTCACGTACGGCGGCGACCCTGGACGCGAGCCGTAGCGCGATACGGGAGTACGCGTAAGCCTGCTCCGGGTCCTCGTCGATCAGCTTCGCGACCATGACGAGGTTCCTGGCGACATCCTCGGCGAGTGTCTTGGGCAGGCTCATCAGCTCCTGCCGGACGCTCTTGTCGATCTCGTCACCCGTGACGTCCTCGGGGATCGGCAGCCGCTTGATGGGCTCACGGTCGCGGTCCCGGTCGTCCCGACGCTCGTAGCCGCCACCGCGACTGTCGTCACGGCCCCGGTATCCGCCGCGGTCGCCGCCCCGGTCATCGCGACGCCCGTAGCCGCCGCCACCGCTGCTGGGACGCCCGCCACGGTCATCACGGCGCGGGCCACCGGGACGGTCGTCCCGACGCCCGTAACCGCCACCACCACCGGTCGGTCGGCCACCGCGACTGTCGTCACGGCGCGGTCCGGAGGAACGTTCATCCCTGCGGAAGCCGCTCGGTCGGTCGTCACGACGGTCGTCCCGGCGGAACCCTCCACGGCCACTGTCCTGACGCGAGCCGCCGGGCCGATCGTCACGACGGAAACCACCGGACCGGTCATCACGACGGTCATCACGACGCGGACCCGACGGACGGTCATCACGCCGATCGTCGCGACGAAACGCGGGACGATCGTCACGGCGGTCATCGCGGCGGTCATCGCGGCGGTCATCGCGGCGGTCATCGCGGCGGTCATCGCGGCGGTCATCGCGGCGGTCATCGCGGCGAGGACCGGCAGGCCGGTCATCCCGGCGGTCGTCGCGACGGAACCCTCCACGATCACCGTCCCGACGCGGGCCACCGGGCCGATCGTCACGACGGAAACCACCGGACCGGTCATCACGACGGTCATCACGACGCGGACCGGCAGGGCGGTCATCCCGACGCCCGAAGCCGCCACGGTCGTCAGAACGGCGCGGAGCGCTCGGACGGTCATCACGACGCCCGTATCCGCCGCCACCGCCACCGGTCGGCCGACCGCCGCCACCGGTGGGCCGGCCACCGCGACTGTCGTCCCTACGGCCGTAACCGCCACCGCCGAAACCGGCGTTGGGGCGACCGCCACGATCATCATCACGACGCGGACCGCCGGAGCGGTCATCGCGACGGGGGCCGCTCGGCCGGTCGTCACGCGCACCGCGGAACCCGCCACCGCGATGGTCATCACGGCGGTTGTTGTCATCACGACGGAATCCACCACGGTCCCGATCATCACGCCGCGGTCCACGCTCGCGGTCGTCACGACCTCCGCGGAAGCCGCCCCGGTCACCGCTGTCCCTGCGGCGCTCATCGCGCTCAGGACGGTCGTCGGAGGAGTTGGGGGACATCGGTTGGGCTCCTGTCTTCGGGTACCGCAGTCATTCTCGCGCAATCGGCCTTCCGATGCGCTTCGGGCAAAAAGGGGTGGAAACGAAAAAAGACCCGTGATCCAGCGTGAACGCTGGACCACGGGTCCATGAAAGATTGTTCGGCGGCGTCCTACTCTCCCACAGGGTCCCCCCTGCAGTACCATCGGCGCTGTGAGGCTTAGCTTCCGGGTTCGGAATGTAACCGGGCG
>NZ_JBEOUD010000062.1:0-36386 GCF_040303865.1 Streptomyces sp. NPDC094034 | reverse complement strand
AAGTACGTCCAGTACATGGGCGATCCTCCGCCTTGCGATGCACGGCACCAGACGCCGCGGGCTTATCCGCGAAGATCGACCGGACAGGACCTAGCCGGCGGGTTCCTCCGGGACCTCCCCCACCTGGTACTTGGCCTCCGCCAGGAGCACCTCGGTCACCCGTACGCCTGTGAGGCGCTCTGTCAGCGCGAGGACCGCTGCCTTCGTATCGACGTCAGTATCTTCGTCCCCCGATGGGTCGAGGCCAACCTCTGTCATCACGGCGTTCAGCTCATCGGGAGTACTGCCGGTCCTGTCCGCGGGCCCCTCGAACGTGGTCCGCAACTCGCCATCTTCATACCAGTGGAAGAAGTCCATGGGCTTCCCCCCGTTGCTCGAATGCGAGACAGCACGCGTCCCGGCGGAGAGTGCCTCCATGAGACGCGGGCGCGTGCCCAGATCGCCTCCGAACTCCATAGCGAGAGTCCAGTCCCCTCCCTCGCCCCGGACGGTGAACGCTCCCGCAAGGAAGCCCTCGGGCCACTCTTCGTACCCGTCCAAGTACTCCCGCTGCTCCTCGATGAGCGCGTCGAGCCCCTCACACACACCTCGCGGCTCGGCCCCCACGATCCGGAACAACTCCGAAGGCGAGACCCCTCGCACCAGCGTCAGTGTGTACCCAACCTCCAGTCCATAGGCGAACAGCGAGGACGAGGAACGTATCCAGCCGTAATCGGCTGCGGTGGCGGAAGTCATGCGGCGCATCCTGCCAGCGCCCACTGACAGCGGGGTGCGCTGCCCGGTCCGGCGACCGGGCAAGGGCCGGCAGGAGCTTCTGCCATAGCACGGACTCGTGTGTCTCCGACTCCCGTACCCCAGGTTTACGCATCCGCTCTGAACGGGAATTTCGCTCAACCTGTCGGATCCTGACGCCAGTTGGTCAATAAATTTCGGCTCTCTGTCTTGCTCATGGCCTTCCATGTCCCTACGTTGAGTGGCGTTCGCACCACGCGCGCCGGGACGTAGGGACACGGACCGGACCGAGCCGATTGCGAGGAACCCCATGGACGTTTCCCGACGGACCGTCATCGCGTCCGTACTGGCAGGTGCCGGAGTGGCCGCGGGCCTGGGGGCCCAGGCCCAGAGCGCACAGGCGGCGGCCTCCCCGCCGGGAGATGTTGTCGGCAAGATCACCGTCGGCTACCAGGGCTGGTTCGCCTGCTCAGGTGACGGCGCGCCCATCAATGGCTGGTGGCACTGGTCCCAGAACTGGGGCCAGTCGCCTTCCCCGACCAATACCGCGATCGTGAGCTGGCCCGACGTACGCGACTACACCAGCACCTACCGGACCGCCTATCCGGCGCTCGGCAGCGGTCAGCCGGCCTCGCTGTTCTCCTCGTACGACCAGCAGACCGTCGACACCCACTTCTCGTGGATGCAGCAGTACGGCATGGACACCGCCGCCCTCCAGCGCTTCAACCCCAACGGTGGCGAGGGCGCGACGAGGGACGCCATGGCGGCGAAGGTGCGCAGCGCCGCCGAGAGGTACGGGCGGAAGTTCTACATCATGTACGACGCCACCGGCTGGACGAATATGCAGCCGGAGATGAAGGCCGACTGGCTTGAGAAGATGAAGGCGTACACGGCGTCGCCCGCCTATGCCCGGCAGAACGGCAAGCCGGTGGTGGGTATCTGGGGTTTCGGCTTCAACGAGCCCAACAAGACCTGGTCGGCGCCGGTCTGTCTCGATGTCGTCAACTGGTTCAAGGCGCAGGGCTGTTATGTGATGGGCGGGGTGCCCACCCACTGGCGGAGCGGCAACGAGGACTCACGGGCCGGGTACCTGGACGTGTACCACGCCTTCGACATGCTCTCGCCCTGGATGGTCGGCCGGATCGGGAACATCGCGGGCGCCGACAACTTCTATACCAACGTCAACTCACCCGACCAGGCACACTGCGACGCCCATGGCATCGACTACCAGCCCTGTGTCCTTCCCGGTGATCTCCAGTCGGGGCACCGCGCGCACGGCGATTTCATGTGGCGGCAGTTCTACAACATGTGCCGGCTCGGGGTCGCGGGGATCTATATCTCCATGTTCGACGAGTTCAACGAGGGCAACCAGATCGCGAAGACCGCCGAGAACTCCTCGCAGATCCCGGTGGGTTCGGGTATTCGGGCCCTGGACGAGGACGGTACGGCCTGCTCGTCGGACTACTATCTGCGGCTCACCGGGGACGGCGGGCGGATGCTGAAGGGCGAACTGGCACTGACCCCGGTCCGCCCCACTCCGCCGGGCGGCACGACGCCGCCGCCGACCGGGGACCTGGCACTGCGCAGGCCCGCGAGCGCGAGCAGCCAGACGCAGAACTACGCCCCCGGCAACGCCGTCGACGGTGACGGCAACAGCTACTGGGAGAGCGCCAACAACTCCTTCCCGCAGTGGATCCAGGTCGACCTCGGCTCGGTCGGCCCGGTGAAGCGCGTCGTCCTGTCGCTGCCCCCGAACCCTGCCTGGACGACCCGTACCCAGACACTGTCGGTCCTCGGCTCGACGGTGGCCGGCGGGGGCGTCATGTCCCCGTTGAGCGCCTCGGCCGCGTACGTCTTCAACCCGGCGAGCGGCAACAGCGTGACGATCCCGGTCGCCGTGGGCTCGTCGGCGCGGTTCGTACGGATCGAATTCACCGGGAACACCGGCTGGCCGGCGGGGCAGCTCGCGGGACTGAGCGTGTACGCGGACTGACGGGGCGCGCTCATCGCCATGATGCCGAGCGCTAACCGCATCGGATAGTCCTTTGCGACCGAAACGACTGCAAGGCATGAGAGGAATCCGGCGCCAAGGCCGCCGTCGTCCCACCTTCGGTGGCAGCGCGCATGCCGGCGGCGCGGACGCGGACTTCATCGCAAGCGGTCGCCTACGTTGGGGGAACAGCCCGGAGCAGCCGGTCACGTCCGCCCGTGCACGCCGACGCGTGCGACGGCGACCACCGCCATGTCGTCGTCGCGCTCGCCCCCCGCCCACCGGTTGACCGAAGCGAAGAGGGCGTCGATCAGCAGCTCCGGGGCCCCCTCCGGAGCAGGCCGCAGCTCACAGCAGGGGTCGTAGAAGATCCCGGCCGCGTTCCGGGCCTCCGTCACTCCGTCCGTGACGCACAGCAGGGTGGTGCCGGTGGGAAAGTCGCACGATTGGGGGCCGCCGGTGCCCGGCGCGAGGTCCCGCATCCCCAGTGGCGGCGTCGCCTCGCCGGTGTCCAGCCGACACAGCTCGCCGTCCCGTACGAGATAGGGCGCGGGGTGGCCGCAGCTCAGCAGCCGCAGGGTGGTGCCGCACCGGTCGATCTCGACCAGGAGCGCCGTGGCGAATGCCTCGGCGGCATCGGCGGCGTCGGCGGCGAAAGGGTCGGCGCCCTGCTGGAGAGACCGGGCGACGGCCCGGTCGAGGCGTTCGGCGAGTCCTACCAGGTCGGGCTCTGACTCGGCGCGCTCACGGAACGCGCCGATGATGATGGAGACGGCGGAGACCGCGCCGAGACCCCTGCCGCGTACGTCGGCGATGAGCAGCCGGAGACCGAAGGGCGTCTCCTGCACGGCGTAGAGGTCGCCACCGATCCGCGCCTCGGCGGACGCCGCCTCGTAACGGCACGCTACGACCATGGGGCCGACAATCGTGGGCAGCGGCGGCAACACGGCCCGCTGAAGCGTCTCGACCGTGGATCTGACCAGGGAGAACCTCGCGCTCTGGCTGTCGAGCATGCGCCGGATGGCCAGCGCGAGAGCGCCGGCGATCACCACCTCGACGATCTGTACGCCCTTGGCGAAGTCGCTGAACTGACTCAGCAGTGCGGCGACGAAGATGATCGCGACTCCGACGGTCACGATCAAAAGGGTGTAGCGGAACGTGGCGGTGATGGCAGCCACCATGCCGGCGACCGCGACGAGCGCGGAACCGATCACAATCGAGGGAGTCAGCAGTTCGAGGCCGACTGCCCCGACGAGAAGCACCGGGGCCAGCCAGGGGTACTCCTGGATGCGGGAATGCCGCTGCTCCACATCACGGGTCTTTGTCCGCCGAACCACGTCTCTCCGTTCAGCCACGACGTCACGAGGAACGACGTGTTCATGCCGCCGCTACGAAATCCGGCGAAGGGCCGCACTCCAGATCTGCGATCCTGTGGTTCCCCGGGGCGATGCCAACGTACACCGCCCCGCGGGGACAGGGCCGGTAGGCGGCCACCGGATGCCGATGGGGAGTCTCGCGGAGGCGAGCGGGCAAGCGCCGATCGCCACGCGCAAATTTCCTGATGGGCATGTCGTCGTTCGCTGACGGCTCACCAGATATGCGGGTGATCACCCGGCGGATCAGGCTACGCCGCGGACTGGTCCCAGCGCGGTTCGGTCGAACATGATGGCAGTACAGGCACAGGTCCCGGTGATCACAGAGCGTCGCAGCTCCATGATCACCAGGACCTGTGCCTGTGTCGCTGCCGGTGAACCACCACCGCGCCTATCCGCGCGACCTCTTAACGAATGCGGTCGTCGCACGTCGGGTGCGGGCCGGGTCGCGTCCCGGAGCCGGCCGGGAGCGGGGAGAGCAGCGGGGCCGGAAACTAGCCGACGAAGTAGGTCGGGTTCGGGAGCTTGTACGTCTTGTTCGCGTAACCCCCGTCGAGGTCGGAGTACTGGTCGCCGAAGTTGGCGATGATGTCGTATCCGAGGGACTCGATGTGCTTGCGAGTGCCGGACTTGTACTGCACGGTCGTGCACTTCCAGGCGCCCGAGGTGGCGCAGTCCTTCAGGTAGGACGGCGGGTTGGCCGTGTCCTTGAGGAACATGTGGTTGGCGTCGAGGTTGATGTCGACACCGATCTTCTTCAGGTTCTCGACCGCGGAGGAGCGCTGCGCCTCCGTCAGTCCCGAATTGTAGAAGACCTCGACGCCCTTGGCCTTGGCGTACTTGACCAGTTCAGGGGTGCCGAAGACGGCCGGACGGTCGGCCTGCGCCACGTACTGCGCCCAGGTCGTGGAGTTGTACGTGTAGTTGGTCTTGCGCTCGTAGTCGAAGCTGAGCAGCAGCGTGTCGTCGATGTCGAAGACGACTGCGGGCTTGGCGTGCTTCTGCTTCGCCGTGTGCGCGGTCTTGTCGATGTACTTCTTGGCGTCGGCCTCGATGCGGGCGAGGTCCTTGGCGTACGGGCTGTCCGGAGACGCCTGGTACACGCCGTTCGCGTCCGGCTTCGCGCCGTAGTACGTGTCGATCTGCTGGACCAGGAGTCCGATGTTCTGGGGCTCCGGCGTGGAGTGCGCGGAGGTCTGTCCGGCGCTGGCCACGCCGGTGCCGTACAGGGCGGCACCCGCGACGGCGACGGCGGCGACACCGGTCGCGGCCAGGGCCGCGACGCGCTTCTTCTTGTGCTTGGGCTTGTGCATGACTGGCTTTCTACGCGCGTCATCCGGACATCGGCAGACCTTTTTCCCTATCGGCACTTAAACAGGCGATGAACGCCCGGAATGCTCCCCTCCGCTTTAGCTCTCCGGTACGGCGGTGGGCATGAGAGAGGGAAGCAGGGTCCGTAGACGGCCTTGGTACCGGACTTGAGCCGGCCTGGGGAGCGGTTTCGGCGTTGCCGCCCGACCCCTCGTCATGTTTTTCGCGGTCCTGCAAGAGGACCGCGAAACGGGGGCGGGAGCGCCGGGGCGGACAGGTGATGGCATCACGTCTGGTTCGCCGTGGCGTGCATGGTGCCGAGCAGGCTGAGGGCCTCGGCACTGGGGCTCCCGGGTTCGGCATGGTAGATGATCAGCTGCTGGCCGGGAGCGTCCCGCACGTCGAACGCGTGGTACGTGAGGGTCACGGTGCCGACGTCCGGGTGGCGGAAGTGCTTGTTCTCCCGGGTCTTGCCGCGCACCATGTGGGTGTTCCACAGCCGGACGAAGTCCAAGCTCTGAGCGCTGAGTTCGGCTACGAGTTCACGTAGCCGCGGGCTGCCCGGATCGATGCCGTACGTCTGGCGCAGATGGCCCACCACCGTCTCGGCCGTCTGGTCCCACCGGGGGTGGAACGGCCGCCCCGCCGGGGCGAGGAAAACCATGCGGGCCAGGTTGTCCATCGGATCGAAAGGGGAGTACAACGCCTCGGCCAAGGCGTTGGCGGCCAGAATGTCCAGGCTCGGTCCGATGACGAATGCCGGAGTGCCCGGGTAGCCGTCCAGCAGGACGCGCAGTGCGGGATCGACCCGGTCGGTGGTGGCGATGGGCCGCTGGAACGGAGCGGTTCCGGCCAGCTGGTGCAGGTGGGCCCGGGCGTCGGCGTCCAGCCGCAGCGCGCGGGCGAGCGCGTCCACCACCGACGCGGACGGATGGCGTTCGCGGCCCTGTTCCAGGCGCGTGTAGTAGTCCGCGTTGACCCCCGCCAATACGGCCACCTCCTCGCGGCGGAGCCCGGCCACCCTCCGGACGCCTTGGCTCGGCATCCCGACCTCCTCCGGCCGCACGGCGGCCCGCCGTGCCCGCAGGAACTCCCCCAGCTGGTTGTCGGTCATGTGTCCAGGCTAGGCCGCGGGCCCGGTGTGCTGCCTGGGTGCATCGCACCCAGGCAGCACACGGCCTGGGCCGCCGACTGCTCCCCGCCCAGACTCGGTGTCCTCCCGAGAGAAAGGTCGGTCATGGCAGACACGACAGCGAAGGTCATAGCAATCACCGGTGCGAGCAGTGGGATCGGCGAGGCGAGTGCCCGTCGGCTCGCCGCCGACGGGCACCGCCTGCTTCTGGGAGCACGGCGGACCGACCGTCTGGACCGGCTGGTCACGGAGATCACCGCCGCGGGCGGAACGGCGGTGGCCCGGCGCCTGGATGTCACCGAGGCCGCCGATGTCCGGGACTTCGTGGCAGCGGCCGGCGAGCGGTACGGCCGGGTGGACGTGATGGTCAACAACGCCGGAGTGATGCCGCTGTCGCCGCTGGAAAAGCTCAGGACGGAGGAGTGGGACCGCATGATCGACGTGAACCTGCGGGGCGTCCTGCACGGCATCGCCGCCTCGCTGCCCGTGATGCGTGCACAGGGCAGCGGGCACATCGTGAACATCGCCTCCGTCGGCGCTTATGAGGTCTCGCCCACCGCCTCCGTCTACTGTGCGACCAAGTTCGCGGTCCGGGCGATCTCCGAGGGCCTGCGGCAGGAGTCCGCCGGTGACATCCGGGTCACGCTGGTCTCGCCGGGGGTCACCGAATCCGAACTCGCGGACAGCATCGAGGATTCCGCTGCCCGGGAGGCCATGCGGACCTACCGCGCCGTGGCCCTGCCCGCGTCCGCGATCGCGGACGCCATCGCCTACGCCGTCTCCCAGCCGCCGCAGGTCGACGTCAACGAGATCGTCGTACGGCCCGCGGGAAGCGCGCAGTGACGGCGGAACCGGGAGGACCACACTCCCCCGGCCACACCACTCCCGGCCGCACCACCGCCGACGACACCACAGCCGGCGATCTGGAACGCAGAGTGCGAGCCCTGGAGGATCGGGATGCCCTGCGCGCCCTCATGATTCGCGGCTGGAGGGCACTGGACCACAAGGACTGGCAGACCTGGTCCGCCTGCTGGGCCGAGGACGCCGTGCTGGAATTCGGGCCCTGGGAGCAGATCCGGGGAAGGGAGGCGATCCGCGCGAAGGTGGAAGACGCCGAGGCGCCGTACACGAGCATGCAGCACCACATCCTCAACATGCATGTGGACGTCGCGGGAGACCGGGCGACCGGCATCGGCTACATGTGGTTCATCGCCGTCACCGCTCCCGGGAGGACCTCCGCGCCCTACTCCATGGGCGGCCCCTATGACTGGGAGTTCCGCCGGGACGGGGACAACTGGCTCCTGGTCCGGCAGCGGATCAGGGTCTGGTGGACCGAAGGCGAGGACACCCTGCGAGCCTTCGGACCACAGTGACCCAGGTTTGATCGCCGCTCCCGCGCGCTCCGCCATGACCGAGCACGCCGTTGCGGTCGGCGGGGGCGACGACGACCACAACGACCGCCGGAGCAACAGCGAGGCGGGGTCCGGGGACTTCGTCGGCCTGGAGGGCGGCGAAGTCGGCGTGGGCCTGCTCGACGGCTTCGGGGTATGCCTCGCGCTTGGCGTGTTCGGCGAGCGCCTGGTAGATGCTCGCCACCGAGGGGCTCTGTCCCTTGCGCTTGCCGGTGGGGATGATCAGGTCAGGCTGGATCTGCTCGACGGACTCACCGAGTGCCCGGCGGCGGAGCACGGTGTGGAGCATGTCGTCGGTGATGACCAGGGGCCAGCCGCCGTGCTTGCCCTTCCGGGCTGCGGTGTCGAGCCCTTCGAGCGTGGACTCGCGGATGTTCTCCCGCTCGGCCTCCGCCATCGCGGCGAAGAACGCGAACAGCGGTTTCCCCGGGCCTGTCGGGTCGTAGATGCCGGGCAGGGGCCCGGCGAGCATCTCCAGGACCAGGCCGTGGGCGGTGAGGTGGTCGGCGAGCGCAGTGAGTTCGGCGGCGTCCCGGCCGAGCCGCTTCATCTCGTACACGGTGAAGATGACCCGGCAGTGCGGGGCGTGCGCCTTGACCTCCCGCGCGGTCCGCAGCGCTTCCTCGAACTTGGGCCGTACGCGTACCCGGGTGCTGATCTTCTCGCGCGCAAAGGATCGTTTGTGCGAGCAGTCTCAGAACCAGGAAGGGCCGGCGTTGACGTAGGGGGCTTCCAGTGTGGCCGCCTCGTCGTCCGACAGTTGGAGGTCGAGGGCTTCGGCGGCCTGCTGGAGGTGGTGGGGCTTGGTTGCGCCGACGATGGGTGCGGAGACGAGCGGGTTGCGCAGGACCCAGGCCAGGGCGATCTGGGCCATGGTGCCGCCGCGTACGTGGGCGAGCTGCTGCACCGCGTTGATGACCGGCTCGTCGTGGGGGCTGTCGAAGGACTGCACGACGTGGTCGGTGGTGGAGCGGGTGCTCTGCTCGCCGACGGGCCGGGCGAGGCGGCCCTTGCCGTTGGGCGAGTACGGCACCAGTCCCACGCCCATGTCACCGCACATGGCCATGAGTTCCCGTTCGTCCTGGCGGCGCAGCAGGTTGTACTGGTTCTGCATGGACACGAAGCGGGTCCATCCGCCGAGGTCTGCGGCGTGCTGGAGCTTGGCGAACTGCCAGGCGTACATCGAGGATGCGCCGATGTAGCGGACCTTTCCGGCCTTGATGACGTCGTGGAGAGCTTCCATCGTCTCCTCGACGGGGGTGTCGGCGTCGAAGCGGTGGATCTGATAGAGGTCGATGTAGTCGGTGCCCAGCCGGCTGAGGGACGCATCGATCTGTTCGAGGATCGCCTTGCGGGACAGGCCTTCGCCGCCGGGCCCGTCGTGCATCCTGCCGTGGACCTTGGTGGCCAGGACGATGTCCTCGCGTCGGGCGTATCGGGTGAGGGCGCGGCCAGTGATCTCTTCGGAGGTGCCGGCCTGGTAGACGTTGGCGGTGTTCCCAGAAGGTGATGCCCAGTTCGACGGCCTGCCGGAAGAACGGGAGGGCGGTCTCCTCGGTCAGTACCCACGGGTGGGCGCCCGGGACGGTCGGGTCGCCGTAGCTCATGCAGCCCAGGACGATCCGGCTTACCTTCAGGCCGGTGGTGCCGAGACGGGTGTACTCCATGGTCGGGCTCCATTGAGTCGTGTGCGGTGGAGAAGGTGGTGGTTGATGGGGGACGGCTGCCGTGTCCGTGTGGCCGGGGCGGCTGGGCGTGTCAGTGGGCGGGACGAATGCGGACGGTCGTCGAGCGGGGTCCGCTGCGCAGCATCGGCTCCACGTAGGGGCTGGGGGCGTACTTGGTGCGGTAGGCGTCGTCGACCGCGTCGAGGACGCTGTCGACGGCGGGCGCGAAGGTCACCGCGTCGCGGGCCCGCGAAGATCGGCCGGACAGGACCTAGTGGGTGGTGTAGCCGCCGTCGACGGGCAGGGCGGCGCCGACGATGAAGCTGGCGGCGGGGCTGCACAGCCAGACGGCCGCGGCGGCGACTTCGTCGGCGGTGCCGAGGCGGCCGATGGGCTGCTGTTTCATGATCTCGGCCATGGCTTCGGCCTGGCCTACGAGCATGTCGGCGACCATGGGCGTCTCGATGACGCCGGGGCAGATGGCGTTGACGCGGATGCCACGGGGGGCGTATTCGACGGCGGCGCTCCTGGTCAGGCCGATCACGCCGTGCTTGGAGGCGTGGTAGGCGGCGCGCTCGGGCAGGCCGACGAGGCCGCCGAGGGAGGAGTTGTTGACGATGGCGCCGGAGCCCTGGGTGCGCATCTGGCGCAGTTCGTGCTTCTGGGCGGCCCAGATGCCGCGGAGGTTGACGGCGTTGACGCGGTCGAAGTCCTCGGCCTTCTCGTCGGCGGCGTCGGAGGGTGGGGCCTGGATGCCGGCGTTGTTGAACGCCATGTCGAGGCGGCCGTAGGTGGCCACGGCCTGGTCGACCATGGCGGCGGCCTGATCCTCGTCGGTGACGTCGCACACGACGCCGATGGCCTGGTGTCCGGCGTCGGTGAGTTCCGTGGCGGCGGCCTCGACCGCGTCCTTGTTGACGTCGGCCAGGACGACGGCTGCGCCGGCCTGGGCGAAGAGGCGGGCGGCGGCCAGGCCCATGCCGGATGCGGCGCCGGTGATCAGAGCGACCTGGCCCTCGAAGTTGTACTGCGGGTTCACGGGGGAAAGTCCAATCGTTTCGGTGTCCGGCCGTCAGCTGCTGCCGTTCCTGGTCCGGGACACGGGACCGCCGAAGCTTGATCGGTTCGGCGCGGTGCGGGTTCAGGGGCGCAGGAGGGTCTTGATGGCGCGGCGTTCGTCCATGGCCTTGTAGCCCTCGGCGGCCTGGTCCAGGGGCAGCTCCAGGTCGAAGACCTTGCCCGGGTTGATGCGGCCGGTCAGGACGAGCTGGATGAGGTGCGGCAGGTAGGCGCGGACCGGGGCGGGGCCGCCGCGCAGGGCGACGTGGGAGAAGAACAGTTCCTCGCCGTCGACCGAGACACCGTGGGGGACGCCGACGAAGCCGATATTGCCGCCGGGGCGGGTGGAGTGCAGGGCCTGCTGCATGGCGTCGGGGGTGCCCACGCATTCCAGGACGGCGTCGGCGCCGATGCCGCCGGTCAGCTCCTTGATGCGGGCGGCGCCCTGCTCGCCGCGCTCGGCGACGATGTCGGTGGCGCCGAACTCGCGGGCCAGGTTCTGGCGGGGCTCGTGCCGGGACATGGCGATGATCCGCCCGGCCCCGAGTTCCCTGGCCGCGATGACCGCGCACAAGCCGACCGCGCCGTCGCCGACGACGGCGACGGTGTCGCCGGGCTTGACCTCGGCGGCCCGGGCCGCGTACCAGCCGGTGCCCATCACGTCGGAGCAGGCCAGCAGGCTGGGGATGTGCTTCTCGCTGACCTCGCCGGGCACGGGCACGAGGGTGCCGTCGGCGAGGGGCACGCGGATGTACTCGGCCTGGGCTCCGCCGACGAACTCGCGGTGCGCACAGGACGTCTGGTAGCCGTTCTGGCAGTTGGGGCAGGTGTTGTCGGAGGCGAAGAAGGAGCCGACCACCAGCTGGCCGGGCTTGACGGCGCTCACGTCGCCGCCGGTGTCTTCGACGATGCCGATGTACTCGTGGCCGCCCGGGGTGGGGCTGGCGACGTCGTTGATCCCGCGGTAGTCCCACAGGTCGGAGCCGCACACGCAGGTGGCGACGGTGCGGATCACCGCGTCCGTCGGCTGCTGAAGGACGGGCCTGGGCCGGTCTTCGACCCGGAGGTCACGGGGGGCGTGCAGCACGGTCTGGCGCATGGTTCTTTCCGTATCTCGCGAATCAGTCAGGGGGCCGGACGGCCTCCGGCACCGGAGAAGAGCGGCGGGGTCAGCAGCTGCGGGGGCCCGCGTACTCGGCGTCGCTGACGTGCTTCAGCCAGTCGACCTCGTCGCCCTCCCACAGGGCGAGGTGTGCCATGAACCGGTCCGGGGCGGCGCCGTGCCAGTGCTCCTCGCCCGGCGGGGTCCAGATCACGTCACCGGGGTGGGCTTCGAGGACGTCGCCGCCGCGGCTCTGGATCAGGGCGATGCCCTCGACGATGTAGAGGGTCTGGCCCAGACCGTGGGAGTGCCAGGCGGTGCGTGCACCGGGGGCGAAGCGGACCATGTTCGCCCGCGCGTGGGAGGGGTCCTCGCCGCGGTAGATCACATCCGCCCAGGCGTCGCCGGTGAACATCTGTACCGGCAGCTTGATGGTCGCTGGGGGCTGCACGATTTCCATGATCGGGTTCCTTCGCGTACGTGCTGTTGCGGACGGCGGGCCGTGAGGGCGCCGCCGGGACCGCGGAGAGGGGGAAGGGGGGAGTCAGGAGCCGGTGAGGACGGTCCTGGCGACGGTCAGCGCCGACATGGCCTTGGGCCATCCGGCATAGAACGCCAGGTGGGTGATCGTCTCGATCAGCTCCTGGTCACTGACCCCGTTCTCGCGGGCCCGGCCCAGGTGGAAGGCGAGCTGTTCGGTGCTGCCACTGGTGATCAGGCTGGCCACTGTGACCAGGCTCCGCTCGCGCGGGGAAAGGTCCGGGTTCTCCCACACCTGCCCGAACAGCACGTCCTCGCTGTAGCCGGCCAGCACCGGGGCGAGGTCCCCGAACCGCTGACGCGGCCCGTCGTTCTGCTTGTCCTGCGCCATCACCGGCTCCTTTCCGTGGAATGCCCGCAGTGACAGCGGGCGGGCGTTCGGCCCCGCTGCTCCAGGGCGTGCCTCCGGAGTGCCAGGGCGGCCATCTGCTGGCCTGGTATCGATGAAACGGCAGGTCACAGGTGTGCGGAAGAACCCGTTGATACGTGTACTGGCAGGGCACCCCTCACGTTCACCGATCGTCGTAGCCTCGGCGTATGGACAACCGCAGCGAGGTCCGCGAGTTTCTCACCAGCCGCCGCGCCAGGATCAGCCCGCAGCAGGCCGGTCTGCCCGTCCACGGCCACCGCCGGGTCAAGGGACTGCGCCGTGAGGAGGTCGCGATGCTCGCCGGCGTGAGCGCCGAGTACTACGCCCGCATGGAGCGCGGCAGTCTCTCGGGCACCTCCGAGGCGGTCCTGGACTCCCTCGCCCGCGCCCTCCAGCTCGACGAGTCCGAGCGCGCCCACCTGATGGACCTCGCCCGCACCGCCAGCACCACCCGCCGCCCCGCCCGCCGCCGCACCACACCGCCCATCCGCCCCGCTCTGCAGCAGCTGCTCGACGCGATGACCGACGCGCCCGCCTTCATCCGCAACGACCGCCTCGACATCCTCGCCACCAACGCCCTGGGCAAGGCGCTCTACTGGCCCGTGTTCCAGGACCCGGCCCGTCCGGTCAACCTCGCCCGCTTCCAGTTCCTCAACCCCGGTGCCGCCGACTACATGCCCGAGGTGCAGGCCCAGCGCGCCACGGCCGCAGCCCTGTTGCGCACAGAAGCCGGCCGTAACCCCTACAGCCGTGAACTGAGCGACCTGATCGGCGAGCTGTCCACCCGCAGCGAAGACTTCCGCACCCTGTGGGCCGCGCACGACGTGCGCCTGCACCACGCCGGTCTCAAGCGCTTCCACCACCCTGCCGTCGGCGACCTCACCCTCACCTTCGAAGCCCTGCCCATTCCCACCGACCCCGGCCTGACCCTCACCGCGCTGAGCGCCGAGGCTGGTACCTCCGCCCAGGACGCCCTCACACTCCTCGCCACCTGGTACGCCACCCTCGACCGCGGCGAACGCGACACCCCCGCACCCCACACCAGCGAGCAGCACTCCTGACGATCGGACGGTCGGCGCCACCAGCTTCTCCGACACGTCGGCGAACAGTTCCGGCGGCAACTCCAGTGCCCGTACTCGCTGGAGCTTGTTCACCTCCGCCAGCAGGCTGTCCAGCCCGAGCGCGCCCGGGTCCGCCTTCAGCTCGCTGAAGAACGTGCCCCCGCCGCCCGTGCTCTCCGCGCCCGTGCCGACGTTCTCGGCGATCAAGTCGTCCAGCCGCGAGCGGGTCGCCGCCGACAGCCGGCTCACGGTGGTCGCGCAGAGCCGCTCCTCGAAGGTGTTGACCGCCTTGCCCACCAGCCGGGCGATCTGTCCCGGGGCCGACGGCTCCAGCCGGTCCTTGCGGCAGCGGGCCACCACCGCCTCCGCGAGCCGGTCCCGGTTCAGCTCCACCCCGCACAGCTCGACCGCCGGAGCAGCCGCTCCTGGTCCTCCTCCAGCAGCGTCCAGACCTCGATCAGGTCCTCCGGCTCCCATTCCTGCCGCACCCGGGCTCCCTCCGGTCGTCATGACCGGACCAACCTCCCCGAGTACCGCCCGCGACGGACCCAGAAGATCGAGACCGCTGACAGCACACGTCAGATCCGCTACAGAGAGCTACTTGTCAGTCTGCCGTAGCTTCGGGAGAACAGGGCCGTCACGGCCGTCGAACAGCCAACCAAACATCCCGGGAACCCAGAAGGTGACGCCGATCATCACGCATGACGCGGCAATGCGCCGCATCGCACCTCAGCGGCCCGCCTCCCTCAGGCGGCGAAGCACCCGGCGCTCCGCGGCTTCCACGTCAAGGCGCCCGGACGGGTCGCCTCCGCGGTCGCGCACGGCGGAACGGACGAGCGCAAGGTAGAACAGGGCTGGGGCGCACGGAGTCCAGGCATCGACGGGCTGGTCCAGCAAGAAGGAAAGAACGGAATCAGGGTCGGCGGGCGCGAAGGCGTGCGCGTCGTGCACCCACTTGTCCTCGATGCCCCGCGTCCAGCGGCGGCGCAGTGTCTCCTCGTCCAGGTCGTGGAGTTCCGCTCCGAAGAGGGCGACCCACTGGTTGTTGCGCAGGTCCAAGCCGAAACCGAGCAGTTCCAGGTCGACGCTGTCCGACTCCTGGATCGCCAGTTGCTCACGCAGAGCGCGGCGGGCCACGGCGTGCAGGCTGATCTGATCGTGGGGGCCAAGGTCGTCGTTGGCCGCCATGCCCACGTTCGCCGAGGAGTTCCAGCGTGAGCGGTTCGGGCCCGCGACCTTCGCGCTGCGGTGCGAGAACAACATCTTGCCATCTGAACCGGTGCGCACGGCTACGTGCACTCCGAAGCTGCAGAACATGAATGTCGGGGCGTCGAGCGGGTCCCTGCCCTCCAGGTACTGCTGACGCAGCGTCAGCCCGTTCGCCTGTGGGCGGTCAAGGTTGAGCGACGTGGTCATGAAGTCGTAGTAGTCCGCGTGACATAGCCTGAGCGTGACGATCGGTGACTCGTGGGTTTGGGTGCGGGAGACGACCAGTTGGTCGACGGCGAAGCGGCGCGTGTTCCAGCGGTACTGCCGGCCCGCTTTCTCTTTGCGCCACTCCGTGTCCTCGATGGCCCGCCGCCAGCCCGCAATCTCCTCTGGAAACTCGACGCCCTCAGGTGTATAGACGATGCGGACGTTGTCTTCCCTGATGGGACGGGTCCCGTCACCTTCGAAGACGTGGAAGTCGGTCTGATGGCCGAACAATGTGAACCTGTCGCGCTGCCCCAAATGGATCCCGCCGTCGTGCGCAGGCTCGCGCAGCCAGGAAGACGTGGCCCGCGACGCCGCCGGACGCATGGAATCCAGGGCCGGACGCATGGAATCCGCCGCCCCCCGCACAGCGCCGAGCAGTTGCTGTACCTGAGCCTCGTGCTGAGCCGGCGTCGTCGCCGTACGAAAGTCCACGAACAGCTGGTTCGCGATGAAGGGCGGAACCGTCGCCACGTCTCCCCAGAGAACCGGGATCACCCGCTGGCTGTTGGCTGTTGAGGCCGTCATGACCGCCGCGAACTCCTCGTTGCACCAGTCGGAAGCGATCCATCGCGGACTCACCACGGTCACCAGCGCGTCGGCCTTCGCCAACCCGTCCCGCAACCGTCCGGCCACGCTCTGCCCGGCAGCGAGTTCCCACCGGTCGAACCACACCTTCAGCCCGAGCCGTTGAAGATCCCCCGCAAGCGCGACGGGCCATTCCCCGTCCTCGTGCGCGTAGGAGACGAACACGTCATATCGCTCGGCCCCTGGCGCAAAGCCGGGGTTCGGGAAATACGGCTGCTCTCCCGTGGCGGTCGTGGCAAGTAAGACCTGCTCCTCGGCTCCGCCGTACCGTGAGGCGAGGAACTCGGACATCCCGTTCCGCACCTCGCGCAGCTCGATATAGCGCCCACTGCTGTGAGTCGCGGGGTTGTCCAGTACGTGAGCGAGCGCCTCTGTGAACCGGCTTCCCGCGGTCGTTTCGTAACTGACGGTCATGGCGAGCACCGACAGTTCTGCTCCGGCCGCCGGGTCGCCGAGGAGCTCAGAAAGGGCCTCATCGCCGGCATCTGGTTCGCGCAGACAGGTGTCGAGTAGCAGCAGCAGGTGCCCAATTCGGCTGCGCCGCAGGCCCTCAAGCACTCCTGCCAAGGGCACGGTGGTGTCCGGGATGCCGGGCACGCTGTCAGCGGCCAGCAAACACGTCCGTCCGGCCACTCTCGTGGCGTTGCCCGCGAAGTACACGACTACCACGTCGGATGGCCCGAGTTCGGCGCCGGCGGCCCATCCATACAGGCCGCGCATCACCTCGGCAGCTTGAGGATCGTCGGCCAGTTCGGGCAGCACATATTCATAGCCCAGTGCCGCGAACAGTTCGCGCACACGCCCGACGTCGCGTCGCACACCCGGAAGATCACTCAACGACGGATGCTCGTAGCGCGAGACGCCGACGGTGATGATGAAGCGGCGCCCTGCCCGGCCCGTGGCAGGCCGCACGGCGATCTGCCCGGTGGGCTCCGCCGTAGGCTTCGGTGCCGCGTCCACGGCTGTCTGCTCGCGCGGTGTCGCCGATACCACGCGCCTGCCTTGCCGTCGGCGAACCAGGTTGTGCACTTCCGCCCAGTGACGCCCACCGATCGGGAGGGTGAGCGTTCCGTCGGGGTCCGGCACAGCGGCCGTGAAACGAGCGTTGGTCGCGGGAGCGTGGCTGTCCAGGTACGCGGAGACCGCGGCGATCACCTCGTCGGCCTCATCCCGCCGGATGGTGCTCAGCAGGCGTTTCCGTACGTTCGGGACGAACTCATAGGCGTGGCTCAGCGCATCGTCGCTTCGGTCACCGCCGTGCGCCCTTCGCAGAATTCCGCTGTAGACGATCTCCGCCAGATCGGACAGCGGGCTGTCCGGCAGCATCGCGGACTGCACCGTCCGCATCACCGCGAGATTGAGCGGAGCAGCGGCGAGATACGCGGCGAGGCGGAAGACATGTGGCTGCGCTTGAGCCCGGAACTCCTCGAACGTAACGCTCCGCTCAGGCACTTCGGACCCCTCCAACGCCTCGGAGGCGGAGAGCGAGGATGCCGGCGACGCGGGTAGCAGCAGCGCGGCTCCGTCGAACGCGGCCGGTTCCGCGATCGCGTGCGCCCACGGCCCCCACCACTCCGGGGCGATCCCCAGCACGGGTACGGAGATGCCGCCGTGGTCCAGAGCTCGTGGCCGCAGCCCGTAACCGGTGTACAGCAGACTGGAATTGGGCCCGCCCGCCTCGGTGGTGCGAAAGCGTCCTGGCTCAGGCGCCAGGGCGGTCCGGTCCCATACATGCTCGGGGAGCGCCTGGAGGATTGCTGTTGGGCCAGTGGCCGCCCACTTCCGCAGCGCTCCCAGCAGTACGCCGGTACGCCAAGCCGGCGCCACGCCATCCGTGAGGACGAGGGTGACCGTACGGCCGGTCGGATCCACGGCGGAGCCCGTCGAGCGCAGCAGCTGGGACGCGGTTGGGGCACCCGCCCCGAGCCCGGGAGAGCCATCGCTCCGGGGCAGCAGATGACGCAGGCGTACGTCACGGAACGCGCCGAGCTGTTGAAAAAGCCCGCGCAGTTCGCGGGCGAGTGGCTCCCAGAAGGTGGCGCTCTCGCTGTAGAGGTCCAGGACGATCAGGACGTCGAGCCATCGGTCCGCGGCCGGCGTGAGAATCGGGATCCAGTGGTGGTGGTCAGCGATCCGGCTGACGGTGGCCTCCTCGTCAACGACCAGGCGAACCGTGGACGGAACACGTCGTTTGAGCGGGCGCAGAGCGCGCGCCAGTTCGCGGCGGCGCGGCAGCGTCGCCGATCCAGCGACACGAACCGGCGACGCCGGTTCGCCCTTCACGCCGTCATCCGGGAGGTCGTGCTCGGGCAAGTACAACCGCGTGGCCTCGGGCCCGGATCGTTCGCTGTCACCGATCTCAGAGGGCCCCGATCGGGGACTGTTCCCTTCGACGGACGGCGTTGATTGGTCCCCCGGCCGCACGATGGCCGTCCTGGCCTGCCCAGTGTCGTCGGGCAAGTGCCGGGCCAACCAGATGAGTTCGGCGACTTCGCGTGGGGTGGGCGGATCCTCCGCCGGATACACGCCGGCGAGCAGCGAGCCAAGTCGCTCGATCACGACTCCGCCGGTACCGTCACGTTGAGGTGCTGGAACGCGAGCTCGGCCAGCCGGTCGAGACTTGGCGCCCCCTCACGTGTCGTACGGCTCACCAGATAGACGGCGTTGAGGAGTTGATCGGTGGCCAGTTCGCCCGACGCGGCATGGCTGAGGAACCTGCTGATGACTTCGTCGGCGTCCTCGGCGGCTGTGGGGAGATGCGCCCGCACAATGGTCCGCAGGCGCTCGTCGTCGTCGACGGCGGGGAGATGAAGCCGGACACAGCGGCGCAGGAAGGCGGGCGGAAACTCACGCTCGCCGTTACTGGTCAGAATGACGAAGGGGAAGGTGCGGCAGCGCACTGTGCCGCGCACGACCGTGACCGGTTCGCCGTCGTCGGCTGGGCGGACCCGGACCTTGGGCTGCTTGCCGGCCACCCTGGCGAGCTCCGGAACCTCGAACATACCTTCCTCGAAGACGTCGAGGAGATCGTTGGGCAGGTCGATGTCGCTCTTGTCGATCTCGTCGATGAGGAGGACACGTGGCAGCGCGTACGGTGCCAGGGCAGTGCCCAGCGGCCCGAGCCGCACATAGCGGCCAAGGTCCGTACCGCGGGCCGCCTCCGCGGCGGGGACCGTACCACCGCCACCCCTCGCGTCGCCCCGTCGGCTCACCTCCGCGGCGTCAGCCGCGACTTCGCCGACGGCGCGGGCAACCCCGGCCTCTTCCAGGCGCGCCAGGGAGTCGTACTGGTACAGCCCATCACGCAGTCCGGTCTTGCTGTTGATGGGCCAGCGCAGCACCGTGCCCAGCTTCAATTCGCGTGCGACCGCGTACGCCAGCGTGGACTTCCCGACACCGGGGTCGCCCGTCACCAGCAGAGGTCGCCGCAGATACAGTGCCGTGTTGACCGCTTCGATGGTGCGTTCCTCGGCCTTGTACGAGTCCGCGTTCGGGAGCCGTCGGCCCCCGTGGGCCTTGGCGTTCCGGTCGAACGGCGTGACCTCCCCAGCATGCTCGAAATCCCGCCATGGTGGTGGGTCGGGCAGGTGGTCAATGCCGTCGTGCGGCTCGCGCACGCCCTGGTAGATCCGCCACTCGCTCATCTGGGGCGTCCTTCCTTGGCCGGGGCCAAAGGCCCCCGGGGGATCTGGCGTCGGGGATCGTCCCACAACAGAACGATGTGGTGGCCGAGATGGCCCTCCTGGGTTGGGGGCACCTGAGCATCGCTGCGCAACCGGCGTATTGTTTCGGGCAGTTCGTCGCGCTTCGTATCGGCCAGGACGGCGCACAACTCGGCGAAGAACTCGTTGCCGGGGCAAGCCTGACGGCCCGGCACCCCACACCGGCCGCTGTCACCGCGCTCGCAGGCTGGGCTGCTGCGCTTCCACATCATCATCGGCACACCGGAGGCAACGGCCACTTCGTAGGCCCCCGAAACGGGTGGCGACTGGGGCGAACCGGCGAGCGCGAGCGCGGCCAATCCCGGGTCGCTGTCGAACGAGGCGTCCAACGCCACCTGATGCTGATCACCCCGACCGCACACACAGACCACCATCTCGCCAACCGCCCTGCCATCCAGTTGCTGCCAGCGCTCGGCCCATGCCGCGTGCAGCGACGGCGTCTCGTGCCGCTCAAGCGGTCGAACGACCACATGCTGTTTGCGGCCCAGTGAGAACCAGGAGAATCGCGGCCAGAGCAACCGACTGGCGAAGTCTTCATCGAGTGCCTCTCTTGGGAGAATCAGCTCGATAAGACCTGGCCCGACGACCTCGCCCATGATCTCGATCTGTTCAGGCAGCAGACCGATCAGATGCTCGATCGCCTGGCTCAGGGGCAACGCGGTCGATTCCGGGACCGCCGGAACAACATCCTCCGCCGATCGGTATCGCCACACCATGACGTGGTAAAGCCGCCGGTCATGCGTGGAATGGCGGATTCTGCCGATGATCGACGGGCGGACTTCCGACGCGGGCCCGTCAGCCAGACGCCGCTGGATCTCGTCACCGAGCCCCAGTCGGCCCGCCGTGATCAACACCCGGTCGCGCAGTTGCTGCACAGCGCCCTGGTAGGCCGGCCCCGCGGTCGCGGCTTTACGGGCGAGATCGGTGGCGAAGGCGAGCTCGTAGGGAAGTTCGCCGGCCTCAGGCAACATCAGGGCGGCCAACTGGGTGAAGACGTCGCGATGGTCCAGTAGCGGATATTCCGCGGGCGGGAAGGTGCCTTCGACAGCCGCGGCAAGAAATGCGGCGACATGACTCCGCGTACCGGACGGGCGCGCAACGGATTCGGCTTCGGCGCCTGCCCGGTGGGCCGGCCGCGGGACCTCGTCCATCGGCTCGACCGGCAACCGAGAGAAACTCGCCAGCAGCTGCCGTACCTCCATAGGGTTGAGCACCACGTCGGGGCCCTCACTCGGCCCGCTTACGTCGTACGCACTGACACGGTCGGACAGTCGCACCCACTGGTCGTGCTGCCCATGAAAGGCATCGTGTGCCCGAATGAGGGTGCGGTATACCTCCGCGTCCAGCAGCCGCAACGCGCTCACAGGGGTGGCCACCCCGCCCATCGAGGTGTTCTGCAGCCGGGTGGCCTTGACGATCGCGCAGACGCCACCGGACTCGTGGCTCAACACGGGGCCACCGGACAGCCCTTTGTTCACCTCGCCGTCCACGAGCTCCAGCATCGAACCGGCCCGCGGCCCGGTGTTACCTCCGCGGGTGAGCGCGGCGGCACGCTCGGATGCCCTACCGGGCTCGAAGATGTCCGAGAAGCCGTATGCGGTCAGGCGTGTGCCGACCGAGGGAAGCATGGTGTCCAGCCAGACACACGGGTGCTTCGACGGTGCGTCGGGAAGTCGTAATACCGCCAGGTCCGGATACGGCCACAGCTCCCGCCCCCTTGCCGGGGCCGACGCGGTCAGCACGGTTCCCTCGTATTCCGTGTCGCTCCAGAAGACGGGTAACCGGGTCCCGGGCCGTGCACCGGCCACGTGGGCGCAGGTCACTACGTAGCCGGGGGCGACGAAGAAACCCGCCCCCTGCGTCACTCCGTGCACGCGGACGCGGCAGGTCCCCAGATGGTCCTGGAGGAGTGACAGTGGCGAGGGCCTGCCCATAGCGGCTTGCCTCAGTCCTGAACCCGTGGCGCCGGGGGTGAGCTCGGGTCCCGTTCCGGCCGCGGCGGCACAACCGGTGCGGCAGGCACGGCGGGCGCCCCTTGTGCGCCCCAGCTCAAGGTCACCTTGAACGCCGCTTTGCCGCTGCCGCCCACCAGAGCGGCGACGATCCCGTCGTTGCCGGCAGCCAGCTCAAGACCGAACTCGACACTGACCTCGTCAGGGCGAGCCGCCGCGACGGCGTTGCGTACGTTGGAGGCGACGATCTGGAGAGACTCCTGAAACCCGTCCAGTCTTTCCGTGATGCGCTCACCCAAACCAGCGTCGCTCGGCCCGTCACCTTCGTCAACCGTCGCCCAGATGACCTGATCGTCCGGCATCCGCAAGCGCACGAGCTGCGACATGACTCCCCCTATTTTGCTGCCGCGTAACGGATCACATGGTACGAGCAGGATGCTGGATCCGTGAGCCGATCACGCCGAATCGCCGGTGATCGTGTCCTGTGTGGTGAGTCGTTTGTAGTAGCGGAGCGGCAACGATGAGGCCGAAGGCCGGGGAACACCGCCCCAGGTTGAACGACGTACGGTCCAACACCTTCCGGATAGACGTCAGGTACGTCTGCGAGCAGGTCCATTGTCAGTGCGGTGCGCTTCACTGTCCGCCATGGAGTTCACACAAGCGACCGTCACCGACTTGCTGGCCCAACTCGGCCCGGGAAACAGCTACATGTACTTGCCCAGCCACCTGGACCGGCAGTACCTGACCGGACTGCTCACCGACCGGTACGGCGCCCCGCGCACCCTCGTCCTCGACGGCTACACCGATCCGACGGTAGACGAGTCCAGGGGCGCGGCTCTCCTCGTCCCTTTCGAGGACCGTGCCATGAAGATGAGGGCGTGGGCATACGGGGACCAGTGGGTCGGTACGGGTACGGCGCGGGACATCGAGGGGGTCGAGCGGCCGGTGTTGGTGGTCGCTCACAGGGAGGTGCCAGAACCCTTGGCGGTCGCCCCGCACGAGGACGGGGACATCGACTGGATGGAGCGGCTCAGACGGATCACCGGCTGGACACAGCCCGCCCAGCGGCCGGACGTGGACTGGGCTGAGGTGGAGTCGCGCCTGGGCACCGCGCTGCCGAGCGACTACAAGCGCATGGTCGAGACCTTCGGCGAGGGTGCCTTCGACGGATTCCTGGACCTGAACCAGGAGCCATGGACGCGTCTCAGGGAGCACGGCCTGCTCATCTGGGCGAGCACCGAGCACGAGAACCATTACTGCTGGAGGGCCGACGGCGACGACCCCGACCGTTGGCCCGTCGTGGTCCGGTCCTTCGACGGCGAGGTCCTCCCCTTCGACTGCCAGGCCGCGGAGTTCGTCTGCCGCGTCCTCACCGACCCGCACCACCCGTTCACGATGGCCGGCGCTTTCGACACCCACTGGTTCATGCACTACGGGAAGAGCGACTGACCGTGTTCCACCACCAACAGCATTCGCCCTCCGGTTGGCGGCGCCTTCGGGGAACACGGCGGAGTGGCGGGTCACCCACCACACGGCGCCGAGCGAACGCGACCTGATCCCGGTGGCCGGCGGCGCGGTCGACCTCGGGGCAGGTGCGGCCCTGGGCACGGGGTGGCAGTGCGGCGGCAAGGCGCTGGCGTTCAGTCCGCCCGGATCTCCGAGCGCGTACTCGCCGCCGACCTCGGTCAGCCCACATAACCCGGCCGCGAGACCCGTCATCGTTGAAACTGCCCATGTACACTCCGCGTCGTCAGCGGACTGCACCAGGGAGGCCCACAGCTTCTTCGCGTCGGCGAGCGTCTCCCAACAGCCCGGCTACGACAAGGCGCTGCGCAAGGCCGCCGGTCTGACGCGAAACGTCAACCGGAACATGGCCACCACCACCTCCGTGCGGAGCGACGACACATAGCACCGCTTCGGGTACTCGCGGGCCCGCCACGGGTCTCCGCGACTTGCCCACTCCGTGCGGCCGCCGATCCCGTCGTCCCACACGAGCCGCTCACGGACATCCCGGAGCAGCTCACAGATGTTCAACGGCTTCATCTGGCGGAGACCGAAGCGGCACCGCTGTCACCCGAGGATGACTCGGCCAGAGATCGTGTGTGGGACAGGGCGATCCAGGCCAACTCGACCCTCTTCGACGGTACTCCCCCGCCCCGATCCTGTTCCTGCCAGGGGTGCCTACGCCCCCGCGTGCACGTAAGCCGCCCAGATGTGTGGCCTCTCCGGGATGCCGCGTCGTAACTGACGGACGGTGTCGTGCAGGGCGCGCGCGGCGCCGGGGCTGTCGGGGGCAGTCGTACGGCGGTAGAAGTCCCGCGTCATATGGTCCGCGTACGTGCTGTCGATCTTCCACAGCGTGCCGACCGCCGTCGGGAAGCCCGCCAGCAGGAACGAACTCGTGATGTGAATGGCCTCGTCCACGAGACGTTCGGCGGTGCGTGCGGTGCCGCAGGCGGCGAGGAAGGCGAGCCGTGCCGAACGCGGGCGGACCCGGCAGATCTCCAGGACCGAGACCGGCTCGCCGCTGGGCAGGTGCAGCAGGGCGCCGGAGGGCTCCGCCGGGTCTGTCGCCGCGTGGCAGCCGAAATGGGCCCACGAGGCGTCGTGCAGCGCGGCGAGCACAGCCTCGCGGGTGGCGGCCGGGCCGATCAACGGCGCCTGGGCGCCGAGAAGTTCGGCCGCATGGGCCGCTGCCGCCGCCACGCCGGGGAGATCGTCCTCGGGCGCGGCGACCAGCAAGGCGCCGCCGTGGTCGGCCGTGTCGCGCTGCCGGGCGCGTGCTCGCGCGTAGGCAAGAGTCTGCAGGCCGGGAGCGTACGACGAGACCACGGCGTCGAGGGCGGCACCACAGCCGTCCTCGACGCAGTCGGGCGCCGTGCACTCGGCCGCGTGCAACGGCAAGGCGCTGAACGGGCCCGTCGGCACCCACCAGATACACGGCCACGCGCCGTGGCGCGGGACGGGTTCCACCGCCCCGACGGAGTCCAGGACCGGGCGCACGATCCTGTGCCAGGCCCACGCCAGTATCTCGCGGACTTCCTTGCCCGCTGCCACGAGTTGAAGCGGGGAAGGGCGGGACGTGCCCTGCGCGTTGATGGCGTCGACGGCATCGCGCAGCCGGCGCGCCGCGTCGGTGATCTCGTCGGCCTCGGGGTCGAGGCGCAGGGCGGTGACCGACCGCTGGGTGACGACGAGGGCGTGGCAGTAGCGCTTGCCGTGGTTGAGGACGATGACAGGGCCTTCGGCCGCGAGCTCCATGGACTCCGCCGCGGACAGCGGCCGCAGGAAGTCCTCAAAGCCCGGCCGAGTACGGATGCGCCGAACGACATCGTCCAGTTCGTTGGACGCACGCAGGCCTGCGAGCCGGGCCCACTCGGCGGCCCCGGCGGCGGCCGACTCGGGCCGTGTGTCGATCCGGTCGGTCAACCGCTCGAACTCTTCGGCCAGTTCGGGATGCGCGGCCTGCAGATCGCCGATGTCGGCGCGCGCCTCGATGCGGCGCGCCAGCAGCAGCCCTCGGCCGCGTTCCAGCAGTTCGGCGGTACGGGCCACGTCGGGGCCCCGGACCGTGTGGTCCAGAGCGGGGAGGCCATCGAGGTCGGGCATCTGTCCCGCCTCCAGCGCCCGCACGCCCTGTTCCAGGATCCGCGCCCGCTCGGCGACCTGTTCGGCGGACTCGCGCAGTTCGAGTGTGGACAGGATCAGTTCGACGATCGACCTGATGTCGCCCTCGAAGGTCGACAGACCGTGCTCGGCGGACGTCTGGTCGCTGCCCCGATCGGTGATCCCCGCCATCGCCTCGACGGCCGAGTCAAGATGCGCCAGTGCCAGGTCGATTCGCGGCTCCCTGCGACCGAGCGCGCCGGCCGCCGCCCCGATCTCGCCGTGGGCACGCATCCAGACGGGAAAAGCGGAGTTGTTCCATCCCTCGGGGGGTGCATGGCCGTCGAGACGGGAGAGGAGGGAGTCGCGGACAACTGAGAGCAGTCCGAACGGGCCGCTGCCCGTTGGTGCCGGTTCGGGGGCGTGGTCCGTCCCGGAGACCGCCGGGCGGGGTGCGGGACCGGGGGCGTCCGTGGTGGACATTTCCGGGAGGCGGCCCCGGCCGATGAGGTCGATGAACGGGCTGATCACACCAGCCATGTCGATCGGCGACCCGTCCGGCATCGCCTCACTCAGGACGCCCTCCAGACACCGCGCCTCGGCGAGCAGCGCCCGCGATCGCTCCGGTTCGCTGGTGCGCAGGGTGGCGGCGCGCTGCATCAAGACCCCGGCGAGCGTCATCGTCACCATGGGCCGCATCGGATGTCCGGCGGGGCATGCCTCGAACGTCCTACGGCACTGTTCGACGACCGTGTCGTCGAGGTCGGGCCGCGGGCCGCCCCCCGGCCCCACGGTTTCCACCAAGTCGGCGTAGGCGTCGCCCATCAGGTCGTACCAGGGCGGGTCCGCCGCGTCGATCGCCCCGGCACGGGTGATCTCCCGCAGCCGGTGGGCGATGCGCCGGGCCCGCTCCAACTGCGCGGGCTCATGGCCGAACAGGTAGATATGCAGGGCGTTGTGGAACTCCGTGCGTGCTGCCAGCACCTCCCGGTCGGTCCGGGTCACCCCCGCGCCGTCCTGAAGGGTCACCTCCTCCGCAGTCAGCGAGGCGGGTCCGCGCGCCGAGGCGAGCAGGGCCGCCGCCTCACGCGCGCCTTCCACGTCGAAGGAGCCCGCCGACAGCACGGTGAGAGCGTCGGCAAGCATCCGATCGTACTCACCACCGGGCCCGTCGCCGGAGTCGGCACCGGCGTAGCGCAGCAGTTGTACGACCTCTTCGAGGACGGCGGGATCGGGCCGTTCCGCGGCGCCGGCGGACAGGGCTGCGCCGAGGGCCCCCGCCAGGTGCCGACGCAGCTGGGGATCGTCCTCGTCCGTGGCGTCGAGGAGTTCCCGGAGGATCGCGATGTCGGAGTCGTGGTGCTCGGGGCTGTCGAGGCGGACATCGGCCAACCGGGACAACTGGGCGAGTGTCCGGCGGAGTTCGTCGGGCATGTCTTTGTCCCGCGTGATGTCCGCCGTGATGGCGAGGGTGGCGACGGGCAACGCGGCCTCGAAGAGTCCGCGGCGCAGTAGGTCCGTAGCCGGGAAGCCGGCCGGAGCTTCGTTGAGCGTCTCCTGCGTCAACTCGCGGGACTCGACGTCCAGCTCTCCGGCGCGGGCGTGCGCACTGGAGCGCAGGGCTTCGGCTCGCAGCCCGGTGAGGGCTGCCAGGACCGCGACGTGAGCATGCCGGTTCGGGTGATCGGCCGGGAGGGCGGTGAGGCCGGAGCGGTAGCGATCGATGCGTTCGTCGGCGCTGTCGTCGGGCTCGAATCCGGCGGCCAGCGAGAGGACTTCGAGGTCAAGGTCGATCTGTCCGCCCTCGCGGGCGGCACGCTCCCTTTGCCACGCGACGAAGCGGTCGAGCAGCGACGCGGCCCGCTCCGTGGCGTCCGGATCGTCGCTCTCGCTCAACGACTCGAACTCCCGGTACGCGGCGAGCATCTCGCTGTGCTCGTCGCTCAAGGCCCCGACCGAGGCGAGCAGTTCGGTTGCCTCCAGGGCCGCGTCGGCGTCGTCGCACGCCCGCGCGAGCGCGGCGAGCGCCCGGCCGAGGGCGACGGTGACCGCGGCACGTTCGGGGTGGCCGGCCGGGGTGTCGTCGAGGGCCGCCCGCAGCCGGCGTACGCCGCACGCGACACGGCCCGCGTCCTGCTCGGCGACGCCCGCGTCGGCGATCGCCACACCGACGCGCAGATCGCGTTCACCGGGCCAGGTGACGGGCTGGGCGTCCAGCCTCCGCAGGAACCGCAGCCCATCCGCGGTCTCCGGGGTGAGGGCGTCATCCGGTACGACCGCGACCAGTCGTTCGACCTGCGAGAGCCGGGGGGTGCCGAGCAGCCGGGCGCAGTCCACGACCGTGCGCAGACAGGCCGCGGCCGCGGCCCGCGCCCCGTCGGGGTCGAACAGGCCTGGTTCGACGGTCAGCCGCGTGCACACCTCCCGTCCGTAGCGGGCGGCTGCGACCAGCCCGTCCGGGTCGGCCTCCGTCTGAAATCGGGTCATCCACACATCGTGTGCGTAGATGGCCAGTTCGACGAAACCCACGTGGTCGTCGGCGCGTACGAATTCGACAGCGGCGTCCGACCAGGCGAGCGCGCGGTCGAGCGCCGCCGCCCGCTCGTGAGGTGTTCCGTTCACCGCGACGTCGGCATGCACCGAGCCCACCAGGTGCGCGAACCGTGCCTCGTGGGAGGGGTCGGTGGGGTCGAAGTTCTCCTTCAGGGATTCAGGGAGTCCGGCCTCCTCGGTGAGGCGCGGGCAGAGGAAGCCAAAGGCCGCGACCCCGACCCCGATGTTCTGTGCGGCCTCCGGGTCCTCGGGACCCTGGTGACGGCCCCAGAACGTCCAGAACACGGCTGCCACCGCTCCGAGATCGACCGGACCCTCGGGCGACGGCGCCGCCTCACCCAGCAAAGCCAGCGCGTCGGCCACCGCCTCCTGGGCACGCAGAGGCGTGGCGTCGCCGGTGCTGTGCGCCGTGGTCAGGCGTTCTACCACACGTTCCCGAAGCTCGGACATCGCCTCCTACATTAGTCTGATCGGTTGTCAGGTAGAGGTAGTTATCGGGACTTCACGGGAGGCGGAGATGGGAGACGGGGCGAAGGCGCGCGGTGTGTACCAGAACGCCGTGGAATACCTGTGCCGCAACGTCGAGGAGCTGCGCACGCTCGTCTCCTCCGCTGTCTGGGAGTCGGCCTTCCCGGTCGTGCGCGACGCCGATCCGGCCGGTGCCGAGTGGCGCGACGCCGTACGCGCGCTCCACGACGCGGTCGAGTCGGCCGGCGTCCCGAACGGGCTCGGACTTCCCGCCACCATGAGCGTCGGCGACTGGCCCGGTGCCCCAACCCCGCGGTCGGTGGGCTGGGTCTGCCCCACGAGCCGCTGCGCCCGGGTCGAATTGCGCGACCGGGCGGCGGCCGTCACACCGGTCTGTGAGTTGGCCGGAGGGCCGATGCGCCTGGTGGACGGCTGAACGCGGTGGGGCTGCTCATCGAGTTGCAAAAGCGCATACCCGACGGCTGGTTCCTGCGGCGGCTGCTGCCCGCCGCGCTGTTCGTCGTCGTCGCGGTCGTCGGCGGCGGAGAGTTGGGGCATGCCCACTGGAACGACATCGCCCTCGCGCGGGAGCGGATCGCCGATGCGCTGCGGACGGGCGGCGGCTTCTCCGCGGACGCCATCGCCTCGCTCGTGCTCGTCGCGGTGCCGGTGGTGGGGACCGCGTTCGTGGTCCCCTACGCGGCGGCCGCGATCGGCTCTCTCGCGTCCGGGGCCTGGCCGTGGTGGCTGATGCCGATCGGCCGACGAGTGACCAAGTGGCGGGTACGGCGCTGGGTCGAACCGGATGTGCTGGCCAGGCGGTCCGTGCGGGCCCGCGCCGACGGCCACGCGCTGCGCGCCGACCGGCTCGACGCGCGCGCCGCCCGGGCCAGAACGGGCGGGCGGCCGCGGTCACCGACCTGGTCCGGCGACCGCCTCCGCCTCACCGAGGAGAACGTCGGACGGGAGTCCGGCGGCGATGTCGTCGGCGGCTGGACCACTCTCCTGCTCGGTGCGGCCGACCAGCCCCGCGCCGCGCTGACCGAGGCCCGCGACGCCTATGACGCGGCCTGCGAGGCCCTCGCCTGGAGCGCGGCGTTCACGGTGCTCGGCGCCTGGTGGTGGCCCGCGGCCCCCTTCGGCATGCTCCTCTGCCTGGCTTCCTGGCGCTCGCTGCGTCATGCGGTGCAGGCGCTGTGCCGTACGACGGAGGCGGCGTTCACGCTGCGCGAGACGGAGCAGCCGCGCGCGCAGCCATGAGCAGGAACCGTGGAGAGTCCGACAGCGACGCCGCCCATGCGCACCGCTCCTCGGCGCGGGCTTCATCCCGGTACCACGGGCCTCCGGCGAAAACGACCTGAGCAAAGCCAGACTGGAGTACAGGGGGCGAGTTATATAGTCCACACAGCGCGCTTCTGGTGATGGTAAAGGGCACTTGGTGTCACTGAGCATGGAGGTTTGCTGTGGAGAAATACCGCTACATTGTGGTCGGAGCGGGCACGGCTGGGTCCGTTATGGCGGCCAGACTGAGCGAGGATCCCACTGTGAGCGTCCTGCTCTTGGAGGCAGGGTCAAGTGACCGGCCAGGCGACGAAAAGGGCGTTGCCGATCTATGGGGAAGCCGTTTCGACTGGGCCTTTACCAGCGTGCCGCAGGAAAATCTGGATGATGTGACGGTGCCCATTCCACTCGGACGGACGCTGGGCGGTTCCAGCTCCATCAACGGCTCGTACCATATACGTGGCCACCGCTCAAGTTATGATGCCTGGGGGAAATCCGGGGCTCAAGGGTGGGGTTTCGAGGATTTGCTGGCCTCCTTTCGCCGGAGCGAGCAGACCACGGGAATGGATACCCAGTGGCGCGGAACTGATGGCCCCATGGTGATTGAGCCTCCGACCCCGCTTTCCCGCGACGCCTTTTACGGCGCAGTCCTGACCGCGGCGGAAGAGGCCGGGTACAAGAGTCTCGTTGACGGGAACGGTGCTGAATCGGAGGGAGTGGCACCGACAGAGATCAACCTGGTGCGGGGGAAACGCCAGAGTGCGGCGGATGCGTACGTGCGGCCTGTCCAGCAACGCCCCAACCTGACCGTGACAACGGACGCCACGGTCCATCGGCTGCTGATGGAAGACCGCCGTTGCGTCGGTGTCGAGTACGTTGTCGACGGCCAAAGTGTCCGGGCGGGAGCCGACCGCGAAGTCATTCTGTGCGCCGGGGCGGTCGGGACACCTCACATCCTCCAACTGTCCGGGATCGGTCCGGCCGCTCATCTCCGCGAAGCAGGGGTCGAGGTCGTTCACGATCTGCCGGGCGTCGGAGGTAATCTCCAGGACCACACCTACGCGCATGTCGGGTTCGCCACGTCGGCCCCTGTCCCGGCGGCCAGTCCGTACACGCCGCACATTCTCACCCGCACTTCAGCGACCGCTGAGCCTGATCTCCAGCTCATCGCTGTGCCGATGCTTCTGCCGGTCCGGGACGCCGCCGCGAAGCTCGAACCCTGGGGCAGTGAATCCTGGACCTTCTCCGGTGCGAACGGCTACTGCATCGCTTTCTCGTTCATGCGACCCGAGAGCCGGGGTTCGGTGCGGCTGGCCGGCCCGGACCCGGCCACCGCTCCGCTCATCGACCTGGGGCTCTACAGCGAATCTCGTGATCTGGACCGCATGGTCGTCGGCCTCCGCGCCGCTCTGGCTCTTGGCCGCGCCGATTCCCTGGCCTCATTGCGCCAGGGCGAGGAAGCCTTCGGCCACCCGCTTGAAACCGTGAGCGATATGCGGAGTTATGTCAAACTCGCGACGGGCAGTTACTTCCACCTGGCCGGCACGTGTGCGATGGGAACGGGATCGCAGGCTGTGGTCGACTCGGACCTGAAGGTGCACGGTGTGCAGGGAATCAGGGTGGTGGACGCGTCGGTGATGCCGTCGCTCCCCGCAGCGAATACCAACGCCACTGTCCTGGCTGTCGCCGAACGGGCCGCTGAACTCATTCGGTCCTGATGCCACCGCCTCAGGTGGTCATCAAGCGCCGCAGGTCCGTCACGTACTTGCGGATGAGGGTCGGGGACAGGCACGGCACGTCCCGGTCCGGTCCCAGGCCGGCCTCATGGACGGCCTCCCGGAAGCGGGCCGACGGAACGTCCGAACCGGGCACAGCGGCTTCCGGTTCCTGGAAGCCTTGCAGCAAAGGAAGGATGGAGTACTGACGCTGCGCCTCCGGCAGGTTGCGCAGGGCGGCTTCGACGCGGACGAGCCAGTCACCGTAGCCCGCGATCCGCTCGATACCATGGCCGTCCTCGATGAGCCACTCCACGAACGTGTCGAGTGAGATGCCGTCGTCGTGCGGGTTCACCAGGCTGAAGGTCCGGTACCTGGAGGTGCTCCGTCCCAGCGCGACGACCGATGCCGCGGTGAAGTCGACGGGCAGGCCGTCGTAGTGGGCCCGCGGCCCCTTACCACTGTCGGTCCGGTAGAAGGAGTCCGGGGCCAGGCCCGTCGCGAGGAGACTGAACAGCAGTCGGCTGAACATGTCATGCACGTTCAGCTGCCCGATGTACCGGCTGTGCGCGAGGATCATGTTGGAGCGGAACACCGTCACCGGCAGGTCACACAGGTCGTGCGCCTCCCGCAGCAGCACCTCCCCCGCCCACTTGCTCGTCGTGTACCCGCCGGCGTACCCGTCGTCGACGGGCTGGACCGGCAGCGCGGCGCGCACGTCGGTGTCCTCGTCGAGTGGCTGTCCCCTCCGGGACCTGGACACGGCCACGCTGGAGATGTACGTGAACGCCTTGAGCCGTTTGGTCAGGGACAGCCGGATGAGCTCCGCGGTTCCGAGGACGTTGGCGTCGAACAGGTGGCGGTAAGGCAGCACGTGGTTCACCAGGGCGCCCGCGTGGACGATCAGGTCCACCTCACCGGCCAGCCGTTCCCATGTCGCCTCGTCCAGGCCGAGCCTCGGCTCGGCGATGTCTCCTGCCAGCACTTCGAGGTGCTCTGCGGCCAACTCCTCGAAGGTACTCGTCAGTTCGGAGTCGTCGCTGCCGAAGGCGTCGGCCAGTCGCTGTCCGGCGGCGTCCGGGTCCTTGCCTCGGACCACGACGGTCAACTTGCCGCCGGCCGGGGCCAGCCGATGGAGCCACTCAAGGGCGAGGAAGCGCCCCAGGTATCCGCTCGCGCCGGTCAGCAGAACGCGGCGCGGCTCCCCGGCAGGGCGCGGAAGGTGGCGGGTGCCGTCGAGAGTTGCCGCATCGATGAACCGGCCCAGGATGAGGTCCTTGGCGTGCGCCTCGGTGGCGTCCTCGCCGTGCACCGACGCGAAGGTGGGCCGTGTCCCGGTGGCCGTGCGCTTGGACTCGACGTAGGCGGCCAGCTGTCGCAGGTCGTGCGCGGGGCTGATGATGACGTCGACCGGCACCCGGACACTGAAGGTGTCGTACAGCAGGTTCGACAGTGACACCGCGGACAGCGAGTCACCGCCGAGGTCCCGGAAGCGCGCGGCGGGACTCACCTCTGTCGGCGAACCCATCAGCAGCGCCCGCGCGGCCAGTTGGACCGTTTCCAGCACCGGCCGGTCGCCGCCCGTGCGGCGCAGGTCGAGCAACTCCTGGGTCTCGTGGGCGGATATCTCGGCGTACAGATGCTCCAGTCGTTCGCCGTAACGCTCCACGAGCTGGGGCCACAACAGCTTTCGCTGGTCCGACAGGAGGCCGTTGGCCTGGCTGAACGGCTCGGCTTCGAGCAGCAGACCCCTGGGGATCTCGTACGAATTCAGGCCCGTGTCCTTCGCGATCCGCTGGAGCGATTCGCTCAGCAGTTGTCCGAGGCGTTCCCGGTCGTCCCCGTACCGCCGCAGGGCCCCCGGGGTGGGCACGACGACAGCGAGCAGGTAGGAGCGCTCGCTGTTGCCGTAGAGGAAGATCTGCCGCACCAACGGGCAGGCGGCGAAGATCGATTCCAGCCGGGAGATCGCGACGAACTCGCCCTGGGACAGCTTCAGGACACCCTTGCGGCGGTCCACGACGGCGATACGGCGTGGACCGAGCTCCGCGACGATGTCGCCGGTCCTGTAGTAGCCGTCGTCGTCGAAGAGATCCGCCGTCAGCTCGGGCTGGTGGTAGTAGCCGGGGATGCCGTCGGCCTTCAGCAGGAGCTCGCCGCGCGGGTGCGGGACGTCGGTGCGGAAGTAGCCGAGCTCGGGCACGTCGGCCAGCTTGTAGTCGATCACCGGCGGGCACAGCAACTCACCGTCGACGGCGATGCCCGCGACCTCCGTGGAGCCGTACATGATGTGCAGGGGAACGCCGAGGACGGCCTCGGTGAACTCGGTCAGGGTGGTGGACAGCGGCGCGGAACCGCAGCTGGCCCTGCCGACGCGCCCTCCGAGGACCTCCTCGCGCAGCTGCTCGCGTACCTCGGTCGCGGCCCGCTCCGGGTCGGTGCCCGCGGAGGTCCGCCGGTCCAGCTCGCTCTGGTAGAGCTGGTGGAGCATCTCGCATACGCGCGGTACGAGATACAGCTCGGTGGGCCGTACGAGAGCGATGTCCTCGAAGAGCGTCGACAGGTCGCTGCCCGCGGTGAAGTAGCTGGTGCCGCCGCGCGCCAGTGCGTTCACCAGCAGGAAGTGGCCGGCGAAATGGCTCAACGGCGTGTAGTTGAGGGTGACTATGTCCGTGCCGGTCCGCTTCGCCCGGTCCTCCCACATCACCCTGGCCAGCCGCTCGGTGTACATCGCGCCCTTCGGCGTTCCCGTACTCCCCGAGGTGTAGATGAGCATCGAGAGGGGATCCTCGTCGTCGCCCGGTATGTACGGCGGAGCCTCGGGCAGGTCCGCGCCGCGGTCGAGAACCTTCGAGAGGGCGACGACCTCGACGTCCCGTCCGGCCGCGGCCAGGCTGTCGCGGGCGGCGGCGAATCGCTCCGCCTGGTCCTCGGCGCGCGGATGGTAGTCGAACACGATCAGCCTCTGGACCGAGGGCGTGCGCAGGGACAGCTCGGTCGCGGCGTCCAGTCGCTCGACGCTCGCGGCGACGAGGAGCGGCTCGGTCTCCGCCATGATGGACGTGAGGTTCTCGGTCGACGCACTGATCTGCAACGGAACGTTGACGGCACCCAGATGACCGCACACCAGGGCCAGTGTCGCGTAGTCCCGGCTCGTGAAGCCGAGGAGGGCCACCCGGTCGCCCGCGGCGAGAGGACGCCGCGGATGATGGTGCCATTCGCTCGCCACCGCGCGGGTACGGCTCCACAGCTCCCGGTAGGTGGTCATTTCGTAGCGCGGCAGCAGACGGGCCGAGACGCGCCCGGTACGGGCGTCCCGTACGAACTCCCTCGCACGCTCACCGACAGCGGGCCGGTCCTGGTAGCGCTCAAGGGCATGTGCCATTACTTGCGCGAGTCGCACTGAGATCTCCGCGTCGCATAGGTGGGCGGACTTGTCTGGGGACAGCCCTCCTGTCGGTCTGTCACTACCCCACGCGGGGGTTCGTATAAAGCGTCCCCTCGGACCAGATGTAACGAGTCCCGCCCCACCTGGCCGCTGACTCGACGTCGGGAAAGAAACCCCGTCCCTCAAGGTTCGCGCTCGTGTTGCACAGCACGGGTACTCCGCTGATTTCCGCGTAGGCGGCGAGGATACGGGCGGCGTCGGTGTCCTGGGTGGACGCGATGGTCTGGAGCCGAGCGGTGCCGTCCAGGTGAACGACCGCCGGGACGCGTTCGGCCCAACCGGGCCGCATACGGTGCTCGAAGATCATGTAGGGGTCGGGGGTGCCGGGGGCGAAGACCTCCGGAGCGCGGTCCTCCAGGCAGATGGGCGCGACGGGCCGGTACGAGGCGCGGTTCTTGATGTCGTTGAGCCGGTCCTTCATCCGGGTGTCGGTCGCGGGCGCCAGGATGCTCCGGTTGCCCAGAGCGCGCGGGCCCAGCTCCGCCCGACCAGAAAGAACGACCACCGGTTCGCCCTCGGCGTGCAGAAGGGCGGCCAACTGCCGTTCGTCACAGGGCTGTGCCCGCCAGCCGTCGGGAAGTGTGCCTGTGGTGATCCGCGGTCCGCTGTACACATCCCACTCCAGCGCGGTCCGGCCGCGCCGGAACATCTCACAGGCCGCTGTGCCGATCGCCGCCCCCGCGTCGTTGGGGAAGGGCGGGACAAAGACCTCCTCAAAGACGTTGCTGGCCCGAATCGCGCTGTTCCACTTGATGTTGAGCGCGCAGCCGCCGCCGAGCACAAGGTTGTGGCCGCCGTCCGGGAAGCGGCTCCGCACCGCCGAGGTGAGCCGTTCGAGCAGATTGTGGCCGATGTAGCCCTGATAGGTGGCGATGAGGTCCGCGTTGGACAGGCCCGGCATCAGCTCGTCCCGGTTCGCGGCGACCTTGTCGCCCAGCATGCCCACCTTGTCGACGGGGAGGTCGCGGAACTCGGCCATGAGGTCGTCGAAGACGGCGAAGGCACCGGTCTCGACCCGGCCTTTGGCCGCGTAGGCCATGGCCTTCCCCGCGACGGAGAGGTGCTGGCGGATGTACGTGTCCGACGTCACGTCGTCGGTGTTGAGCACGTACGGTTCGAACCGCGAGCAGAAGGCCGCGAAGCTGCCTCCGAAGACGGGCATCAGGGTCTCGACGAAGGTCACCTCACGGGTCGCGGCCCGCACCTGGTAGAGGCGGGGGGTGACCAGGCCGTCCCAGACCACGACGAACGCGTCCTCGTCCCTGGCGGCGAACGGGCTGGAGCAGTAGGTGCCGATGAGGTGGTTGGCGACGTGGGTGTAACTGGCGTAGTTGTCGAAGCCGTGGCCGCTGAAGGTGTGGCGTTGCAGCGGCCCGTCGTCGCGAGGACTCTCGACATACGGTGCGACTCGCAGATGTACCGGCAGGCCGCCGGCGTTGACGCTGACGGCGGTCTCTCCCCCGGCGTCTTTCGTGTACCAGCCGTCGACCACGAACTGGTCGATGTCGGCGGGTGCCAGACCCTCCGCGGCGAGGATCTCGGTCACGCGTTCCAGGTCTCCGAGGGAGCTGTAGCGTTCGCCGTTGTTCAGCTTCTCGATCTCGTAGCTGAAGAGAAGGCGACCATTGTCGATGACGGCAACCCCGCCGTCGTGCGATGCCTTGATCCCGCATATGCGCATGTGGTCAGCCACACCTTTCTGGCCGCATGGCGGCCTGGATTTTTTGCACGTGCGACTAGGTCCTGTCCGGTCGATCTTCGCGGATAAGCCCGCGGCGTCTGGTGCCGTGCATCGCAAGGCGGAGGATCGCCCATGTACTGGACGTACTTG
>NZ_JBEOUD010000061.1:0-36926 GCF_040303865.1 Streptomyces sp. NPDC094034 | reverse complement strand
CGTACCGCGTCCGACAGCCGCTCCACCAACAGCATGCCCACGCCCTCGGCGAAGCCCGTACCGTCGGCGCCCTCCGCAAAAGACTTGCACCGGCCGTCTGAGGCGAGGCCGCCCTGCTTCATGAAGTCGAGGAACATCACGGGGGTGGACATCACGGTGACACCGCCGGCCAGGGCCAGGGTGCACTCGCCGCGCCGCAGCGCCTGCACCGCCAGGTGCAGCGCCACCAGCGACGACGAACACGCCGTGTCCACCGTCACGGCGGGCCCCTCAAGACCGAAGACGTACGACACGCGCCCCGAGGCGACGCTGCCCGCGCTGCCGTTGACGAGGTAGCCCTCCAGCTCCTCGGGCGCGTCGGTGACCCGTGTCGCGTAGTCGTGGTACATGAGGCCGGTGAAGACGCCGGTGGGCGAGCCCTTCACGGACAGCGGATCGATGCCGGCCCGCTCGAAGGACTCCCACGCGGTCTCCAGGAGCAGCCGCTGCTGCGGGTCCATCGCCAGCGCCTCACGCGGCGAGATCCCGAAGAAGTCCGCGTCGAACCCGGCGGCCTCGTAGAGGAAGCCGCCGACCGGGTCGTGGCCGCGTTCGCCCCGGCGGCCGGCCGGTGCGGTGTACGCGGCGGCGACGTCCCAGCCGCGGTCCGCGGGGAAGCCGGAGATCCCGTCCGTGCCGGAGGCCACGAGCCGCCACAGGTCCTCCGGGGATGCGACCCCGCCCGGGAAACGGCAGCTCATGCCGACGATCGCGATCGGCTCGCGGTCCTCGGCCTCCTTCTCGTTCAGCCGGCGCTTGGCCTCGTGCAGGTCGGCGGTGACCCGTCGGAGGTACGTGCGCAGCTTCTCCTCGGTGTCGGCCGGAGCGGCTGCCTGCGTGGTGGTGTTCAGCCCGTTGTCTGCCATGTCTCGCTCACAGCTCGCTGTCGATGAATGCGAAGAGCTCGTCGTCGTCGGCCGTGTCGATACGTGCCGAGACGTGAGCGTCCTCACCGGTGTCGGGGGTCGCGGTGCCGGGGTGCGCGGTGCCGGTGTACGCGGTGCCGGTGTACGCAGCGTCGCCGAACGTGGCCGTCAGTTCCTGGAGGCGTTCCAGGATGGTTACGCGTTCCGGGTCCGTCGCGGAGGCGGAGGCGAGCAGCTCTCCGATGGCTCCCAGGTCGGCGAGGACCTTGTCGGCCGAGGGGCGCCGGCTGCGGGCCAGCTCCTCGCGCAGGTGCCGGGCGAGACCCAGCGGCGAGGGGTGGTCGAAGGCCAGCGTGGCCGAAAGCCGCAGGCCGGTCTCCCGGTTGATGCGGTTGCGCAGTTCCACGGCGCTCAACGAGTCGAAGCCGAGCGCCTTGAAGGCCTGGTTCGGTTCGACCTGTGCCGCCGACGCGTGGCCGAGGACCGCCGCGACCTGGGTACGGACCAACTCGACGAGCAGGTCGGTCTGTTCGGCCTCGGTACGGGAGGCGAGATGTTCCGCCAGCGCCGAGCCGGCCTGCTGTCCGGCCTGCTGTCCGGCTCCCTGCGCCGCGGCCGTGGCGGGTTCCGCGGCCGGGCGGCCGGGCCCGCGGACGAGGGCCCTGAGGAGGTGCGGCAGCGTCCCGGCCGCCGCCCGCTCGCGCAGCGCCGCCGTGTCCAGCCGCAGTGCGAGCACCGGGCTGTCGTCGGCGCTGTGCGCGGCGTCGAAGAAGGCCAGGCCCTCCTCGGCGGACATCTCCGCGATGCCGGCCTGGGCGAGGCGCCGTACCGCGTTGTCGTCCAGGTGCGCGGTCATGGCGCTGCGCTCGGCCCAGAAGCCCCATGCCACGGAGGTGCCGGGCAGTCCCGACGCGCGCCGGTGCGCGGCGAGCGCGTCCAGGAACACGTTGGCCGCCGCGTAGTGCGCCTGGCCCGCCGTGCCGAAGGTCCCGGCGGCCCCGGAGAACAGGACGAAGGCCGTGAGGTCCCGCTCGCGGGTGAGCTCGTGCAGGTGCAGGGCCGCGTCCACCTTGGGGCGCAGGACCGCGTTTACGCGCTCCGCGGTGAGCGAGCCGACCACGCCGTCGTCGAGGACGCCGGCGGCATGGATCACCGCCGTCAGCGGATGTTCGGCGGGCACCTGGCCCAGCAGTGCGGCCAGGGCTCCCCGGTCGGCGGCGTCGCAGGCCGCGACGGTCACCGAGGCTCCCCGCTCCGCGAGTTCGGTCACCAGTTCCGCGGCTCCGGGCGCGGAGCCGCCGGACCGGCCGGTGAGCAGCAGGTGCCGGACGCCGTGTTCGGTCACGAGGTGCCGGGCGACCAGCCGGCCGAGTGTCCCGGTGCCGCCGGTGATCAGCACGGTGCCGTCGCCGCCGAACGCGGGCGGCATGCCGTCCGGTGCCGGGGCGGGGGCGGCCGTCCGGGCCAGTCGGGCGGCGAGGGTGACGCCCGCGCGCACCGCGAGCTGCGGTTCGTCGCCGGTCGCCGCGGTGGCGAGCGCGGCCGTGACCGTGGGCCCGTCCGCGTCGGCCAGGTCGACGAGGACGAACCGGCCGGGGTTCTCGGTCTGGGCGGACCGCACCAGGCCCCATACGGCGGCGTGTTCGAGGTCGCGTGCGGGCTCGCCGGGGCCGGTGGTCACGGCGCCGCTGGTGACGATGACCAGTCGGGAGGCGCCGAGGCGGTCGTCGTTCAGCCATTCCTGGACCAGGGCCAGCGCGGACACGGCCGCCGCCCGCACCCCGTCCGCCGTGACGATCCCGTCCGGCGTGATGATCCCGTCCACCGTGGTGGCTGCCTCGGTGGAGGTCGCGGTCGGCAGGAGCGGGCGGATCACTGTCGTGGGTACGGGTGCGCCCTCGGTGATCGCGTCGCGCAGGGCCGCGAGATCGGGGTAGCTGGCCGTCCGCTCGCCGCCCGCTGCCACGATCTCCTTGCCGAGGGCGTCGGTGGGCGTGCCCAGTACGGCCCAGGAGGTGTCCGCTGCGTCCGCGGCCCGCACCGGTGTCCAGTCGATCCGGTACAGCGGGTCGGTGGTGCGGCTGTCGCGCAGCTGGTCGTCCCGGACGGGCCGCAGCACCAGGGACCGGATGCGCAGGACGGGCCGGCCCGCCGGGTCGGTGACGCCGACCTCGACCTCGTCCTGTCCAACCGGAGTGAGGCGGGCTCGTACGACCGTCGCACCGGTACGGAACAGCTCGACCCCCGTCCAGGTGAAGGGGAGCCTGCGCCGGCCCGCGCCCTGGAGGAACGTGCCGTGCAGGGCCGCGTCCAGCAGCCCCGGATGCAGGGCGTGGGCCGCCACCTCGGCGTGGTGCGCCTGGGGCAGGGTGACCTCGGCGAAGATCTCCTCGCCGCTGCGCCAGGCGGCGGTGAGGCCGCGGAACGCCGGGCCGTACTCGTATCCGGCCTCGTCGAACGCGCCGTACAGGGCCGCCAGGTCCACCGGTTCGGCGTCGGCGGGCAGCCAGTCCGCCGGCTGCCCGGTGTCCTCGGCATCGGCCGGCGCGGGGGCGAGGACGCCGGTCGCGTGCCGCGACCACGCCCCGGCGTCGTCGCCCGCGCCGGTGTTCTCGTCGCTCAGCCGCGAGTACAGGCCGAGCGTGCGCCGCCCGTCCGCGTCGGGGACACCGATCCGCAGGTGCAGCTCCACGGCGCCGCGCTCGGGGAACAGCAGCGGGGTCTCCAGGGTGAGTTCGTTCACCTGCTCGCACCCGGTCTGCTCGCCCGCGTACAGGGCGAGGTCGACGAAGGCCGTGCCGGGCAGCAGCAGCATGCCGGACAGTCCGTGGTGGGAGAGCCATGGGCGGCTCTGCGGGGACACCCGGCCGGTGAAGACGAGCTCGCCGGAGCCGGGCAGGGTGGTCCGGGCGCCGAGCAGCGGGTGGGCCGCCGGGGACAGGCCCAGGTCGATGGCGGCCCGCGCCGGCGACCCGCCCCGGGAGGTGTCGAGCCAGAGCCGCTGCTGCTGGAAGGCGTACGTCGGCAGCTCGACGCGGCGCGCGCCGGAGCCGGCGAACGGCGCGCCGCGGTCCACGTCCGCACCGTGCACATGGAGTTCGGCGAGCGAGGCCAGCAGGCGTGCGGTGCCGCCGTCGTCGCGGCGCAGCGATCCGACGGCGACGGCGTCGACGCCCCGGTCCGCGGCGGTGTCCTGCACTCCGGAGACGAGCACCGGGTGCGGGCTCACCTCGACGAAGAACCGGTAGTCGTCGGCGAGGAGGGCCTGGACGGCCTCTTCGAACCGCACCGTCTGGCGGAGGTTGCGGTACCAGTAGTCGGCGTCGAGGAGGGTGGTGTCGACGGGCTCGCCGCTCACGGTCGAGTAGAAGGGGACGGTGGCGGCGCGCGGGGTGACCGGGGCGAGCAGCCGCGCGAGTTCGTCGCGGATCTCCTCGACGTGGTGCGAGTGCGAGGCGTAGTCGACGGGGATGCGCCGGGCGCGGATTCCCTCGGCCTCGCAGCGGGCCATCAGCTCGTCCAGGGCCTCGGGCGCGCCGGCGACCACCGTCGACGCGGGCCCGTTGACCGTGGCGACGGACAGCCGGTCGAGGTCGCCGGCGATGAGTTCGGCGACGGTGGCGGCGGACCTGGCCACGGAGACCATGCCGCCGCGCCCGGCGAGGGCGCCGAGGGCCTGGCTGCGCAGGGCCACCACGAGCGCCGCGGCCTCCAAGGAGAGCGCGCCCGCCACACAGGCCGCGGCGATCTCGCCCTGCGAATGACCGACGACCGCGTCCGGCTCGACCCCGTACGCACGCCACAGCTCCGCCAGCGACACCATCACCGCGAACAGCACCGGCTGCACCACATCGACCCGCTCCAGCGACGGCGCTCCCTCCGCACCACGCAGCACACCGGTCAACGACCAGTCCACATAAGGCTCCAGAGCCTCCGCACACGCCTCGATCCGCGCCGCGAACACCTCCGACTCCTCCAGCAGCCGGGCCGCCATCCCCACCCACTGCGAACCCTGACCGGGGAAGACGAAGACGGTGCCGCCGTCGACCGCCGATCCGCGCAGGAGTCCGGGGGCGTCCGTGCCGTCGCAGAAGGCGTCGAGCGCCGTACAGAATCCGTCGTGGTCCGCCGCGACGAGGGCCGCGCGGTGTTCGAAGCTGCTCCGGGTGGTCGCCAGGGAGAAGGCGATGTCGCGGTCGGTGTGCTCCGGGTGGGCGTTGAGGTGGTCGCGGAGCCGGACGGCCTGGTCGCGCAGGGCCTGTTCGGTGCGGCCGTGGAGCAGCCAGGGGAAGGCCGTGTCCGGAGCCCCCGCGTCGTCGTCATCGGCCCGGTCCGGGATGTCGTCACCGGCCCGGTCCGGGATGTCGTCGGCCTGTTCCAGGATGACGTGGACGTTGGTGCCGCTGATGCCGAAGGCCGACACGCCGGCCCTGCGCGGACCGTCGCCGCTGGGCCAGTCGATGGTCTCGGCCAGCGGCCGTACCGCTCCCGAGGCCCAGTCCACGTGCGGGGAAGGGGCGTCGAAGTGCAGGATCCCGGGGAGTACGCCGTGCTTCATGGCCAGGACGGTCTTGATCACGCCGGCCACGCCGGCCGCGGCCTGGGGGTGCGCGATGTTGGACTTGCTGGAGCCGACCCACAGCGGACGGTCCTCCGCCCGGCCCTGCCCGTACGTGGCGAGGAGGGCCTCGGCCTCGATCGGGTCGCCCAGGGTGGTGCCGGTGCCGTGTGCCTCGACGGCGTCCACGTCGGCGGCGGTGAGACCGGCGTTCGCCAGCGCGCGGCGGATGACGCGCTGCTGGGAGGGGTTGCTTGGGGCGGACAGGCCGTTGCTCGCGCCGTCCTGGTTGGCCGCCGAACCGCAGATCACCGCGAGCACCGTGTGGCCGTTGCGGCGGGCGTCCGACCGCCGCTCCAGGACCACCATGCCGGCGCCCTCGCCCCACCCGATGCCGTCGGCGGCCGCCGAGAAGGGCTTGCAGCGGCTGTCCGGGGCGAGCCCGCGCTGCCGGCTGAACTCGATGAACATGCCGGGGGCCGCCATCACGGTGACGCCGCCGGCCAGCGCGAGGTCGCACTCGCCGTTGCGCAGGGCCTGGGCGGCCAGGTGGACGGTCGCCAGCGAGGAGGAGCAGGCGGTGTCCACGGTGTAGGCCGGGCCTTCGAGGCCGAGGACGTACGAGATGCGGCCGGACACCACGCTGGAGGACTTGCCGGTCACGAGGTAGCCCTCGAAGCCCTCGGGGGCTTCGTGCAGCCGGGATCCGTAGTCCTGGTAGACCATTCCGGCGAAGACGCCGGTGGAGCTGCCGCGCAGCGAGACGGGGTCGACCCCGGTGCGCTCCAGGGCCTCCCAGGAGACCTGGAGCAGCACTCGCTGCTGCGGGTCCATGGACTGCGCCTCGCGCGGCGAGATCCCGAAGAAGGCCGGGTCGAAGTCGGCGGCGTCGTAGAGGAAACCGCCTTCCCGGGAGTAGCTCTTGCCGGGCGCGTCCGGGTCCGGGTCGTAGAGGTCGTCCAGGTCCCAGCCTCGGTCGGCGGGCAGGGCGCCGACGGCGTCGCGGCCGTCGGCGAGCAGCTGCCAGAAGGCCTCGGGGGTGGTCACCCCGCCGGGGAAGCGGCAGCCCATGCCCACGATGGCGATCGGGTCGTCGACCGGCGCGGTGGGAAGGACGGTGCCGGGCGCGGCGGAGCCCTGGTCCCGCTCCGCCGCGTCCCGGCCGAGCAGTCGGGTGCGTAGGTGGGCGGCGAGCGCCGTCGGGGTGGGGTTGTCGAACAGCAGGGTGGTCGGCAGGCGCAGGCCGGTGGCCGCGGCGATCCGGTTGCGCATCTCGACCACCGTCAGGGAGTCGAAGCCGATCTCCTTGAACGCCTTGGCGGCGGGGATCCCGGCCGGGGTGGCGTGGCCGAGGACCGCGGCGGCCTGGGTACGGACCAGGTCCAGCACGGTACGGAGCTGCTCCTGCTCGGACAGCCCGGCCAGGGTCTCGGCGAGCGCGGCCCGCGGGGCGGTGTCGGCGCCCGCGCCGCCGGTGTCCCGCGCGGCGGCGAGCGCCCTGCGGGCCTCGGGGAGTTCGGCGAGCAGCGGGCTGGGCCGGCCGGCGGTGAACCGGGGTACGAAGGTCTCCCAGTCGATGTCGGCGACGACCGGCGCGGCCTCGGCCTCGCCGACGGCGTACGGCAGCGCCTCGACGGCCTGCTCGGGCGGCATCGGGGGCATGCCCCGGCGGCGCATCCGCTCCTCGACCGCGTCGTTCACCATGCCACCACCGCCCCAGATGCCCCAGGCCACGGAGGTGGCCGGCAGGCCCTGGGCACGGCGCAGCTCGGCCAGCGCGTCGAGGGAGGCGTTGGCGGCGGCATAGGCGGCCTGGCCGCCGTTGCCGAGGACGCCCATGACGGAGGAGAACAGCACGAAGGCGTCCAGGTCCTGCCCGGCGGTGAGTTCGTGCAGGTTGACGGCGGCCGTCAGCTTCGGCCGCAGGACGTCGGCGAGCCGGTCGGGGGTGAGCGCGTCGATCACGGCGTCGTCGAGGACACCGGCGGTGTGGACCACCGCGGTCAGCGGCTGGTCGGCGGGGACCGCGCCCAGTACGGCGGCCAGCGCGTCCCGGTCGGCCACGTCGCACGCCTCGACCGTCACCGTCGCACCGTGCCCGGTCAGTTCGGCCACCAGTTCGGCGGCGCCGGGCGCGGCCATGCCCCGGCGGCTGGTCAGCACCAGGTGCTCGGCGCCGTGCGCGGCCAGCCAGCGGGCGAAGCGGGCCCCCAGCGCACCGGTGCCGCCGGTGACGAGTACCGTCCCCGAGGGACGCCACACGGGCCGGCCCCCGCCCGCACCCTGGTCCACGCCCTGGTCGGCTGTGGTGCGCGCGGCACGGACGAGACGGCGGGCGAGCACCCCCGTGGGCCGGATCGCCAGCTGCTCCTCGTCCCCGCCCCGTGCGAGAACGCCGCACAGTCTGCGCAGATCCTGGTCGTGGAGCCGGCCGTCGGCGGTCGCGGGCAGGTCGACGAGACCGCCCCAGCGTTCCGGATGTTCGAGGCCGGCGACCGCGCCGAAGCCCCACAGCTGGGCCTGGGCGGGGTCGGTCACCCCGTCGTCGGAGTCGGCGTCGGCGTGGACCGCCGCGCGGGTCACGCACCACAGCGGCGCGTCGATCTCGGCGTCGCCGAGGGCCTGGACGAGAGCCAGGGTGCTGCTCAGTCCGGTCGTCACGTCCGGGCGGGCGGGGGCGGTCCCGGGGGCGAGGGCGAGCAGGGAGAGTACGCCGCGGGGCCGAGGCAGCTCCGCCGGTTCGGCGGCGAGCAGGTCGCCGATCCGCTCGCGGTCCGTGTCGGCGTCGACGGCCAGGACGTGCGGCTGCGCGCCCCATTCCGCCAGCGCGTCCCGTACCCGCGCGACGATGCCGTCCGGGGCCGCCGACGGCTCGTCGCCCTCGGGCAGCAGGGCGGCGGGGACGGCCAGCAGCCAGGTGCCGTGCAGCGCGGGACGGGGCGTCTCGCTCACCGGGCGCCACACCACCTGGTAGCGGCGGCTCTCCGCCTCGCCCAGTTCCCGGCGCTGCTGACGCCAGGCGGACAGCAACGGCAGCACCCCGTCGTACGAGGTGGCGGCGTCGGCGCCGAGGAGCCGGCCGAGGGCCTCGCCGTCGCCGCGTTCGACCGCGTCCCACAGCGGGGCGTCGAGTGCGTCGGTGTCGTTCTGGCCGGCGGCGGTGTCGACGGGCTCGGGCCAGTAACGCTCGCGCTGGAAGGCGTACGTGGGCAGATCCACCACGCCGGTGCCGGCTCCGGCTCCGGTGGCGTAGGCCGGCCGCCAGTCGACCTGGACTCCGCGCACCTGGGCCTCGGCGAGCGAGAGCAGGAAGCGTTCGGTGCCGCCCTCGCCGCGCCGCAGGGAGCCGAGTACCACGACCCCGTCCGGTGCGGCGGTGCCGTCCGCCGCCACGGCTTCGACGGTTTCCTGGACGGCCGTGGTGAGCAGGGGGTGCGGGCTCATCTCCACGAAGGCGCCGTGGCCGTGGTCCAGCAGCAGGCGGGTCGTCTGCTCGAACCGCACCGTCTGGCGGAGGTTGCGGTACCAGTAGTCGGCGTCGAGGAGGGTGGTGTCGACGGGCTCGCCGCTCACGGTCGAGTAGAAGGGGACGGTGGCGGCGCGCGGGGTGACCGGGGCGAGCAGCCGCGCGAGTTCGGCGCGGATCTCCTCGACGTGGTGCGAGTGCGAGGCGTAGTCGACGGGGATGCGCCGGGCGCGGATTCCCTCGGCCTCGCAGCGGGCCATCAGCTCGTCGAGCGCCCGCACGTCACCCGAGACCACGGTGGACAGCGGCCCGTTGACGGTGGCGATGTCGATCCGGCCGTCCCAGGGGCCGACGCACGCGCGGGCCTCCTCGGCGGTCAGCGGCAGGAAGACCATGCCGCCGTGTCCGGCGAGGGCGCCGAGGGCCTGGCTGCGCAGGGCCACCACGAGCGCCGCGTCCTCCAAGGAGAGCGCGCCCGCCACACAGGCCGCGGCGATCTCGCCCTGCGAATGACCGACGACCGCGTCCGGCTCGACCCCGTACGCACGCCACAGCTCCGCCAGCGACACCATCACCGCGAACAGCACCGGCTGCACCACATCGACCCGCTCCAGCGACGGCGCCCCCTCCGCACCACGCAGCACATCGGTCAACGACCAGTCCACATAAGGCTCCAGAGCCTCCGCACACGCGTCGATCCGCGCCGCGAACACCTCCGACTCCTCCAGCAGCCGGGCCGCCATCCCCACCCACTGCGAACCCTGACCGGGGAAGACGAAGACGGTCTTGCGGCCGGCGGACGCGGCGCCTTGGACGACCCGCGCGTCGGTAGCGCCTTCGGACAGCGCGTCCAGCGCGTCCAGGAAGCCGGGACGGTCAGCGGCCACGATCACCGCGCGGTGCTCCATCGCCGTCCGCGTGGTGGCCAGGGAGTGGCCCAGTTCGGCGAGCCCGGCACCGGGCACGGCCCGGACGTGTGCGTGCAGCAGCGCGGCCTGGGCGTGCAGGGCCTGCGGGGTGTGCGCGGAGACGGGCCAGGGCAGGACCTGGGGCACCGCCCCGGGCTGCGGCGGCTCGGCCTGCGATGCCTCGGTCTGGGGTGTCTCGGCCTGCGGCGGCGGTGCCTGCTCCTCGGCCGTCTCTTCGGCCCGTTCCTCGGCCTGCTCCAGGATGAGGTGCGCGTTGGTGCCGCTCACACCGAAGGAGGACACGCCGGCCCGGCGCGGGCCGCCGGTCTCGGGCCACGGCGTGGTCTCGGTGAGCAGCGCCACCGCGCCCGCCGACCAGTCGACGTGCGGTGTGGGCTCGTCGACGTGCAGGGTCTTGGGAAGAACGGCGTTCCGGATGGCCAAGACGGTCTTGATCACACCGGCCACTCCGGCCGCCGCCTGGGCGTGGCCGATGTTCGACTTGAGCGAGCCCAGCCACAGCGGCCGGCCCTCCGGCCGGTCCTGTCCGTACGTGGCGAGGAGGGCCTGCGCCTCGATCGGGTCGCCGAGCTTCGTGCCCGTGCCGTGCGCCTCGACCGCGTCCACGTCCGCCGTCGTCAGCCCGGCGTTGGCCAGCGCCTGACGGACGACCCGCTGCTGGGACGGGCCGTTCGGCGCGGTGAGACCGTTGCTGGCGCCGTCCTGGTTGACGGCGGAGCCCCGGATCACCGCCAGCACCCGGTGGCCGTTGCGCCGGGCGTCGGAGAGCCGCTCCAGGGCGAGGAGACCGACGCCCTCGGCCCAGCCCGTACCGTCCGCGGCGGCGGCGAATGCCTTGCAGTGGCCGTCGGCGGAGAGTCCGCGCTGTCGGCTGAACTCCACGAACATGCCCGGACTGGACATCACGGCCGCGCCACCCGCCAGCGCGAGATCGCACTCGCCCTGCCGCAGCGAGCCGACCGCCAGGTGCAGCGCCACCAGCGACGAGGAGCAGGCGGTGTCGACGGTGAGCGCGGGACCCTCGAAGCCGTACGTGTACGAGACACGGCCCGAGGCCACACTGGTCGTGCCGCCGGTCAGCGCGTAGCCCTCGGCGCCGTCGGCCGCCTCGTACAGCCGGGCGCCGTACTCCTGCGCGGTCGCGCCGACGAACACTCCAGTCCTGCTGCCGCGCAGCCGCACCACATCGAGCCCGGCACGCTCCAGGGCCTCCCAGGAGACTTCAAGGAGCAGCCGCTGCTGCGGCTCCATCGCCGCGGCCTCGCGCGGGGAGATGCCGAACGCCGAGGCGTCGAAGCGGGTGGCGTCGTGGAGGAAGCCGCCGGAGCGGGTGTAGGTGGTGCCGGGGTGGTCGGGGTCCTCGTCGTACAGGCCGTCGAGGTCCCAGCCCCGGTCGGTGGGGAAACCGGACACGGCGTCGCCGCCGTTCACGACCAACTGCCATAGATCTTCGGGTGAGTCGACGCCGCCGGGCAGACGGCAGCCCATACCGATGATCGCGATCGGCTCGTCGTGCTCGGCGGAGGCCGGGGAGACGGCCGGCCGCGGGTCGGCGTCGGTGGTCGACGTTCCGAACATCTCGGCGTCGAGGTGGCGGCCGACTGCGGCGGGCGTGGGATGGTCGAACAGGAGCGTCGCCGGCAGCCGCACGCCGGTTCGCGCGCCGAGCTCGTCGCGGAACTCCACGGCGGTGAGCGAGTCGAAGCCCAGGGCCTTGAAACTGCGCGCGGGGTCGATCCGGTGGGCATCCGGGTGGCCGAGCAGCGCGGCCGCGCCCGAACGGACCAGCCCGGTCAGTTCCCGTACGCGCTCCTCGGGCGCCAGGACGGCGAGCCGGGCCCGCAGCTCGGCCACCGCGTCCGGCGCGCCTTCGCCTGTGCCGCTCTCGGCGCGCTCGGCGCTCTCGGCAGTCGCCTCGGAGGTACGAGGGGCACCGGCCGGGGCCGGGAGGCCGTCCAGCCAGTGGCGCTGCCGCTGGAAGGCGTACGTCGGCAGCTCGATCCCGCGGCCGGCCCCTTCTTCCGCGGCGCCGAGCGGGAGCCGTTCGAGCACGCCGTGTGCGTAGAGGGCCGCCGCGGCGGTGAGTGCGGTGTGGGTTTCGGGGCGGTCGCGACGGAGGACCGGGACGGCAATGGTGGTGCCGCCCCCGGGCAGGATCTGCTGAACCATGGCGGTGAGTACGCCGTCAGGACCCAGTTCGAGGAACACCGAGGCGCCCTCGGCTTCCAGGGTGCGCACGGCGTCGCTGAAACGAACCGTCTCGCGGACATGCCTCACCCAGTAATCCGGAGTGCATACCTCGTCCGTGACGAGGGTTCCGGTGAGCGCGGAAACGAAACCGATCTGCGGCGGGGCGAACGACACGTCCGCGATGGCCGCGCGGAAGTCCTCCAGCATCGGGTCCATCAACAGCGAGTGGAACGCGTGACTGACCCGCAGCTCCTTGGTACGGATACCGGATGACTGGAGCTGCCCGGTCACCCCGGCCACCGCTTCCCGCGTACCGGAGACCACGACGGCCTGAGGGCCATTGACCGCCGCGATGGCCGCCCCGTCCACCAACACAGGCGCCACCTGATCCACGCCCGCCTCAACGGCGACCATGGCCCCGCCCTCGGGCAGAACGCCCATGAGCCGGCCCCGCGCGGCAACCAGCACAGCAGCATCACGCAGCGACAAAACGCCCGCCACATGCGCGGCGGCGATCTCGCCGACGGAGTGGCCGGCCACGAAGGCGGGCCGGATGCCCCAGGACTCGGCGAGGCGGAAGAGCGCGACCTCAATCGCGAACAACGCGGGCTGAGTGAACGCCGTCCGGTCCAGCAGCTCACCCTCCTCGAACACCACCTCCCGCAAGCTCCGCCCAAGCAGAGCGTCCAGCTCCGCGCACACAGCCTCGAAAGCCTCGGCGAACACGGGGAAAGCCACATACAGCTCACGACCCATACCCAGCCGCTGACTGCCCTGACCCGTGAACACCACCGCCAGCTCACACCCAGCAGCAGCCACCCCCCGCGCCACACCACGGGAACGCCGCTCCCCCGCAACCGCGTCGAGGCCGTCCAGCAACCCCGCACGATCCTCCGCGACCACCACCGCCCGATGCTCGAACACCGTGCGTGTGGTGGCCAGCGCCCGGCTGAGCGCGGCCGGGTCGATGCCGGCTTTCCCGGTGAGGTGGTCGTGGAGCTTGCGTGCCTGCGCGCGCAGTGCCTGCGGGGTGTAGGCGGAGACGGCGAAGGGCAGCGCGCCGGGGTTCGGCGCGGCTTCGTCCCGCCGGTCCTCCGTGCGGCTGTCGCCGGGCACCTCGGCGAGGACCACGTGACAGTTGGTTCCGCCCATGCCGAAGGAGCTCACTCCGGCCACCAGCGGGCGGGCGGGGTCGGCCCACGGGCGGGGCTCGGTGACGACGCGCAGCCGCAGGTCGTCGAGCGGGATGCCGGGGTTCGGCGTCTCGAAGTGCAGGCTGGGCGGCAGCTCGCGGCGGCTGACGGCGAGCGCGGTCTTGATCAGTCCGGTGATGCCGGCCGCGCCTTCGAGGTGGCCGACGTTGGTCTTCACCGAGCCGACGAGCAGTGGCTGCTCCGGGTCGCGTCCGGCGCCGAGCACCGCGCCGAGGGCCGCCGCCTCGACGGGGTCGCCGAGGCGCGTACCGGTGCCGTGCAGTTCCACGTACTGGGCGTCGGCCGGGGCGGTGCCCGCCCGTTCGTAGGCGAGGCGCAGCACGTCCTCCTGGCCGTCGCGGGTCGGCGCCGTGAGGTTGTCGCCGCCGCCGTCGTTGTTGACGGCGCTGCCGCGGATCACGCACAGGACCCGGTCGCCGTCGGCGACCGCCCGGGAGAGCGGCTTGAGGACCACCACACCGCCGCCCTCGCCGCGCACGAATCCGTTGGCGCGCGCGTCGAAGGTGAAGCAGCGGCCGTCCGGGGACAGGCCGCCGAACTTGGCGTCGCCGACGGTGCTCTCGGGGGCGATCGTGAGGTTGACGCCGCCGGCGACGGCGATGGTGGACTCGCCGCTGCGCAGACTCTCGCAGGCCATGTGCACGGCGACGAGCGACGACGACTGGCCGGTGTCGACGGTCAGGCTCGGGCCGCGCAGGCCGAGGTGATAGGAGAGGCGGTTGGCGATGATGCTGCGGTGCAGGCCGGTGACGGTATGCCGGCCGATCGCCTCGGGGCCGTACCGGTGGGTGAGGGTCTCGTAGTCGTTCCACATGGCGCCGACGAAGACCCCGGTGCGGCCGCCGCGCAGCGCGCTGGGGACGATGCCCGCGTTCTCCAGGGCCTCCCAGCCCAGTTCGAGCAGCAGACGCTGCTGCGGGTCCATGGCCGCGGCCTCGCGGGGGGAGATCCCGAAGAACTCGGCGTCGAAGGTGTCGACGTGGTCGAGGAAGCCGCCCCACCGGCTGTTGGTGCGGCCCGGTGCGGCGGGGTCGGGGTCGTAGAAGGAGTCCGCGTCCCAGCGGTCCGCCGGGATCGTGGTGACGGCGTCGACACCGTCGCGCAGCAGCGCCCAGAAGGCGTCCGGGTCGGGCGCCTGCGGCAGTCGGCAGGACAGACCGACGACGGCTATGGGGTCGTCGGCGGGCAGCGCTGTGTACGGTGCGGTGCCTCGGGAGTTGTTCGTCATCGGTTTCTCCACCATTCGCGTTCGCTTGTCCGCCCATGGCCGGTGCCGCACACCGCACACACCGCGCCGCACCGCACCACACACACCGCACGCACCACACACACCGCGCGCACCGCGCGGCGCACAGCTCAGTCCGAGAGCGCGCTCACGTAGTCGTCGGCGACGAGGGGCCCGCCGACCAGGTCGTAGGGGACGTCCAGCCCGTCCGCGAGTTCGAGGGCGTGCGGCGCCAGGCGCTCGCACAGGGTGTCGAGCAGCGTGGGGATCGCCCGGACCTGGTCCTTGTCCAGGAGCCCTTCGGCGAGGTACCAGCCGTCGTGCGCGGCGGCCTCCTCCAGCGCGTACAGCGCGCACAGGTCGTCGAGCGCCGCCCTGGTCGCCGGATCGGTCACGGAGTCGACGGCCCGGGTCACGGTCTCCAGTACGAGGCGCCCGGCGTGCGTTTCGGCGAGCCGCTCGGCGAGGTCGAGAAGCCCGTTCCAGGCGTCGAACTCGCCCAGACCGCTCTCCTTGGCCTTGCGCAGCCCGTCCAGGAGGTCCTGGTGGAGGGTGCGTTCGCGGACGCGGGCCAGGGCGAGCCAGGTCCGGTGGTCGAGCAGGTCCCGTCCGCCCGGTGCGGGTAGCGGCTCGGCGGACTCCTCGGCCGCTGGCTCGGCCGCCGGCGGCTCGTAGTCGAGTCCGGCGGCGAGCGCGTAGGCCGCGTCGAGGAGGAGGACCTGGTTGTCGGCGGCGGCTGCGTTGAGCGAGTGGGCCAGGCCCTGGTAGTCGAGGAAGCGGCTCTCCGCCAGGAAGCCGAGGGCGCCGCTCGCCCGGCGGCAGCGCGCCGTGACCTGCTCGGCGAGCCGGTCGGTGACGACCTTCATCAGGAAGGAGGTGCGCACGCCTCCCGCAGTGAGGGCGGGTGCCTGGGGGGTCGCGACGGACTTCGCCACCAGGGCGGCGACGTACGCGCCGGCCAGCGCGCCGAAGACGGTCCGCTGCTGGTTGCGGTAGCGGACGACGGGCAGGTCGGGCGCGAACCGGCCGTTCGTGCGGCGCCGGTGGGCGTGCCGTACGGCGATCGCGGCGGAGGCCCGTGCGGTGCCCGCGAGCGCGACCACAGCCGCTTCCCACGCGTACCGGATCAGGCTGAGGGTGCGCCGCGCGCGGACCGCCGGGCTGCCGAGCGGGTCGGCGAACCCGGTCTCCGCCGTGAGGGTGGCGTTGTCCCGCAGCCAGTGGCGGAACGGGACGCGTACGTGGTCGAAGGAGACCACGGCGCAGTCCAGGGGCAGCATGGCGGTCGGCGGCCGGCCCTCGATGCGGACCCCGTCGCACGGGCCGTGCTCGTCGCGCAGCGGCACGAGGAAGCAGAACTCGCCGCAGTCGGCGCCGTCGACCTTCAGCTGCGCCAGGACGACACCGAGCCGGGCCAGGCCCTCGGCGCCCACGCTCGGCGGGAACTTGACCGCCGCGGGCTCGGGGGTGTGCAGGACGAACTCGTCCCGGGCTCGGTCGTACACCGCCTCGGTACGGACCGAGGCGTTGCTGTTCCCGTGGCCGAGCTCGGTCATCAGCAGCGCCCCGACCCAGTCGGTCCCGGCCAGCTTGTCGAGCACGTCGACGAGGTCCTGGCGCCCGTGCCCGAACTCCGCGATCGCGCCGACCGTCATGCAGTGGTGCAGGAACATCGCGTAGAAGAGGGACGGGTCCGCGATCGCCGACCACTCGATCAGCGGGAACAACCGCTCGCGCTGGTGCAGCAGCGGCCCCTGGACGTCGAGGCTGTCGTTGACGTGCCGCAGCCGCCGGTACGTGAGCGCGAACCGCTCCGCGGGGTCCTGGCTCTGCCGCGGAGTGAAGACGTCGTCCGAGAACACGGCGCGCAGTTGCGTGCGGTAGACCTCGTAGGAATCGTCGTGGATCAGTGCGGACACGTGGTCACGTATCCGTGGGTGTCTGGTCAACGCGGTCGTCTCCGGCCCTCGCCTGTAAGCTGCCGCGCTCAGCTTCACAGATGGCCGTATTTACGTTGTACCGTGCAGGCATCGCCCGCGTATCACGGCCGTATGAGCGGTGTTCGGGCCACGACGGCGGGGTGTTGGCGGGGGGTCCGGTCAGCCGGTCCGGCTCGGCCGGGGCCACGGCGTTCGGGCGGCAGGTCCCCGAACGACGTCGGCTCCCGAGACCACGACCGGGTCTTGGGAGCCGATGCCACGCGAGGGCGGGACGGGACCGACGACATCCGCGGGGGCGCCTGGCCCGGAACGGGCGGTGTCGTCGGGCGCGTCGCCGAACGTGTCGCCGAGCCGGTCGTCAGACGACGACCGGCAGCGCGAGCGGGACGCGGAAGATGAAGGACGGCCGCCACTGGACGCTCTCGGGCGCCACGGCGAGCTTGAGGTCGGGGAAGCGCCGGATGAGCGCGTCGAGGGCGTTCTCGATCTCCATCCGCGACAGTTCGGAGCCCGGGCAGTGGTGCGGCCCGCGGCCGAACGCGACGTGATGGGACAGGTTGGACCGGTCCACGTCCAGGATGTCGGGGTCGGCGAAGTGACGGGCGTCCCGGTTGGCCGCGGCGATGGAGAGCAGCACCGTGTCGCCCTTGGGCACGGTCACCCCGCCGATGGTCAGGTCCTCGGTGGCGAACCGCCGAACGCCGGTGTGGGCCGTCCCGTAATAGCGCAGCAGCTCCTCCACCACGCGGGACATCGACTCGGGGTCGTTACGGACGCGGTCGAGCACCTCGGGGCGGGACAGCAGGGCGAGGGCGCCGGCACCGATCATGCCGAAGGTCGTGTCGTAGCCGCCGAACAGCAGCACGAACGCCATGCCGATGATCTCCTGGTCGGTCATGCCGCCCTCGGCGGAGCCGCCGGTGCCGCCGGTGCCGTCCTCGCCGCCGGTGATCCAGTACGAGATGAGGCCGTCGTCCGGTTCACCGCGCTTGCGCCCGACCAGCCCGGTCAGATACGTGACCATGGCGATGCCGGCGTCCCGGGCACTGTCGGGCGTGCCGCCGAACAGGCCGTCCACCCAGCCGCGGAAGTCCTCCCGGTCCTCCTCCGGGACACCGAGGATGGCGCTGATCATGGTGATCGGCAGGGGCGCGGCGAGGATGGACATCAGGTCGCCCTTGCCGTTGTGCTCCAGTTCGTCGAGGGACGCCTCGACGACCTCCCGCATCCGCGGGCGCAGGGCTTCGACGCGCTTGGGCAGGAAGGCGAAGTTCATGAACTTCCGCAGCCGGGTGTGCTCGGGCTGGTCCTCCGTCATCAGGTTGCTCACCCGCATGGGACCGGGGATGACGTCCTGCTGGTAGTCGGGGCCCGCGTGCGACTGGTGGCGCGCCAGACGCTTGTCCTTGAGCCCGTCGCGGACCTCGTCGTAGCCGGTCAGCAGCCACACGGCCGCACCACTCGGGGTCGAGATCCGGTGAATCGGCGCGGTGTCGTTGAGCTTCGCGTACGCCCGGTAGGGGTCCGCGTAGAACTCGTCGTCGAACGGCATCGGCAGGGTGCCCGGCTGAGCGCTCATCAGTGCCTCTTTCCTGTGTCCTCAAACCTGGCGCTTCAAGCGCACAAGCCTGAGCCTTCCGCCGTATCACCGAGGTATCGGTGAGCGCGCGGCGAGAACCCGAGGAGCGCCGGCCGGGACACGTCCACGGTCCAGGGGCTGAGCAGCTCCAGGCGTTCGTCGTGGGCCAGGATCATCTCGTAGAGCTGGCGCAGCCGACCGCACGGCTCCAGACCGAGCTCACCGCTCAGGCGGCCCCGCAGCCTCTGGTACGCCTCCAGCGCCTCGGCCTGGCGGTCGGAGCGGTACAGCGCGAGCATCAGCTGGGCGCACAGGCGTTCCCCGTACGGCTTCTGCTCCGAGTGCTCGAACAATTCGCCGAGGATCTTGCGGTGCTGCCCCAGTTGCAGCTCCAGGTCGAAGAGCTCCTCGTAGGCGGCGGCCCGGTCCTCGTTGGCCTTTGCCGCGTACATCTGGACCAGTGTGCTCTCCAGTCCGCAGGCGGCGGGTCCGCGCCACAGATCCAGCGCCTCCCGGGTGAGCCGCGCCGCGTCCCCGGGCCGCTCCTCGGCCGTCGCCGCCCGGCCCCGAGCGAGCAGGTTCTCGAACATGCCGAGGTCCGAACCGTTTTCCGTGACATGCAGCCGGTAGCCCGACGGATGCGTCTCGATCACGTTCTCCGCGCCAAGGCGGGCGAATTCACGGCGCAGTCGCGAAACGCATATCCGTAGCTGGGTGGAAACAGAATCGGGCGGTGATTCGCCCCAGATCGCCTCCCGCAACTTGGCGACGGGAACGACGGCGTTCGCCTTCAGCGCCAGCATCGCCAGGAGGGCTCCCTGGCGCACTCCCGAGAAAGCGACGCACCCCCCGGGATGTGCGACTTCCAGCGGCCCTAGAACGCGAACTTGCACATCAGGCATCTGCTTGCCCCCCGCGAGTCAGCCCTGTAACCAGAGGGCTCCCCCATGAGCCTTCCGGGCGCTGAGACGTTAGCAGACACCCGATCTTGAGGTCAGCAGCTCGAACTCCTCATTCACTGAACCATCCAGCAATTGGGGGACGGTGATGCTACGTCAGTAGTTGACTCACTTTCAATTCCGGTCCACGGAGCGTGATTTGCATCACCCTCCCCGCGCGTCCGCACCGGAGATGAGAGCATGCGTAGATGTCGGCATGGATGGACAGAGCATCGTAGGCGTAGATTCGACGGACGCGACGAACGCGCCGGACGAGCCGGAGTCATGGAAGGGTCATCAGTGACGGAGAATTCCGCGAGCAGCGCGTACGACGTGGTCATCCTCGGAGGTGGCAGCGGAGGCTACTCCTGCGCACTGCGTGCGACCCAGCTCGGGCTGAAGGTCGTCCTGGTCGAGAAGGGCAGGCTGGGCGGTACGTGCCTGCACAACGGATGCATACCGGCCAAGGCGTTGCTGCACGCGGCGGAGGTCGCCGACCAGACCCGTCAGAGCGAGCTCTTCGGCGTCAGGACCAGTTTCCAGGGCGTCGACATCGCGGGCGTCAACTCCTACAAGGACAAGGTGATCGCCGGCCTTTACAAGGGCCTGCAGGGCATGCTCCGGTCCCGCGAGAGCCTCACCCTGATCCAGGGCGAGGGCCGGCTGGTCTCGCCGACCACCGTCGAGGTCGACGGCGTGCGCTACGAGGGCCGCCACGTGGTGCTGGCCACCGGATCCGTGCCGAAGTCGCTGCCCGGGCTGCCGATCGACGGCGACCGGGTCGTCTCGTCCGACCAGGCGCTCTTCCTCGACCGGATCCCCGCGTCGGCGGTCGTCCTCGGCGGCGGCGTCATCGGCGTCGAACTGGCCTCGGCCTGGAAGTCCTTCGGCGTGGACGTCACGATCGTCGAGGCGCTGCCGCACCTGGTGCCCGCCGAGGACGAGGACATCTCCAAGGGCCTGGAGCGCGCCTTCCGCAAGCGGAAGATCAAGTTTGAGCTGGGGTCGCGTTTCTCCGGGGTCGAGTACACCGACGGCGGAGTGCGGGTCACGCTGGAGAACGGCAAGCAGCTGGACGCCGAACTGCTGCTCGTCGCCGTCGGCCGCGGTCCGGTCTCCACCGGGCTCGGATACGAGGAGGCCGGGGTCGCCATGGACCGCGGCCACGTCCTGGTCGACGAGTACCTGCGGACGAACGTCCCGACGATCTCCGCGGTCGGCGACCTCATCCCCACCCTGCAGCTGGCGCACGTCGGCTTCGCCGAGGGCATCCTCGTCGCCGAGCGCCTGGCCGGCCTCCGTGTCCCCCCCATCGACTACGACGGCGTGGCCCGGGTCACCTACTGCGAGCCCGAGATCGCCTCCGTCGGCCTCACCGAGGCGAAGGCCCAGGAGCAGTACGGCTCCGACAAGGTGGTGACCAGCAAGTTCAACCTGGGCAGCACCGGCAAGAACAAGATCCTCAAGGCCACGGGCGAGATCAAGCTGGTGCAGGTCCTCGACGGCCCGGTCATCGGCGTCCACATGATCGGCTCGCGCATGAGCGAGCAGATCGGCGAGGCCCAGCTCATCTACAACTGGGAAGCCCTGCCGGCCGAGGTCGCCCAGTTCATCCACGCCCACCCCACCCAGAACGAGGCCCTGGGCGAGGCCCTCATGGCCCTGGCGGGCAAGCCGCTGCACGTGCACAACTGAACGACGCGACCGGCAGAACAACGCCGCCGCACCCCTTCCGGCCCACGCTCGGGCCGGGTGGAGGGGTGCGGCGGTGGTGGTCGTGTGACACATGCCCGGGAATCCCTGGGGAGCACTGGGCCCCCCGGTGCTGTAGCGGGCGCAGGTGTCGAGGAGGGACTGAGCGGACGCGCTGGTCGCGGTGGCGATGCCGCCGACACCCGCGAGCAGGCTCGCCGCGGCCAGCGTCACGGCCGCCTTCTTGGCGATGCTCATGTTCGGCGGCCGAGGAGGCGTTTGAAGCCGCGCTCAGAGGTCCTCACAAAGGCGTTGGAGGTGTCGGTGGGTGATGAGGCAAGTGGCGAGGCCGAGGAAGGCCTCGTGGATGTCGTCGCGTCTTTCCCAGCGGATGCGCAGGCGTCGGAAGCCGTGCAGCCACGCGATAGTGCGTTCGACCACATACCGGAACACGCCAGGCCGGAGCCGTGTTCCACGCCACGTTCGGCGATCACCGGGCGGATGCCCCGCTGCCACAGCAGACGCCGGTACTTGTCGTGGTCGTAGCCGCGGTCGGCAAACACTGCGTCCGGCCGGCGTCTGGGCCTGCCGACGAGCCCGGCGACGGAGGGGATCTTGTCGCAGTTTCGCGCGAGGCAGAGTAGGAGCTCGGAGCCGCGAACGCCCCGCTTTCCGGCGTACCTGCCCTGGCCCGCTGCGGTTCATTCGGCGGCGTGGCGAGGTGTCTTCCGTGGGATGCAGAAGAATGCGAGGGTGGCGGCCGTCAGGTACGCGGCCGCGCCGATAGCCATGCTGGTCCGCAGTCCGGTGGTGAAGCTGTCTGTGGCGGCCAGCAGGGAGCCTCCCAGCGCGACGCCTGCGGCACTGCCGACCTGGCGGGTGGTGTTGAACAGGGCGGAGGCGGTGCCGGAGTACTTGTCCGGGGCGGCTGACATCACGGTGGCGGTTGATCCGGTGAGGGCGAAGGACGTCCCGAAGCCCGCCGCCATCATCGGTGCCACGAGCAGTGGGTAGTCCGGGTTCGGCCCGACCGCGGCCCAGCCTGCCAGGCCCACCGCTCCCAGGAGCATGCCGGTGACCACCAGCGGGCGGTGTCCGGTGCGGTGTGCCAGTCGCCCCGACAGGACGGAGGCGAACATTGTCATGGCCACCGCCGGGAAGAGGGCGAGCCCGGTGCGCAGCGCGGAAAAGCCGCGCTGGTGCTGGAAGTACAGGCTGGCGGTGAAGATCATGCCGTAGAAGGCGAAGTTGAACAGCAGGCCGATGGCCGCTCCCCCACTCATCGAGCGGGAGTGCAGCAGCCGCAGGGGCAGCACGGGAGTACGGGCCAGACGCTCGCGCAGGACGAACGCGCCGGCTGCCAGCAGGCACAGGCCGGCCCCGGTCAGAATCAGTGGGTCAGTCCAGCCACGTCGTCCGGCCTCATTGAGGACGGCGGTGAGCAGGGCCACCACCGCGATGATCGCGCACTGGGCCGGCCAGTCCACGGGGCGGTCCGTGCGCCGGGCCGAAGCGGGCACGCGGCGCAGTGTCAGCAGGAGGCAGGCACATCCGACGGGCAGGTTGATGAAAAACACCCAGCGCCAGCCAACGGTGGTGGCCAGGAGCCCGCCCAGGAGGGGGCCGGCGGAGGCGGCGATTCCTGCCATGGAGCCCCACAGGCCGAAGGCTCGGGAGCGCTCGGCGGGTGACGGAAACGCCTGTTGGAGGAGGGCTAGGGAGGCGGGCACGATCAGTGCCGCGCCGAGTCCTTCCAACAGCCGGGCGGCGACCAGAGTGCCGGTGCTCTGGGCCAGTCCGCAGCCGGCCGAGGCGACCGTAAACGCCACCACCCCGGTGCAGAAGATCCGGCGGTTGCCCAGCCGGTCGCCCAGCGCGCCGCCAGTGAGCAGCAGGCCGGCGAAGATCAGGGTGTAGCCGTTGGTGATCCACTGGATTCCAGTGAGCGACGCCGACAGCTCCCGTCCCACCACCGGAACGGCGACGTTGATGACGGTCACGTCCAGGATCACCATGAAGTAGCCCGCGCAGACGGCGAGCAGCGGGGCCAGGGACCGGCCCGAAGCCGCAGACCCATCCGGCCCATAGGTCTGGGAACCACCGGCGCGCACCATGGCAACACGGTATTTCAGGGGCACGCATCTCCGTGGCAGCCCAGCGCCGTGCCTAGGTCCTGTCCGGTCGATTCCCAGGGTTAGTGGTCGTAGCGATTTTGGACTTGCCGGACGGGTGGCGTGGCCCCATAGGCTGAGCCCCCGTCCGTACTGTCTGGGGGAATCATGACCAGTAGGTTCACTGAGTTGGTTGTCGACTGCCGTGATCCGGAGCGGCTCGCGGCCTTCTGGTGCGCTGTCCTGGATTTCAAGGTGATCGACCGGAGCGAGGGCAAGGTCGAGATCGGCTCCTGGGAGCCGACCGTCGAGGAGGTCCGGGCCCGCCAGATGCCGCCCACTCTGGTGTTCATCCAAGTGCCCGAGGGCAAGGCTGTGAAGAACCGGCTTCATCTCGACGTCAGCCCGATCGACGCCAGCACTGACGACGAGGTGGCCAGGCTGCTCGGCCTCGGCGCAACCAAGGTGGACGTGGGCCAGGGCACCGGCCGGAGCTGGGTGGTCATGGCCGATCCCGAGGGTAACGAGTTCGATGTCCTGCGCACCCTGTCACCGTCCAACTACCTGATGGGTCCCGAGGGTTAGTGGTCGTAGGCGGTCAGTGAGCGCAGTACGGGCCGTCCGCTCCGGTCGTTGTGCCAGATGGCGGTGGTCAGTGTGAGGATGCGCTGCATGACGCGGGCGACGCCGCCGACGAGTGTGCGGCCGTGGTGCCGTTCCAGGTCGAGCCGGCCCTTGAAGGTCTCGTTGGCCGACTCGATGACCTGCCGCACTGGTTTGAACAGCTCGGCTCCGGGCCGGGTGGCGAGGAGTTCCGGTTCGGCATCGAGCAGGTCCAGCAGGCGCTTGTTGTAGCCGGGCTGTTGGGGCAGGTACGGGAACAGATGCCGCAGGTGAGTGCGGGCGTGGCTGAGCCACTTGGCCTCGAAGGTGAATCCGAGCAGGGCCTGCGTCATCGCGAGGGTGACCAGCTCGGCGTCGGTGAGTTTGGGGGTGATCCCGACAGCCGGTCGCCACGGCGCGAGTTGCGGCGAAGCCTTCAGTACGTCATCGGTCTGCACGTACAGAGCGGTGGCGAGGCAGTCCAAGTCTGGTGTCGCAACCGCACTTTGGGCTCCCTCGCCTCATGCGCGCAGCCGATCCCTTGGAATCGATCATCTAGTCCGCTGTGAACTGACCTCCGATTTCCATCTGGTCGGCGGGCAGGAGGCTGCGTGTCGCGCCGGCGAGGGAGCCTTCGGGGAGCAGTGTCACGAAGCGTCGGCTCATCGTCTGCTCGTCCTCACCCTCGGCACCCGCCTTCCGCGCCGTGGCCTTCAGCACGACGTTGCCCTCATCGGACGGCAGGTCGATGCTCACCGGGTAGGTCATTTGTCCGTTGGGCACGACATCGAAGGGGCGCGATGACGACGCGAGCACCTTTCCGTCCTCGTTCTCGATTGTGACGTTGATCGTTCCGGTGGCCCGCTTCTTCCCGTCGTTGACCAGCGAAACGTCGAACGTGCGGAAGCTGTTCGCTTCCAACGCCCGCTGCCAGAAGTTGATGTAGACACCCAGCGGGTTGAACGCGTCGGCGACGTACTCCTCGTAGTACGGCTGGAAGGTCAGATTCTCGACGTCGCGGAAGTTGTCGACGACCCAGCCGGTCGACAGGTAGGAGAGGTAGAGGATGCCCGCGTAGTTCCGGTACGACCTCCAGTATTCGATCTGCCCCGCGAGGAGGTACGCCTGGGTGCGGAAGCGGTCGTCGGCGGTCTCGTGCGGGTACGGCGTCTTCGTCCACAGGTCCTTCGTGTACGGGGTCGGGTCGCCGTCGCGGGTGAGCCAGATCCAGTCGAACTCGGTGATGAGCGCCGGGTGTCCCGTGGGCGGGTCATACGGTGCGCGTCGGGCGCCTCCGCCGAACTCGAGCTGCGGCATGTCGAACTTCGGATCGTTCGACATGTACTGCTTGTACTCGTGAGGATCATCCGGCCCTTGCGGAGGATTCCAGCTGTTGCCCCACGGGCGGTCGGAAAGGTCGAGCTTGCGGACGGCCTCGATGATGTCGTTCGACTGCTCGGGCGGGAGCTTCGACTCCAGACTCGCGGCCCAGTAGACGATGCTGGGGTGGTTCCAGTTCTCGCTCAGCCAAGCCTCGTACTCCCGGCGAAGCGTGGCGGTGTCGAACTCCTTGCTCCACCCCTGCCTCACTTCGGGCATCAAGGTCCAGACCGGGAACTCGTAGAAGACGAGCAGCCCCTCCTCGTCCGCGATCTCAAGCCACTTCTCGGGCACCGGTCCGATGGTGAACTTCAGCGTGTTCCAGTGCATCCGTCGAGGGATGGGGCCGAGGAGCTCGCGTACCCAGTCCTCCTGCCACGGCAGTGTCCCGGACTTCTCGTCGTCGAAGAAGCGATGCAGGCATACCGTCGCACCACGCAGGAAGATGACCTCGCCATTGAGGTAGGCGCGCTTGGTCGCGGCATCGAACCTGAACTCGCGTACGCCGAAGCGGGTCGATGTGCTGTCACCTCCCGTAGAGGTGTCGAGCACGTAGAGGTTCGGCGACTCCCGCGACCAGAGTTGGGCATCGGGGAGCGGAATCGTCTCCGTGAATGTGCGCGATTCACCGGCTTCGAGCGTGACGTCCTGTTCCGTTCGCGCCATCACGTCGCTGCCCTGCCATGCGCGCACCGCCTGCGCGAGCGTGGTGGTGACGGATGTCGACGTGGTGTTCGTCAGCTGCGTCCGCACGGTGATCTGCTTCGGATCGATCCGCGGCGCGACCTGGGTCGAGGTGATCGAGACTCCGTCGTTGAAGATCGCCGAGACGGTGTCCCAGATGCCGGGAGTCCAGTGTGTCTTCTCGAAGTCGACTACCGCCGTGTTGCCGGGTGGCAGGACGCCGGGGTGTGCTCCGATGCGGATGACGACGTCGTTCTCTGCCGACCAGCGAATGGCATGGGTGATGTCATGGTTGGCAGGGGTGAATCCGCTGTCGTTGCCGCCGACGCGTACGCCGTTGACCCGGACTTCGGAGCCGAACTGCGCTTTGCTCACCCGCAGTGTGGCGACGTCGCGCGGCGCAGGGGCCTCGAAGGTCGTCCGGTACCAGAAGTAATTCCGCGGGTGGCCCGGGGTGCCGGCGCCGGTGAAGCGGTGCGGGTCCGATGGCAGGCCGACGAGTCCCTTGACGACCTCGTACTCGGGGGTCTCGAATTCGTCGATGCCGGGGAACTCCGGCGTCGACGAATGGGTCAGGGCCGGCACGGGGACGCGGTGCCGGTACGCGGTCGGCGGTTCGGTCGCGGAGACGGTGTCTGCCACGTCCCACACGCCGTCCAGGAGGACGGTATGCCGCGCGGTGCGGTGTGTCATGAGGGTGCCCTCTTCTCCGTTGAGTGGCCTCGGGGGCTGGGTCTACAGGGTCGGATCGAAGATGAACTTCAGTCCGGAGCCGGAGCGTGTCTGCTCGAAGACGGACTCCCAGTCGTCAAGTGCGGCGACGTGGCTGATGAGGGGACGAGCTGCGACCCCTTCGCCGGCCAGCAACAGCAATGCCTTGTCGAGGGCATGTGGTGACGCGCCGTAGTACGTCTTGAGGGAGAGCCCCTTGAGGCAGAACTGGTCCATGTCGATGGGTGTGGGGGCTCCGAAGATGCCGAGCTGGACGTAGGTTCCGGCTTTCGCGCAGGCCGTGAGGCACAGATTCGCCGCGGCCACCGCCCCGGAGCACTCGATGACGACGTCGAACTGTTCGCGGACCGCGCTCGCGTCCAGGGGCGCGGACTCTCCCACGACAGGGAATCCGAGATCCCGCGCTACCGTGAGCCGGTTCGAGTCCCGGGGTGTGCCGGCTACCGTCGGTGTGCCCCCCGCCAGGCGTGCCACCTGCGCGGCCAGCAGCCCGACGGTTCCGGGGCCGGTCACGAGTACACGGTCACCGGGCGCTACCACGGGCGGGAAGTCGAGCGCACCGAGCACGCAGGCAAGCGGTTCGGCAAGCGCCGCGTCGAGGAGTTCGAGCCCGTTGGGCACCAGGTGCAGGTTCTGCACAGGGATCGTGAGGTGCCTGGTGAACGCGCCATCGGCGAGGCGTCCGATGGCGCGGCGGTTCTCACAGAGGTTGCGCCGGCCTCGCAGACAGTTGCGACATGTGCCGTCCGCGACGATGACCTCCGCGACAACGCGCGCACCGAGCCACTCGTCGCCAACCCCGTCGCCGCACTCGACGACCGTGCCGCTCGTCTCGTGCCCCATGACCACGGGGGGCTCAGTAGGCCATTCGCCGTCCATGATGTGCAGATCGGTCCCGCACACCCCTGCCGCGGCGACCTCCACCACTACCTCACCCGCGCTCGGCGGGCGCACGTAGACGTCACGGATTTCCACCCCGCCGGCGCCCCTGGTGGTCTTGACTATCGCCTTGGCCTTGCTCGTTCGCCGTTCCGGCGTGCCCGTGGTCACTTCGGCGGCAGGGGGACGCCGCCGAGGTTCACCGCGATCTCGGTGATATGCCACCGGCCGAGGTTGCTCGACAACAGGCGATTGCCCTGGAAGGCGAGGTTCGTGGGGTGGGCGAGCGTGTGGGCCGAGTCATCCTCGCCGACGACGGTGGCGGTGCCGTCCATCGAGACGTTGAGAACCTTGCTCGGTTCGTAGCAGCCCACGAAGACCGACCCGTCCTCGCCCACAGCGAGCCCGTCGGGATAGATGCCCGGCAGGATGGCGAGGTCGCGCTTGTCCCCCGCCGAGCCGTCGGCCTCCACCGCGATGGCGCTGATGGCGTTGCGGAACGTCTCGGCGACGTAGAGCGTCGATCCGTCCGGGCTGAACGCCAGCCCGTTGGCGAAGGTGAACGGCCCTTCGTGCCAGACCTCCCCGGATCCGTCGGGGTTGAAGACGAGGACGCCGGGTCCTGGTTCGTCGAACTTCCAGCTGTCGGACACGAACAGGCGGCCCTGGCGGTCGAAGGCCGGGTAGTTGGGCAGGAGGAACCGATGTCCTTCGACGCCGTCCGCGAAGAGAGTGAGCGTGCGGGTCGCGACCTCGAGGCGGAACACCGCGGCATGCTTCATGTCGCAGATGAAGAGGTCACCGTTGTGGTCGAAGGCCATGCCCAGGCAGAAGCCCTCGGTGCTCGCGACGATCTCCCAGCTGCTTCCGTCGGGGGCGATCCGGTAGATCTCGCCGCGATCTCCACCGCACCAGATATTTCCCTCCTGGTCGACGGCGATCCCCTCGGGATGCGAGATACGAACCTCGGTCGTGGCGCCTTCGCACAGGACGTTCATGGGAACGTCCTTGCCCATGTACTTGTCCATAATTTCCTTCCTTTCGTGATGCGTTGCCGGCTGTCGCGGCGGCCGGGTCAGTTGAAGGTCCAGCCGCCGTCGACGAGGAGCGTCTGTCCTGTGACGAAGGCTGAGGCGTCGCTCGCCAGGTAGATCGCCGTCGCGCCGATGTCGGAGACCGAGCCTCGCCGCTTGACCGACTGCTTCTCGATCACTGAGCGGTCGAACGCCGCCGGGTCCTCGTACAGGCCGAACTCGGCACGCGTGGGGAAAGCACCTGGTGCGAGCACGTTCGCCGTCACGCCGAGCGGGCTGACCTCACGTGCGAGGGCGCGTGTGAGTCCGACGACCGCGCCCTTCGTCGCGATGTAGGCGCCCAGGCCGTCCGGATTGCCCAGGAAGAAGGTCACCGACCCGAAGTTGATGATGCGGCCGCGGCCGCTCGCCTCCAGATGGGGGAGCGCGGCCTGGACCGTTCGCAGGTAGCCGACGACGTTGATATCGAGTGCTGTCGCAACCTCGTCGAGATCGATGTCCGCCAGGGGGGCGCTGGGGAAGATCGCAGCGTCGTTGACCAGAATGTCGATCCCGCCGAACCGCGACGCGATTGCGCGAACCGCGGCCGTCACAGCAGCCGTGTCACGAACGTCCACTGTGTGGGCGACGGCCTGTCCCCTCTTGTTGAGCATCGCCTCGACGTCGGCAAGCGCGGCGGCGTCGATATCGATGAGCCCCACCTTCGCGCCCGCCCCGACGAAGGCAGTCGCGATCGCGAGACCGAGGCCGTGGGCTGCGCCCGTGATGACAGCGGTTCGTCCTTCAATGCTGAAGAGATCAGAGGCGTCGAACGCTGTGGGCTCGGTGTATTCCGATGAAGCCTGCATGCACTGCACCTTTCAAGTGCTGGGAGCACACCCACCTGACCGGCACCGGCACATGCCGGGGCAGGACAGGGCGGCCGGTCAGATGGGTGTGGGTCTGGTGAACGCCGCGTCGCGAGTACCGCGGCCATTCGGCTCATGCCTTCCGAACGTCCAGGCGGCATGCGGCGAGGCTGCCGGCGCGTACGACGTCGAGGTCGGCGCTGCCCATGGCAGGGCCGATGCAGAGGAACAGGGTGTCCTCCTGGTCACCGCCGAGAGCGACGGCGAACACCGCGCTGCCGTCCGGCGCTGAAACGCGGTCCAGGATTTCGCCGCCTTCGGCTACGCGCAGTGCGCCCTTGCCGCCCGCGTCGGCAACCCAGAGGGCTCCTTCGCGGTCGATGCAGATGCCGTCGGGAAGGATCCCTCCGCTGCCGAGCGCCTCGGCTTGGTCGTATTCGTTGTTCAGCTCGTGGAATACGGCCCAGTCGCGGCGATTGCCGAGAGATCCGTCGTGCGCGATGTCGAATGCCAGGATCCGGCAACTGAAGGTCTCGGCCACCAGGAGGGTCGTGCCCCCGCCCGTCACCACCGCTCCGTTGGGGAACATGATCGGCTCCCCCACCTGAACGGCCACACCCTCGGCATTCACGTGCACGAGACGGGTCGGGGTCATCACCGCGTCCGGTGACTCGTCGTCAAACCCGAAGTTGCCGACGTAGAGCCCGCCGCGGCCGTCGTCGATCATGTCGTTGACCGGACCCGGGCACAACTCCCGCAGGTCTGCGAACGTTTCCAGTCCACCGTCGTCGCGGATCCTCACGATCCGACGGTCCAGCATCGACGAGACGAGCAGCTTGCCGCCGGCGTCTCGGGCGAGGCCGGACGGTCGCATGGGGACCGTGGCCACGGACTCCACGCCAGTGCCTTCGCGGTACCGGAACACCTCTCGTCCGTACATGTCGGAGAAGTACAGGTGGCCGTCATACCAGCGGGGGCCTTCCGGGAATGCGAGGCCCGTCGCGATGGTGGTGAGCTCACGCATGCCGATCACCCCAGGTTCGCGAGCAGGCCCGCGTCCACGCCGTAGCACGATCCGGTGACCGCACTCGCTTCATCGCTGAGAAGGAATGCCGCGACCCGGGCAACCTCTTCGGGCTCGATGACGCGGAGCATGGGATGCCCCTGCCCAAAGGAGTCGACGGTGGCGTCGATGTCGCCGGCGCCCTGCATCTGGGCCAGCTCGCGTGCCATGGGAGTACGTACTGTGCCCGGGGCGAAGCAGTTGACCCGGATGCGCTCAGTGGCCAGTTCGACCGCGAGCGAGTTGGTCATCGCGACGATCGCGCCCTTGGACGCCGAGTACAGGGCGGCCGTCGGGCTGCTCGCGAAGGCCATTGCCGAGGCCGCGAGTACGATTGATCCGCCTCCGGCCGCCCGCAGATGCGGCACCGCGGCGCGGATGAACTGAAACGGCCCCAGCACGTTGGTCTCGACGACGTCGCGCCATTGGGAGTCGGGGACCTCCGCGATCGGTGCGAGACGGAGCACACCCGCGAGGGCCGCGAGTCCGTCGATCCGACCGAACTCCTCGACCACCGCCGCGACCGCGGACCGCACGGTCGCATCGTCCCGTGCGTCGCCCTGGATGGCCAGCGCGCGCCCGCCGCCGGCGTTGATCTTGGCCGCCTTCTCGGCCGCCGCGTCACCATCGATGTCGAATACGGCTACCGCGCCCCCGCCCGCCGCGACCTCGTCCGCGAGCGCGGCGGCGATGCCTTTCCCGCCCCCAGTGATCAGATAGGTCCTGCCGTCGAACCGGCCCATCTCGGGTCCTCCTTCTGCGTCTTCTCTGTTGGCGTTGACGAAACGCACCTTGTGTCCATCCGGCCTGTCACGAACGCCTCGCGTGCTGGCGCTGTCCGCCCCTGACCGCTCTGCTGCCGACCTCGCGACAGCAGGGCGAATGGGGCAACGTGGGGTGGTCAGTTCTTTGCGATGGTCCAGGGCTGCACCGAGTAGCCCCAGACCGCCGGGGGCGTGTAGTCGACCGACTTGCTGTGCGCCCAGAGGAAGGTGCTCGCGACGACCGGCGCGAACCAGGCTTCCTCGACGAAATACCGGTTGACGTCAGCGAACGCGTTCTTCTGACCGGACGCGTTCGCCTTGTCGAGCAGCTTCGTCAGCTCCGGGGTCGACGTGCCGAACGGGTTGAACACCGGGCCGAGGGCCGACGCGACATCAAGGGCGTCGGAACCTGAGTACGTGGTGGGGAAGTAGAACATCGCGAATTTCTTCGATGAGAGGTTGGGAACGATGTCCTGCAGTGACACGCTCTTCCACTTCACCTTGATACCGATGTCGGCGAGGGACTGGGTCAAGAACGGCTCGTACTGGGACGAAGCAAGCGTGCTCGGCATCGTCACCGAAAATCCGTCCGCGTAGCCGGCTTCCGCCATCAGCTTGCGAGCGGCCTTGACGTCGTGCGGGTAGCGGCCCTTCAGGTCAGACAGGTACGCACCGCCGTCGGCCCGGAAGATCTGGTCGACGCCATGGGACTGCCCCGGTGAGAGCTTTTCCACAGCAGAGCGGTCCAGGGCCATGTTGATGGCGTGGCGCACACGCTTGTCGCCGAGTGCCGGCACCACGTCACCTTCGCGGTCCGCGATCCAGATGTTGCCCCAGGTGGTGGGCTTGTCGACGCCGGTGGCGAACTGGCCCTGGAGTGACGTGGACTGGTCCTGGCTGATGCCGACCGCATGGTCCAACTGACCGGACCGCAGGCCGTTGACTGCCGCGGTGATGTCGGGGATCACGGAGATCTCGATGCGCTCAAACGGGTACGTGTCGGCCCGCCACTGGCCGTCGACCTTGTCGAGCACGTACTTCTCGCCGATCTGGGTCTTGGCCAGATCCAACGTGTAGGGACCCGAGCCGACAGGCTTGGTCGCCTCAGCAGCGGTACCGAGCGTGGACGGTGCGGCGACGAATCCCCCCACGCCGGCCAGGCTCGGCACGAGTGAGGCGTTGGGCTTCGACAACGTGATCACCACCCTGTCCCCCGCTTGCGCCTTGATCGTCTCCACACCTGTGAAGCCGTCGCTGCTCCCGGATTTGAAGGTCACCATCAAGTTGTCGACGACCGCCTTGGCATCGACGACCTCGCCGTTGGAGAACTTGGCATGGTCGCGGATGGTCAAGGTGAGGACCGTACGGTCCGCGTTGTACTCGAACTTCTTCGCGAGGTTCGGAACGATCTCCCCCTGTTGGTCGAAGGCGAGCAGGGTGTCGAAGATCGAGGCCTGGATCATGATTTCGCCGCCGCCGTACTTGCCGATGGCGAAGCTCGCCGCCGCCTGTCGGGTGGAGATGCTGAGAACCCGCTGCTCGCTCTTGGACTCGGTGAGTGCGCCGGAGCATCCGCTCAGTACAAGTACGGTGGCCGCTGCGGCGGCTGTGAGGCCCGTCCAGCGATGCCGGGTTGAATCGCGCACGTGTGACTCCTCTGTCATGGTCTGCGTTGCCGTCACAGCGAGGGGGATCGCAAAGGGTGAGAGCGGCCTTCGTCCCCGGGTGTGACCAGAAGCCCTGCGGTCTGGCAGGCCGTCCGGTCAACGGCCTCAGGACGAAACCGAGGATTCGATTCGTCCGAGGAATGCTTGCCTGGCCGCGCGACGTTCGGCCTGCGCGTCCGGGTCGGCGGTGGGTGCGGCGAGCAGCAGTCTTTGGGTGTAGTCGTCCTGCGGGTGCGTCGTGACGGTGGCGGCCGGACCCGTCTCGACGATCTCGCCCCGGTACATCACGGCCACCCGGTGACTGATGTGGCGTACGACCGCCAGATCGTGGGTGATGAAGAGATAGGCGACGCCGGTGCTGCGCTGTAGCTCGATCAGCAGATCCAGCACGCGTGCCTGTGTCGTCAGATCCAGCGCCGAGACCGGCTCGTCGCACACGATGAGCCGCGGCTCGAGCGCCAGTGCGCGAGCGATCGCGATGCGCTGACGCTGCCCGCCGGAGAACTCCCGGGCGAATCGGTCCGCGCTGTCCTTCGGCAGGCCGACGCGGTCGAGGAGCGACGCCACGCGGCGCTCTGCTTCGGCGCGTTCGACGCACTGGGCGATGAGAGGTTCGGTGAGAATGCCTCGTACCTCCATCGCCGGAGTGAGCGAGGTATAGGGGTCTTGGAACACCGCCTGGATGTCGCGCGCACTCTCCCGCTTCCGGCCTGCGGGCAGGTGCGTGATGTCCTGGCCGTCGAAGGTGATCGCACCGCCCGTCGGCTGCGCCAGGCCCAGCACCGCCCGACCGACGGTTGTCTTCCCGGACCCCGATTCGCCCACCAGGCCGAGGGTTTCGCCTGGTGCGATGTGCAGGGACACCCCCTTGAGCACCTCGGGCAGACGATGGCGGAACCTGCCACCGGGATAGCGCAGCCTCAGGTCGTCGATGTGCAGGAGGTGGTTCATCTCGCCCCTTCCTTTGCCCTGGGCGCCGGCATGTCGGTACGGACGGTCTCCTCGCCGAGAATCGAATCGATCAACGATCTCGTGTACTTGTGTGCGGGGTTGCGGAAGATCTGTCGCACATCGCCCGTCTCCACATCCCGGCCCTCTCGCATCACCACCACTCGGTCGCACAGGTCGGCAACGACACCGAAGTTGTGGGTGACCAGGAGCACGCCCATATCGAGTTCCCGCTGCAACTCGCGAAGCAAGTCGAGGATCTCGGCCTGGACGGTCACGTCGAGCGCGGTGGTGGGTTCGTCCGCGATCAGCAGCTTCGGTCGCGTGGCAACGGCGCCGGCGATGAGCACGCGCTGCGCCATGCCGCCGGAGATCTGATGCGGATACGAGGTGAACGTGCGCTCGGGATCGGGGATGCCTACCCGTGCCAGCAGCGTGAGTACGCGCTGTTTCGCCTGCGCCGACGGCATCGTGCGCCGCAAGGGCTCGACGAGCTGGGAGCCGACAGTGAACGAAGGGTCGAGGTTCGACATCGGCTCTTGTGGGATGTACGCGACGTCGGGACCGCGTAGCTCGCGAAGCTCCGCCCGCGTCAGCTTCAGCAGGGGACGGCCATCCAGCGACAGCTCCGCGGCGGAAACGTGGGCGTGGCGGTTCAGCAGACCCAGGATCGCGAACGCGGTCTGGGTCTTGCCGGAGCCTGACTCGCCGACGAGGCCCACGACTTCGCCGCTCTTCACGGTCAGCGAGACCTGGTGCACGACCTCGTTCAGCGTCCCGTCAGGACGTGGATGTCCGATGCGAAGATCCCGCACCCTCAGCAACGCCTCGTCGAGCGGTGGCTCCGTCGCGGAAGCGGCCTCATCCGCGGGCTCCGTAACGTCCCTGAGCGCACGACGGTTTCGGCGCCTCGTCGGAACGGAACCGCCGGCAAGCGCGTCACGGTAGGCGTTCGCGAAGAGGATCAAGGCCCCGGTGAGGACGACCAGGCCGAGCGTCGGCCACACCATCTGGACGGGATACCCGTACAGCGTCGTGAAAGCCGCTGAAATCATGGAGCCGAAGCTCGGGGTACTGGCGCCGACGCCGAGAAAGGCGAGGCCGGCCTGAACGTTGATGCAGACCGTGGCGAGGAACGCGGCCTGGATGACGATCGGACCGCGCACCGCGAAGAAGACGTGCCGTGTCAGGATCCGCCGCGTGGACAGCCCCGCGACCTTCGCGGCGTCGACGTACAGCTCCCGCCGGATGCCGATCACCATGTTCCGCACGAGGCGGTAGACGCCGGGAGCGAGCATGATGCCGAGGAGCACCATCGTCAGCTGGTACGACCCTCGCGTCGCGGGCAGCAGTACGACGAGCATGAGCAGGGTCGGCAGGGCCATGACCAGGTTGAACACCCACGACGTGATCGAGTCTGTGGTGCGTCCCGCATACCCGGCGAGGAGACCGAAGACGACACCGAGGACGACGGCGACCACGGTTCCGATGAACGCAGCCGTGAGGGAGACACCGATCGAGGCGAGCAGCCGGGACCAGATGTCGAGCCCCTGACCGTCGCCGCCGAGCAGCCATCCCGGCGTACCGGCCGGCGCATTGATGTGATCGGTCGAGCTGTACTGGGGGTCGTGGGTGGTGATGAGCGGTGCGAGCAGCCAGAGCAACGTCATGGCGGCCAGCACGGCGACAGACCCGATCGCCATCGGGTCGCACAGTAGCGCGCGCAGGACACGTCCCTTCCGGGGCGGCGATGCGACGGACGGCTGATCTGGCGCGAGGGTTCCCATCTGCTGCGACATCACACCCTCACCTTCGGGTCCAGCCACCCCTGCGCGATGTCCACGATCAGGTTGACGATGACGACGAGCACGACGCTGACGAGCGTGACGCCGAGCAGTGCGGGCAGGTCGCCTTGCACGGTGGCGTTCATGGCGTAGGCGCCGTAGCCGGGCAGGGCGAATATCCGCTCGATGAAGAGCGATGCCCCGAAGATGCCGATGAACTGGAGCGAGAACACGGTGAGCGCCGGCCCGGCCGCGTTGCGCAGCGCGTGCTTGCAGAGAATCGCGCGCTCTGACACGCCTCGGCTGCGCAACGTGCGGATGTAGTCCAGGCCGAGCTCGTCCACGAGCGAGCCGCGGATCTGCGCGGCGAGGCCGGCGATGCCGCCGATGGCCAGCGTGATGGAAGGCAGGATGACCGACGCCAGCCAGCGCCCCGGTGACTGGGTGATCGGTACGAACCCGATCGCGGGCACCCAGCGCAGCACGATGGCGAAAACGTAGACGAGCCCGATCGCAAGGATGATAACCGGGAGGACGTACGACATCGTCCCGATCGACTGCAGCACGCGGTCGACAACGCCACCCCGAGCCGCCGCGGTGATGCCCAGCGCGAGGCTCGCGACCACCGTGATCAGCAGTGCGACGACCACCATCGAGAATGTGACCGGGAGACGACTGGATATCGCCGAGGCGATGGGCTCTGAGGTGAAGTAGGAGACGCCCAGGTCACCGTGCAGGGCGTGCGCGATCCAGTGGAAGTACTGCTCGACCAGAGGCCTGTCCAGGCCGAGCTTCTCGTTGAGGATCGCAACCTGTTCGTTGGATGCGGACGGACCCAGGATGTTGCGGGCGATGTCGAGGCTCGCGCCGTAGGTCAGGAAGAACACCAGGGAGGTGACAACGATGATCACGATGATCCCGCTCACAAGACGGCGCAGCAGGAATGGGATCATCCGCCGGCCTCGCAACTCACTGAGTTCGGGTTGAGGACGCCCAGCATGAACATCACTACCTCCACGCGTCGTGCGGCTGACGTCATGTCAGCGGTTGGGTAGTCCGGAAATTTGGCGATCTGCGCGAGAACTCGCCGATGGGGCACATCGGTGCGTACGGAATGAGCAGTCCGACACGGTGTCGGCAGCGTCGTCCCTCGTCGAGGAACCGGCTACCGCGCGGCTTGCGTCACCAACGGCGGGGGCAGAGTGGTCGTCACGCATGGCGCTGGTGACGTCCAGCCGCCCACCGGTCTATCCGCGTCGTCACGTCGCCCAGGAGCGACGCGATCTGGCCCGAGGACAGCCGCGCGGACCGTGAGGCAGCGTCGATGGTGACGAGCCTGCGGAACACCATGACGTCGTCGCCACCATCGAATGACCTGGCCACGACGCGCGGGGTGACGGGACCGATGTGGATGTCGAGATCGTGGTCATCGCGCTCGCGGCGGATCTCGACACCGTCGTGGCACCCGGAGTGGGCCAGACCGATCACGAGCGCGTCATCAGCCGACGGGCGGGCGCCGGGAAGTACCTGACCGCCGACGCAAGCGAATTCGGACGACTCGACGCACGTAGCGGGCAATGATCGCGCAGCAGCACCGATGCACTGCACGATCGCCGATACGGCGTCCTCGCACCCGCCCGCCGACGTGACATCGACCTCGACGCGACCTGTGATCCGCTCAACGGTGTCGACATGCCGCCTAGTCTTCTGAGTCAGGAATTCTGTTCAGATAGCTGGCGAGGCGTTCGAGGATCTCGTCTGCGGTCTTCGTCCAGACGTAGGGCCTGGGGTCG
>NZ_JBEOUD010000060.1:0-38058 GCF_040303865.1 Streptomyces sp. NPDC094034 | reverse complement strand
GGCCTCGGCGCTCCGTGGGGGGGGTGGGGGCCGCCCCCCCCCCCCTCGACCGGACAGGACCTAGGAACACAGCGGTACGACGGGCACGCCCTCGCGCGCCGCCGGCGCGTGGAACTCCCGCACCAGCGTGCCGCCGGTGCCCTTGCCCTCGGACAGGGACTCAGCCCTCGGCGTCGCCCCGCCGGTCTGCCGCCAGCGCCCTGGCGCGCTTCTCGATGATCGCGATCGCCGCCGCGGCGCTGACCGCGAACGCGACCGGGATCATCCAGGGCTGGTCGAGGCGGTGGCGGGTGGCCTGGTCGAGGGAGTAACGGCCCGCGCCCATCAGGCCGATGGAGGCCGCGGTCCAGCCGAGGAGGGCCGGGTATTCGAAGCCGCCCGACTGGGCGAAGAATCCATGGGGGACATGCACCGACATGGCTCCCGCCATGCCGCCCGCCGCCGCTGCCCCGGCCGCCGGTACGGCGAGGCCGAGTGCCAGCAGTACGCCGCCCCCCGTCTCGGCGAGCCCGGAGGCGATCGCGCTCGGTCTGCCCGGCCGGAAGCCCATCGCCTCGAACGCCCGGGCGGTCGCGTCGATCCCGTCGCCGCCGAACCAGCCGAACAGCTTCTGGCTGCCGTGCGAGGCGAGCACCGCTCCGGTGCCGATCCGCAGGGCGAGCAGGCCGAGATCGCGTCGGGTGTGACAGGTCATGGCGGGCTCCGGGAGCGTGGGGGCGGTGCGCGGGCGTACGACTCCACTCTCCGTGGCGCGGCGCGTACGAGGGCGGCGTTGCTGAGCCGTACGGGTGCCACCGAACTCCACCCTCGCCCTGCGACCGCTCCGCTGAGCCCGCCGGCCACCGGGCCCGGGGGCGAAGGCCGTAGGCGCCTCCGCCCCCTCGGGGCCGGCAGCCGTGACTATCGGCCGCAGCGCAGCCCGCGTACATCGACGGTGTCGCCCATGACCTTCATCCCCGCGTCGTTCGGGTGCAGATGGTCCCCGCTGTCGTACGCGGGCAGGATCTTCGACGGCGCCGCCGGGTCCTTGACCGCGGCGTCGAAGTCCACCACCCCGTCGAACGCGCCGCTCTCCCTGATGAAGGTGTTGACCTCCTGGCGGACCGCTTCGCCGCCGGCGTTCCACTCCCGCCAGCCCTCGTACGGCATGACGGTCGCGCCCACCACACAGGCCCCGGCCGCATGGGTCCGGGCGATGATCTCCCGGTATCCGGCGATGACTTGGGCGGCCGTGGGCGCCGGGGTCGCCTTGATGTCGTTGACTCCTTCGAGCAGGATCACCGTGCGCAGACCGCGCTGCGACAGTACATCCCGGTCGAGCCGCTTCAGCGCGCTCTCGCCCGCCCCGTCGGAGAGGACCTTGTTGCCCGAAATCCCTTCGTTGGCAACGCCCTTGAGGGAGGTACGGCGATCGCTCAGGAGCCGGTCGGCGAGGAAGTCGGGCCAGCGGCGGTTGGCGTCTGAGGTGGAGATGGCGCCGTCCGTGATCGAGTCACCGAGCGCGACGACGGCCCCGGTGCCGCGCGGGGCGTCGACCACGACCGCGTCGAGGTAGTAGCGGAAACCGGTCTGCTGGGTGAAGGGCGTGGCGGTGTCCTCGGCCGCGTGGTCACCGCCCGGCGCGATGTAGGAGGTCTGGAGCCCCATCCGGTGCCCGGTGGCGGTTCCGGCCGCGTCCTGTACGTACACGCTGATGGCCAGGTCGGACTGCGGACGTACGGTACCGGGCAGCGGATCGCTGTATACGGAATCGCCGGGCGGGACGGTGACCGAGGCGGCGCCCCGGAAGGACAGCGCGCGGTTGCTGCCGGGCACCACGGCCGCGCCCGAGGCCCGTACCCCGACGTAGGCGCGCCCGAAGGTCACCGGCTGCTCACCGAAGGCGTTCGACAGCCGGATCCGCAGCGCGCTGCCGCCCGCGCTGGTGTGGACGACGACCCGGTGGGTGCGCGCGGGCACGGCGGCGTCGAGCCGGTCGGCGCTCGCGGCCCAGGTGACGACGGGGGTGGTGGCGGCGGAGGCGGCAGCGGGGGCCGCGGCCTCAGGCACGGCGGTGGGGACGGGCAGGGCGGAGGACGCGGTCGGGACCGCGAGGACCGAACAGAGAGCGAGAACGGCAACGGCGACCGTGCGCCGGACGCGTCGGGGTAACTCCGGTCTGTTCATTGCGGGGTGATCCCTCTCATAGCGGAAGTCGTGCCCATGTCATTCATGGCACGGATGGAAAGCGCTTCCGGTTCGATGCTCGAAGGCGTGCGGCCGATACCTGACCGCGTCACAATGGAAACGGCCACTGAACGACGCCGTGCGCGTACGGACCGATCGCCACGGCGTCCGCCGGACGGAGGAGGTGCGTCGTGCCGACAGCCGGCACCACCCGCGAGGCCGTACGGGACCTGCTCGACACCCTTGGCCGGACGTACGCCGACGAGGCGGGTATCCATCTGCGTGACACCCCGCAGCCGCTCTACCAATTGCTGGTGCTCTCCTGTCTGCTGAGCGCGCGCATCCGCAGCGGGACCGCCGTCGCGGCCTCCCGCGCGCTCTCGGACGCCGGACTGCGCGACGCGCGCCATATGGCGGACGCCACCTGGCAGCAGCGCGTGGACGCGCTGGGCGAGGGCGGCTACCGCCGCTACGACGAGCGCACCGCGACCCAGCTCGGCGTGGGTGCCGAGCTGCTGCTCAAGGAGTACGGAGGGGATCTGCGCCGGCTCCGCGAGGCCGCGGCGGGTGACATCACCACCCTGCGGTCGCTGCTCCGGGAGGTCCCGGGGCTCGGCCCCGTCGGTGTGGACATCTTCCTGCGCGAGGTCCAGGGGATCTGGCCCGAGGTCGCCCCGTACCTGGACGCGAAAGCCCTCCAGGGGGCGCGCGGGCGCGGGCTGCCCGACGAGCCCACAGCGCTGGCGCGGCTGGCCGGTGACACCGATCCGGCCCTCTTCGCGGCGGCGATGGTACGGGCGGCCCTGGAACGGAAGAAGCGGGACTGAGCAGGGAATCGCGGTGACCGACGGTGCCCGGAACCGTCGGTCAGCCGCATACCCCTGGTCCTGTGCAGCCCTGCCCCTGTCCGACACCTCAGCCCTGCGGCGGCCTGTCGTTCCCGGGCTGGTCCGCGCCGAGTTGCTCGTTGATCTTCTTCTGGGCGGCGTCGACCTGGCCGCTGTACTTGTTGCCCGTCTTCCGGTCGAACGCGTCGCCCGCCTTCTCCACCCCTTGGCGCACCTGGCTCTCATGGCCCTTCAGGAGGCTCTTCAGCTTGTCGAGCATCGACATGGTTCGGCTCCTCGCTCGGAACGGTGGTCAGGTCCACCATCACCGCTGCCGGGCGATCCCGCATCCGCAGCGGCAGGGGGCGGCGCGATCCCCCGCCGCGGCGCGTCACGGAGCGGCGTTGAGCAGGTCGAGGGCGCTGTGCTGGCGCGCGGCGTCCGCCTTGTCGAGCGGACCGTTCCAGCGCAGCCCGTACTGGTCGAGCGGATTGCGGTCCCGGGCGTACGCACTGTCGGCCTGCTTCCTCAGATACGCCGTATAGGGGTGGTCGGCGAGCGCGGCGTTGAGCTTGCCGAGCCCTCGTACATGCGCGCCCTTGAACGACGGTCCGTCGGCCCCGCAGTCCCCGCCCTCGCAGGGATCGCGCAGCACGCCGTCCGTGGTGTGCAGGGCCGGGGTGGTGGTGGCCGCATCGGCCAACTGGCGTGCTGTGGTGAGGAGTTGGCCATCCTGGGTGGCGCGGTGCAGCTCGGTGAGCGCGCCGAGCAGCACGCCCTGGTTGTACGACCAGACGGTGCCGTTGTTGTTGCGGCAGGTGCCCAGATCGATGCCGTCGTTCACCAAACGCGAGCCGTTGACCATCCCGGTCCCCTGGAACCAGGACCAGCCGGCGCGGGCCCGGCCCAGATAGGCCGTATCGCCCGGGATCCGGTTGTGGAGCGCCGCGTTGAGCTGGATGTAGAGGGAGTTGGCTATGGCGTTCTTGTAGGTCCTGGCCGTACTCCACCACACACCGCCGCCGCAGGTGCCGTCCCAGTACGCGGCCATGTGGTCGGCGTCCGCGCGCGCGGTGTTCAGATAGCGGCTGTCGCCCGTCAGGTCGTACGCGGCGACCCAGGCCAGGCCCCACCAGCCGGTGTCGTCGATGTAGTCGTTGCGGAACTGGCCGTCCGCCGCGCCCAACTGACGGTTGTAGGTCTCGGAGATGGCGTACCGGTAGCTGGGCATGCCGGTGACCCGGATGTTGTCGATGACCGCCGTGAGGGCGTTGGCGGAGTTCCACCAGCCGCTGGTGTCGAACAGACCGGTGCCGTTGTTGTAGAACTGCATCTGCGCGGTGGCCGCCGCTGTCCGCCGGTCGTACGCGTTCCACGTGGTACGCGCCCACGGCGTGCACGCGATCTCCGTACGGTCGCCGGCCTTGCCGCAGGCGCGCAGGGCGCCGACGCCACGGTTGTTCCAGTCGTCCACGTTGTACATCAGGGTGCGCCAGCCGCGCTGTCCGGTGGGCACGGTGGTGACACCGAGGCGGCTGCCGGAGCTCCAGGTGCGCCCGCCGTCGAAGGACCGGTCGAGCCAGACCTCGTCGCCCGGGTTGCCATTGCCGATCGAGGCCCAGCCCATCGCGTCACGGTCGTCGAAGTGCAGGGTGATGGCCCGCGAGAAGAGCGTGGCGGTGACGGGGGTACGTTCCTCCGGCGCGAGCGCGGGGTCGCGGGCGTCGCAGTACGCGTTGCAGATGGTGGCGGCCACCGCGGCGGGCGCGGGAGCGGAAGCGGCGGTGGCCGCGGGGGCGGAAGCGGGGGCGGAAGCGGGGGCGGAAGCGGGGGCGGAAGCGGCCGCGGCTTGCGGGTTCACCGCCGCGAGCGTGCTCATCACCAGTGCGGTGACGGTCGGTGCCATCAGATGACGTATCTGGGCTGACAACGTTGTCCACATGGGCCACTCCGTGATCGGGCGACGCGGATGAGGGCGGACGAGTGCGTGAGTGAGCGCTACCGGAAGGTACGACCATGACGCGACCACGTCAACGTGCCCGACCGGGTCAATGGGGCGGACCCTGGGCTCCGGCCCCCGGCCGTCCGTCGGACAGGCTCCGGCGGTACGGTGACGCCCCGTCGCCCTCCCTGTCCACCTGGGGCAGGATCCGGTCCAGCCACCGGGGCAGCCACCAGGCGCCGCTCCCCAGCAGTGTCATCACCGCGGGCACGAGCAGCAGACGGACGATCGTGGCGTCGATGAGAACACTGACCGCCAGACCGAGGCCCAGCATCTTCACCACGATGTTGTCGCTCAGGATGAACGCGGCGAAGACGCTGACCATGATGAGCGCGGCGCAGCTGATCACCCGCGCCGTGATCTCCAGACCGAGCGCCACGCTTGCCTTGCTCTCGTGGGTACGCAGCCAGGACTCCTGGACCCGCGCGAGCAGGAACACCTCGTAGTCCATGCTCAGTCCGAAGACGATGGCGAACATCATCATCGGCACATAGCTCTCGATCGGCACCGTCCCCGAGATGCCCAACGAGGGCCCGCCCCACCCCCATTGGAAGACGGCGACCACCACTCCGTACGACGCGGCGATCGACAGCAGATTGAGCACGGCGGCCTTGAGAGCGACCGGCAGGCCCCGGAACACGATCAGGATGATGAGGAAGGCCAGGGCGACGACGACGCCGATGATGAGCGGCAGCCGGCCGGTGATGAGATCGAGGAAGTCCTCCATGGCGGCACTCACACCTGTCACATATGTCCTCGCGCCGGTGCCCGACACGGCTCCGGGCAGCACGTCGTCCTTGAGATGGTGGAAGAGCGCGGTGCTCCCCGCCGACTGCGGAGAGCCACTGGGGATCGCCGTGGCGGTGAGCAACTGACCGTCGGGGGTGGGCTGGAGAGGGGTGACACTGGCCGCGTCCGGGACATCGGTGAGTGCCCGATCGAGCCGGGAGGCCAGGGCGGGGCGGTCGGCCGCCGGCACCGCGCTCTGGTCGACGACGAGGGTGAACGGCCCGTTGGCGCCCGGTCCGAAGCCCGCCGAGATCAGGTCGTAGGCGCGCCGGTCGGTGAAGCTGGTGGGGTCGGCGCCGTCGTCGATATGTCCGAGACGGATGGAGAACAGCGGGATCGCGAGCACGCCCACCGCCACGAGTCCGGCGAGCAGGAACCACCAGGGGTGGCGTTCCATCCGCTGGGCGTACCGGTGCCAGCCGTCGTGCGTCGCCCCGTCGGCCGACTCCGGGCGCTCCCTCCGTTCCCCGCGCTTCACACTGTTCGGGGCAGGCGCGGGGTCGCGTTCCTGACGAGGCGCGGGGTCACGTTCCGGACGTGGCGCGGGGTCGCGTTCCTGACGAGGCGCGGGGTCACGTTCCGGACGTGGCGCGGGGTCGCGTTCCGGACGTGGCGCGGGGTCGCGTTCCGCGACCGGCCGGCGGACCCAGTAGCGGTCGATACGGCGCCCGGCGAGTCCGAGCAGCGCGGGTACCAGCGTGATGGCGCCGATGACAGCGGTGACGACGGTGACGACGGCGGCGACGCCCAGCTTTCCGATGAAGCTGAGCTGCGACACATACAGCCCGGCGAGAGCGACGATGACGGTGCAGCCCGAGACGATGACGGCGCGGCCACTGGTGGCGACCGCCCGGCCCGCCGCCGTCACCGGGTCGGCCCCGTCCAGCAGCCGCTGCCGGTGACGGGTGATCAGAAACAGCGCGTAATCGATCCCGACGCCCAGACCGATCATGGTGGCGAGGGTCGGCGAGACGCTGGCGAAGGTGGTGGCCGCGGCGATCAGACCCAGACAGCTCACCCCGACGATGACCCCGACCAGCGCGGTGACCAGCGGAATCGCGGCGCCGATGATACTGCCGAAGCCGATCAGCAGGACGATCACCGCCACGGCGAATCCGATGGCCTCGCTGGTCAGATCGGTGGGCACGGGCCGGGCCAGTTCGCCGAGCAGACCCCCGTACTCGACCTGCACACCGGCGGCGCGCAGCGGCTGGACCGCCGCGTCGACCCCGCGGAGATAGGAGCTTCCGAACGAGGTGGGGTTGGCGTCGAACTGGATGCCGATGTAGCCGGTTCTGCCGTCGGGGGTCAGCGCCCCGGTGGGCGGTGCGGAGGGCGTCGGGGGCAGGGGGCTTGTGACGGACAGTACGTGCGGGAGCGTCCGTAGCGAGCCGACCGCCCCGTCGATCTGGCTCCGTACGCCGGTCAGCGGCCCCCGCGCGTCGTACAGCACCACCTGGGCGCCGATGCCCGCCGCCCCCGGGAGATGCCGGCCGAGCACCCGCGCGCCGTCGTCCGACTGCGTACCGGGGAGCGAGAAGTTGTCGGAGTAGGTGCCGCCGAACGCGGTATTGAGTCCGTGCAGCCCGCCGAGCGCGATGAGCCAGACAACGATGACGGTGATGAAGTGCCGGGCGCACCACTCCCCCAGCCGCCGTAGCCGACCGGCGCTGTCCTGGCTTCCCGGGTCTTTCACTTCCGTACCGCCCTGCGAAGTCATACGTCCCCCCGGAGGGCGTGAACATCGGTGAAACCCGGCAAATGCGGCCATTTTATACGCTTCATCAGAAATCTAGCCGTTCAGGGCTTTTGCCCGGCGTGGCCCGCCCTCCGTCGCCTCAACTGACCATTCCCCGCAACCCTCTTGACGGGGGCACGTCGACCTGTATGGTCTAGTCCAAGTGGTCGAGACCTTTCCGGATGCAACGTCATTTCCACCGCGTCCGCGAACGGAATCCACCGCCGCCCTTCGCGCCTCTTGGCCCCACACTCGAGAGGCCGACCCGCCGTTCCCGGATTCCCCCACGGATCCGGCGATCGCGGGAAGACCTGATGTGAAGGAGTACCCATGCACACGAAAAGGAAGCTGGCCGCCGCACTCGGCGCCGTCGTCGCTCCCGTTCTCGCCGTGAGCCTTCCCGCGAGTTCCGCGAGCGCCCACGGATATATCTCCACACCGCCGAGCCGGCAGGCGCAGTGCGCCGCCGGAACCATCAGCTGCGGTGACATCAAGTATGAGCCGCAGAGCGTGGAAGGGCCCAAGGGGCTCACCAGTTGCAGCGGCGGGAACTCCCGGTTCTCCGAACTCGACGACGACTCCAAGGGCTGGACCGTCACGCCCGTCGGCAGTTCCACGTCATTCCAGTGGAAGCTGACCGCGCGTCATTCCACCAGCACCTGGCAGTACTTCGCGAGCGGCCAGAAGATAGCCGAATTCAACGACAACGGCGCGCAGCCGGGCGCGACCGTGACCCATCAGGTGAACTTCGGCGGCCTGTCGGGCAAGCAGAAGGTCCTGGCGGTCTGGAACATCGCCGACACCGCGAACGCCTTCTACGCCTGCATCGATGTGAACGTCGGCGGCTGAGCGACCCGCTCCTCCACGGGCCGGGTGAGCCCTGGCACCCCACCCGGGGCTCACCCGCGCCCGCCCTCACCGCCTCTTCACCCGCCACCACCCCCCACCACGTACGCATGGGCCGTCACGCGTTCGGCGGCCGGAACAAGAGAGTGAGTCACTCATGCGTCAGCGCCTCATCGGGCTGGTCACCGCGACGGCCGCCGCCGCCGCGTTCTCCCTGCTGTCCCTCGCGCCCTCCTCCGTGGCGCAGCCGTCCTCGCAGTCACCGCGGGCGGCGGCCGATTTCGTCGTCAGCGAGGGCCAGTTCAACCAGATGTTCCCGAACCGGAACCCGTTCTACACGTACAGCGGTCTGACCGCCGCGCTGAGCGCCTATCCCGGCTTCGCCGGTACGGGCAGCGACACCGTACGCAAGCAGGAAGCCGCGGCGTTCCTGGCCAATGTCAGCCACGAGACCGGTGGTCTGGTCCATATCGTGGAGCAGAACACCGCGAATTACCCGCACTATTGCGATGCGACGCAGCCCTATGGCTGTCCGGCCGGAAACGACAAGTACTACGGGCGCGGGCCGATTCAGCTCAGCTGGAACTTCAACTACAAGAGCGCGGGCGACGCGCTCGGTATCGATCTGCTGAACAACCCGGATCTCGTGCAGAACGACTCGGCCGTGGCGTGGAAGACCGGACTCTGGTACTGGAACACCCAGAGCGGGCCCGGAACCATGACACCGCACAACGCGATGGTGAATGGCGCCGGATTCGGCGAGACCATCCGCAGCATCAACGGCAGCATCGAATGCAATGGCGGAAACCCCGGCCAGGTGCAGAGCCGGATCAATAATTACACGAGCTTCACCCAGATCCTCGGGGTGGAGACCGGTGGCAATCTCAGTTGCTGACGCAGACACCGAAACGTACCGCCGCACGTACCGCGCGGCACGGATAGGCGCGGTGTCGCCGGCTCCTGGCCGGTGGCACCGCCCCGTCCGTCAGCCGCGCCGCTCCCTGACCGTGAGCCGGTGGGTGCCCGCCGGGCAGTGGTACCGCGCGCCGAGCGGGTCGGGGACCGCGTCGCCGGAGGCGGCGGCTCCCACGAGCAGTACGTTCCAGGGCAGCTCGCTCCCCGTCTCGACGACGACCTCCGCGCCCGAACGCCGGACGGTGAAGACCGCCGCGTCGCCGGAGCCGTCCTGGGTCGGGACGGCGGTGACGGTCTCCGACGTACCGTTCGCCGGACCCCGCGCGTCCACTCCGCCCGCTCGGTCCACCGCGGTCGCTGCGTCCACTCCGTCCGCCGGGGCGTACACGCACAGCGTCACGCCGTCCGCCCACGCGTACCGCGGCCCCTCGTCCACCGCCCCGAACGGGATCACCGCGCCGGGCCGCGCCAGCAGCGGCAGCGTGTCGAAGCCATGTGTCTCACGGCGCCAGCCGGGGCCCGTCACCCGCGCGCCGGTGAGGACATGGGTCCAGGTGCCCGCCGGTACGTAGTACTCGACCGTGCCGTCCTCGGTGAAGACGGGCGCCACGAGCAGATCGTCGCCGAGCATGTACTGCCGGTCCAGCGCGCGGCAGGCGGGGTCGTCGGGGAACTCCAGCAGCATGGCCCGCATCACGGGCGTGCCGGTGTCCCTGGCCTGGACCGCGGCGCGGTACAGATACGGCATCAGCCGGTGCTTGAGCCGGGTGAAGGCGCGGGTGACGGAGACGGCCTCCTCGCCGTAGTCCCATGGCACACGGTACGACTTGCTGCCGTGCAGCCTGCTGTGCGAGGAGAGCAGTCCGAACTGCACCCAGCGCTTGAAGAGCGCGGGCGTCGGAGTGCCCTCGAACCCGCCGATGTCATGGCTCCAGAAGCCGAAGCCGGACAGGCCGAGCGAGAGTCCGCCGCGCAGCGACTCGGCCATCGCCTCGAAGGTCGACTCGCAGTCACCGCCCCAGTGCACCGGCAGCCGCTGCCCGCCCGCCGTCGCGGAGCGCGCGAAGACGACGGCCTCGCCCTCGCCGCGCTCTTCGCGCAGGAGCTCGAAGACGGTCTCGTTGTACAACTGCGTGTAGTAGTTGTGCATACGCTCGGGATCGGCGCCGTCGGACCACACCACATCGGTGGGGACACGTTCGCCGAAGTCGGTCTTGAAGCAGTCCACCCCCTGGTCGAGCAGGAGCCGCAGCTTCCCCGCGTACCAGTCACGGGCGGCCGGACTGGTGAAGTCGACCAGCGCCATGCCGGGCTGCCAGCTGTCCCACTGCCAGACGGAACCATCGGGCCTCTTCAGCAGATGCCCCGCGGCCATTCCCTCGGCGAACAGCGGGGATTTCTGCGCGATATACGGATTGATCCAGACGCAGACGCGCAGTCCGCGTTCCTTGAGCCGGGCGAGCATGCCCTCGGGGTCGGGGAAGACCGCCGGGTCCCAGACGAAGTCGCTCCACTGGTACTCGCGCATCCAGAAGCAGTCGAAGTGGAAGACACTGAGCGGGATCCCCGCGTCGGCCATCCCCGACACGAAGCGGCGCACCGTCGCCTCGTCGTACGCGGTGGTGAAGGAGGTGGACAGCCACAGGCCGAAGGACCAGGCGGGCGGCAGCGCGGGGCGGCCGGTGAGCGCGGTGTAGCGGGCCAGGACATCCCGGGGGCCGTTGCCGTGGACGACGAAGAACTCCAGCGTCTGGTCCTCGACGCTGAACTGGACCTGTCCGACCGCCTCGGAACCCACCTCGTACGAGACCCGGCCGGGATGGTTGACGAGGACTCCGTAGCCGCGGTCGCTGAGATGGAACGGCACGTTCTTGTACGCCTGTTCGCTGCTGGTGCCGCCGTCCGCCTGCCACAGGTCGACGCTCTGGCCGTTCCTGGTGAACGGGGTGAACCGCTCACCGAGCCCGTACACGCCCTCGCCGACCCCGAGCGCGAGTTGCGCGAGCATGAAGTGGCGGTTCTCGGCGTCGGTCATGAAGCCGGTGCCGCGCCGGCCGATCGACGTCAGGACCTGCCCGTCGGCGATGAAGTCCAAGTGCCACGGGGCGGCGGTGTCGGTCCGCAGGGAGAGCGCACCGGAGACGAGTTCGATCGTCGAGCCCTCCCTGACCACCTTGGCCGGCGGGCCGTCCTGCCCACAGGCGAGCGCGAACTCCGGCTGCCGGTGGCCTCCTCCGCCGTGGTGGGTGCAGCGGACGCCGATCACTCCCTCCGCCGGGGACCAGCACTCGACGGTCAGCAGCGGGCTGTTGAGCGTATCGCCGCGATGGGTGACCCGGGTGACGGGCGCGTAGAGCGTGAACCGGTCATCGGCCACCACGGCGTCGGCCACGGAGAGCGCGTAGTGCGCGGTGACACCGGCGCGCAGTTGCCAGTGACCGTCGGTGAACTTCATCAGTGCTCCTGCTCCTCGATCCGGGGCGGCGGGGGTGGAGGTGTCGCGTCGTACAACCGAACCGAGGGGAATCGAATCGATTCGATGGGACGATGCGACGATGCTAGGCGCTCGGTACCCGTTTCTGAACCCCGACTCGACGTGGCCATGGGCCGCCAGGAGTTCCGGCCGGCGGACTCAGCGCGCCGGCGAGCCGATGGGGTCGGTGCCCGGCAGCAGCACCGGACGTATCAGCAGATGGCCCACGGACGCGGCGAGCAGCCGCGGGCCGGCCGCCCCGCCCCGCCCGGTGGCCTCGCGCAGCGCCTCGGCGGCGTTCACGGCGAGCCGGGTGACTTCGGTGGCGAGCGTCTCGACGGGCAGTTCGATCCGGGGCAGCCGACGACTCGACGGATCGCCGGGCAGGGTGCCGATCACCACGACGGTGAGGTCCTCGGGGACCCGTAGACCGGCCGCGGTCATGGACGTCAGGATGTGATGGTGCGCCGAGGGATGCTGCACGATCAGGGCGGTCGGTGGCCCTCCGGCTCCCTGGTCCGCGCGGTCCCCGAGCAACGCGCCGAGCCGATGGGCCAGTCTGCCCGGGTCATCGACGGAGTGGACCACCCTGACGACGGCGCCGGTGGCACGCGCGCCCCGGCGGGCGCCCGCGATCCCGCGGAGCGCGTAACTGCGCCGACTCCGGACCTCTGATTCACCCGGCGCCAGATACACCAGCTCGCGGTGTCCCGCCGCGGCCAGCTCACCCACCGCGAGGGCCGCGGCCTCCTCCCAGTCCAGATCGGTCCACGGCAGGGCGTCCTCGTCGGCCGGCCGCCCGATGAGCGCGGCGGGGAAGGCCAGTTCCCGTACGACGTCGATCCGCTCGTCCTCCATGTCGACGGCCATCAGCACGGCCGCGTCGGCGAGCCCGCTGAGCGCCACCCGCCGCAGCCCACCGGCCTTGTCCTGGGATGTGGTCAACAGGAGGTCGTAGCCAAGCGCGTTGGCGGCGTCGCTGACGTCGATCGCGAACCGGCCGTCCACGGAGTTCTGGAGTCCGGCCGCCCGGGGCAGCGCCAGGGCGAGCACCTGCGTACGACTGCTGCGCAGCGTCCGCGCGCTCGCCCGGGGGTGGTAGCCGAGGGCGTCCACGGCCTCCTGTACGCGCCGACGTGTCTCCTCGGAGATACTGCGGGCGCCGTTGAAGACATACGAGACGGTGCTCGGCGCGACCCCCGCCCGCCGTGCGACGTCCCTGATGGTAGCCATCCTCGACCCTTCGACGATGTGGGTACGACGCCGGAGAAGATCCGGGGAACGCGCGGAAGCCGCCGTTCACCATGGTATCGAACACCCCTGTGGCGTCCGGGAACACGGGCGGCGGGGCCGGCCCGTGCGGGCATGCGGCGGGGCATCCGTCCGGCGTGACGGCGACCCGGGGAAGATGAACCTACGAGCCGACCGTGACAACGCAGATGGAGGAGTGCGCAGATGGCACACGAGCGAGCGGGACAGCAGGCGCGGCCGGAGGATCTCATCGATGTCGCCCGGCTGGTGACCGCCTACTACGCGCTGCACCCCGATCCGGGGGAACCGGGCCAGCGCGTGGCGTTCGGGACTTCCGGGCACCGCGGTTCGTCCCTGGCCACCGCGTTCAACGAGGACCACATCGCGGCGACCAGCCAGGCGATCTGTGAGTACCGGAGCCGGCAGGGCACCGACGGGCCGCTCTTCCTCGGCGCCGACACACACGCGCTCTCCGAGCCCGCGCGGGTGACCGCAGTCGAGGTGTTCGCCGCGAACGGGGTGACCGTGCTCATCGACAGCGCCGACGGCTACACCCCCACACCCGCCGTGTCACACGCCATCCTCACCCACAACCGCGGCCGCTCCGCGGGCCTGGCGGACGGTGTGGTCGTCACCCCGTCCCACAACCCGCCCAGCGACGGCGGGTTCAAATACAACCCGCCCAACGGCGGCCCGGCAGGCTCCGACGCGACCAACTGGATCCAGGACCGGGCCAACGAGATCATCACGGGCGGTCTGAAGGACGTACGGCGCATGCCCTACACCCGTGCGCTGGCCGCGCCGTCCACCGGGCGTCACGACTTCCTCGGCACATATGTGGCGGATCTGCCGGCCGTACTCGATCTGGACGCGGTGCGCGCCGCGGGCGTCCGCGTCGGCGCGGATCCGCTGGGCGGCGCGTCGGTGGCGTACTGGAGCCGGATCGCCGAGGAGCACCGGCTCGATCTGACGGTGGTCAATCCGCTGACCGACCCCACATGGCGGTTCATGACGCTGGACTGGGACGGCAAGATCCGGATGGACTGCTCGTCGCCGTACGCGATGGCCTCACTGATCAAGCGGCGCGACGAGTACCAGATCGCCACCGGCAATGACGCCGACTCCGACCGGCACGGCATCGTCACCCCGGACGCCGGACTGATGAACCCCAATCACTATCTCGCCGCCGCCATCGCCTACCTCTACGCCCACCGTGAGCGGTGGCCCGCCGGGGCGGGCGTCGGCAAGACGCTGGTCTCGTCCGGGATGATCGACCGGGTCGCCGCCGACCTCGGCCGTGAGCTGGTCGAAGTGCCCGTCGGTTTCAAGTGGTTCGTGGACGGGCTGATCGGCGGCTCGCTCGGCTTCGGCGGTGAGGAGTCGGCGGGGGCGTCCTTCCTGCGCCGCGACGGCTCGGTGTGGACCACGGACAAGGACGGCATCATTCTGGCTCTCCTCGCCTCCGAGATCCTCGCGGTGACCGGCCAGACGCCCTCGGAGCGGTATGCGACGCTCACGAGCCGCTTCGGCGAGCCCGCCTACGCCCGTATCGACGCCCCGGCGACCCCGGCGGAGAAGGCGGTCCTGGCCCGGCTCTCGCCCGAGCAGGTCACGGCGGACACCCTCGCCGGAGAGCGGGTCACCGCCGTGCTCACGGAGGCGCCGGGCAATGGCGCGCCCATCGGCGGCATCAAGGTGACCACGGAGAACGCCTGGTTCGCCGCGCGCCCCTCGGGTACCGAGGACGTCTACAAGATCTACGCCGAGTCCTTCCAGGGACCCGAGCATCTCGGCCGGGTGCAGGAGGAGGCCAGGAGCGTCGTCTCCGCAGCGCTGAACGGAGCCTGACGGCGACGGCTCGGGTCCGGTACGGACGGTACGGACGGTACGCCCTCTGATACGGGGCGTACCGTCCGGTGCGGCGGTGCGTACCCATCCGTACCCCGTCACGCGGCCGGGAGCGCCAGTTCCGCCCAGATGGCCTTGCCGCTCGGGATCTGGCGGGTGCCCCAACGATCGGTGAGCCGGGCGACCAGCAGCAGGCCGCGCCCGCCCTCGTCGTAGACCCGGGCCCGGCGCAGATGCGGCGCGGTGGTGCTGGTGTCGGAGACCTCGCAGGTGAGCGCGCGGTCACGGATCAGCCGCAGCTGGACAGGACCCTCGGCGTGCAGGATGGCGTTGGTGAACAGCTCGCTGATCACCAGCTCGGTGGTGAAGGTCAGCTCCTCCAGCCCCCACGCGGCCAGTTGGGTGATCGCGTGGTCACGGGCGTCGGCGACCAGCGCGGGCTCGGCGGGCAGGTTCCAGGTGACGACCTGGCCGGCATCGAGGGCGCGCGTGCGGGCGACGAGCAGGGCCACATCGTCCACGGGGCGGGGCGAGAGCAGCGTCCTGAGGACTGTGTCGCAGGTGGTCTCCAGCGAGGGGGACGGATGCGTCAGGATCTCGCACAGCCCGTCGACTCTGGTGGTGCTGTCCTGCGCGCGGCCCCCGATCAGACCATCGGTGTACAGGACGAGCGTGCTGCCCTCCGGGATCTCGAACTCGCGTGGCTCGAAGGGCAGATCGCCCTGGCCCAGGGGCGGGCCGCCGGGCAGGTCGAGCAGGCTGACCGTGCCGTCGGGGGTGGCAAGGGCGGGCGGCGGATGGCCGGCGCGGGCCGCGCTGAGACGGCGGGACACCGGGTCGTACACCGCGTACAGACAGCTGGCGCCGATATCCGCGTCGCTGACCGGGTCGGTGTTCTCCGAGGCCAGCCGCCCCACCACATCGTCGAGATGGGTGAGGAGTTCGTCCGGGGGCAGATCGATGTCCGCGAGCGTACGGACCGCCGTACGCAGTCGCCCCATGGTGGCGGAGGCGTGGATGCCGTGCCCGACGACATCGCCGACGACCAGTGCCACCCGGGAGCCGGAGAGCGGGATGACGTCGAACCAGTCGCCGCCCACGCCGTACTGGGAATCGGCGGGCAGATAGCGGGTGGCGACCTCGACGGCCGACTGCGGGGAGATTCCGCGCGGCAGCAGGCTGCGCTGAAGGGTCTCGGCGGTGCCCCGTTCGCGCGTGTAGCGACGGGCGTTGTCGATGCAGACGGCGGCGCGGCCCACGAGTTGCTCGGCGAGGGTGAGGTCGTCCTCGGTGAAGCTCGTCGCGTGCCGCCGGCGGGAGAAGAGGGCCACGCCCAGGGTGCTCCCACGGGAGACCAGTGGCGCCGCGACCAGTGAGTGGACACCGAGATCGGGAAGCCGGCCGGCCTGTCCGCGATGCGCCATCCAGGCGTGATAGCCGGGGTCCCACGGCCCGGTGAGCACCGCCCTGCCGGTGGCCAGACAGCGGGCGGGAGGCGAGGCTTCCGGGAAGCTCACGGCCTCCCCGATCCGGATGGCGGCCTCCGGGGCCTCCCGCGCGTGGGCGGACTCGTGCGCGACCCTGCGCATCAGGATCTCGCCGGAGGCGGGAACGGGGGTGGGCTCGTCCCCGTGCAGCACCGAGTCGAGCAGATCGACACTGATGAAGTCGGCGAACCGGGGCAGCGGCGCACTCGCCAGCTCCTGGGCGGTACGGGTCACGTCGAGCGTGGTGCCGATCCGCATACCCGCCTCGTTCAGCAGGGCGAGGCCCTCCCGGGCCCAGTACTCCTCGCTGATCTCGAATCCGGTGAGCACGATGGCGGTCACCCGGCCCGCCCGATCCTTGAGCGGGGCCAGGGAGAGCCCCCAGGCACGATCACGTTTCTCGGCCGATGCCCGGTGGAAGGTCCGCGCTTCCACCGCCTCGCCCGTGCTCAGCACCGCCCGCAGCGCCCGCAGGACATCCGCGTTGGTGCGACTCCGGGGCAGGAATCCGGTCCCCAGGGCCCGCATGTCGTCCTCCGTGCGCCCGATGGCACGGCACAGCTCCCTGTTGGCGTGCAGCAGCCGCAGGTCCGGGCCGTAGATCGCGATCGGCACCCCGGACTCGGTGAACGCCCGCCGCATCAGGGCCTCGTCATGCTCGGGCCCAGGGGTGGCCGCCGCGGCGGCCAGCAGCCAGCGGGTGCTCTCCTCGCCTGTTCGCAGGGGGAACGCGAGCAGCTGCACCTCGCGTCGGCCGCCGTCCCGGTGGTGTGCCATCAGCCTGCCGCTCCACGGCTCCCCGCCGGCCAGCGCCCGGCGCGCGGAGTCGGGCGGATCGGCCGAGAGCAGCGCGCCCACCGCGCGTCCCACGGCTTCGGCCCGCCGGTAGCCGAGCAGGGCCTCGGCGCCGGCGCTCCACCGCGCGATGACGCCCTTCGCGTCGACCGCGGCCGTGGCCCACCCCGCGCCGCCTGGGGGCACGTCCCAGGCCTCTCCGGAGACCACGTCGCGCGTGTCATCCATATGATCTCTCCCCGCCGGGCGGCTGCCCTTCAGGTGCTCGGACGACCGAAGTCAGGTGCTCGGACCACCGGAGCCTTCGCAGGCCGTGCGCCACATTCCGACTTTACGCAGATAGGCCCCTTTGGTCGATGTTTACCCCATGTGGCCCCTCTGGACACCGGGCGCGTCCGGCGGGCGGCGAAACCCCTCCGTCTCACTCTCTGGACGGCATCCCAGTATCCGAGAGATTTCGCCGGCCGACATCCTCGGGGTCGGGCAGCCCGCCGTGTACGGAGCGCTCACCGAAGCACCGCCGAATGACTTCCGGTGATCACGTCGGCGGCGGCCCGAATTCCCGCGCGGTCGCCGCGCCAATGCCGCGGCCCGGCGCCACTGATTAGCGCAACTCGCCGTGTGCCGCTCATTCACACCTCCAGAACATCATCAACGGCCGGCGCCGCCAAGGGAATAACGACACATGGCATTCAACCCGGCGGTGGGCAAAGCCGATTCTGGAGGAGTCGCGGAACGACCGGCCACCGCGCCTCTTCGAAATCCGCGTGAAGATTGACAGCGCCGGGCCCGAGCGCGGGGCCGACCGAGTGCCCGATGTGGCCAAGCCCACATTGAGTGACATTTGTCAGATGGCGGCGCCCCGAGGGGTCTTTCACGTCGGACAGATCGCACAGTCAGAGCGTGCGCGTCTCACATGAGCTCCGAATCCGCGCTTCTCCCGCGAACGGCTCAGGAACGGGCGTCCGCGCAATCGCATCGATCCCGCCAATTCACGCCGCGCTTCGACGGCTCGGGGCGGCGTCCGCCCAGGCCGGACCGTTCGTACCGATCGCCCTCGGGCATCAAATCCCGCCTGTTTGCGTCAACCGACTTCCCCCACCGCCGATTGTGTGAGCACAGCCCCTGGGAGGACGGTTCGGACCGTGACCGGGTCATGCCTCGACGGATATGCGGGTAGTTGCCAAAGTCATCCGCGGCGGTAAAATTTCACCGCGTTTCGCTATTGCGTACCTGTCTCGTGCCATGAACGGCAGTACGCGCCAACCAGGGGGGTTTTCCACGTGCTCGCGCACCACGATGCCGCGCGGCCGGAGTTCACGCGGCGGCGGATCTTCGAGGGGTCCGCCCGCCGGCGCCTCATCGGTCTGCCGGTCATCGGTCTGCCGGACACCCGGCGATGTCGGTGCCACGCCCGTCCGACCGGGCCCCTCACGCCTCTCCGATGAGAGATCCGCACCGAGCATGGGCCCACGGCTGCCCACCCAACAGCCGTGTCGCAATTCCGCACCTCGATGTCAGTCAGCACCCTGACCGGGGTGTCCGACCTGCCGAAGGGGAACCATGCCTCATATCTCCGTCCTCGTCGCCGGCGAGAGCGCCTTACTGCGCGACGCTCTGACAGAGCTGTTCCACACCCAGGCCGATATCTGTGTCCTCGGCCAGACCACCGGCGAACACGAGACCTTGTGCAGGGCGGCGGCTCTGCACCCCCATGTCATCGTCCTGGAGCCGTGGGCGGACGGAGGCGCCGTGGTCCGTACGGTCCGCTCGCTGCGCCGTCTCGACCCGGGATCGGCCGTGCTCGCGCTTCCGGCGCGCGGCGCTCTGAAGGACCGGCGTGCCCTGGAGGCGGCGGGGGTGCACAAATATCTGCCGCGGGACGCGGGCTGGGACGTCCTGCTCGCCGCCGTACGCTCGCTCGCCCCCGCGGCCGTACGGAACGCCGTCAAGAGACCGGTCCCCGCGCTCTCGCGCCGCGAGACCCAGGTGCTGCGCGGAGTGGCCACCGCCATGACGAACCAGCAGGTGGCCAACAGCCTCGGCATCACGACCGGCACCGTCAAACGGCATCTGCACGCCGCCTTCCGCAAACTGGACGCGGTCTCCCGGCTCGACGCGGTGACCCAGGCCGTGGCGGCCGGGCTCATCATCCTGCCAGCGCCCGGGTCGGTCGGCGGGGCGGGGGCGGTGGGGGACGCTTCCGGCACCCGGTGCCCGGAGTCCTGACCTCAGCGGGACCGGGGCACCGGCGTCACCAGGGGACGGGGCCGGAGTTCCCGAAGAAGCCGCCGGTGGGACCGCCGCCGCCTCGCGTGGCCATACGGACGATCACCTCGGCGCCCTCCTCGACCGTCTGGACGCCCCGGTGGCCGTTGAAGTCGGTGGCGGTCCAGCCAGGGTCCACGGCGTTGAACGTGATCTCCGGGAACGCTTTCGCGTACTGCGCGGTGATCATGTTCAGGGCGGCCTTGGAGGAGTTGTACCCCGGGCTCGGGTAGTACACGGGCAGCAGCGACTCGAAGCGCTCGGGCTCGGCGGCGATGGCCAGCGATCCCAGTCCGCTGCTGACGTTCACCACGGTGGGGGTCCTACCGGCCCGCAGGAGCGCCAGGAACGCGCGGGTGACCCTGACGGCTCCGAACACATTGGTGTCGTAGAGCGTCTTCATGTCGTCGGCCGTCAGATCCTCGGCCTCTTTGAGGGGGCCGGTGATTCCGGCGTTGTTGACGAGGACGTCCACGTGCCCGATCTCCTCGCGGACCCGTTTCGCCGCCGCCAGGACGGACTCCTCACTGGTCACGTCGAGTTGGACGAAGCGGGCGCCGATGCGTCCGGCGGCGGCTTGTCCGCGCCCCGGGTCCCGTGCCCCCAGGAGGACCGTGTGGCCCGCCTCGGTCAGACGCCGGGCGGTCTCGTATCCAAGCCCCTTGTTGGCGCCGGTGATCAGTGTCGTGGTCATGCTCTCGCCTCTCCCGTTCCCTTCTTCCCGCTGTCGTTCCTGGGCGTCGACGGGGCGCCCACGGCTGTACGGCCCCTACGAGGCGTCCGCGGCCCGGGGAGCGTAGGCGCGCAGGAACGTGTCGACGGCGGACCGTCCCACGGTGCGCAGTTCGGCGTCGGACACCTTGCGCGTGCCCAGCCGGGTACGCAGCTCCATCGGGCCCGTGAGCAGTGCGAGGAACTGCTCGGCGGCCAGGTCGGGGTCGCTGGTGTGCAGACGCCCGGAGAGCGCGAAACGTGCCAGGCGGTCGGCGAGAGCGTCGTGCAGCCGCTGAGCGCCCTCGCGCTGGATGGTCTCCAACAGGTCGGGGAACCTGGCCGCTTCGGCGTTGAGGAGCCAGCGCAGCGCCTGGGACTCCTGGTCACAATGGTTCTTCAGAATGCGGTGGCCGGCTTCCTCCAGTATGGGGCGCACATCGCCCTCGGGCTCCCGGAGTTGTTCGAGCGCCGCCATCGCCGCGCCGCTCGTACGGCCGACGGCGGCCAGCATCGCCTCGCGGAACAGCGTTTCCTTGTCCCCGAGATGGTTGTAGATGGTGGGCTTGGCCACGCCCGCCTCGGCCGCGATCTCCCGTACGCAGGACTGTCCGTACCCCTCTCGGGCGAACGTCCTGAACGCGGCTTCGAGGATCGCCTGCCGCTTGTCGATGCGCCCGCGCGACGCCTCGCGTCTGCTCGCGTTTGAGGTCTTGGCTCCGTTCACCCGGCCATCGTACCGCGGCACTCCCATACGTGAACCAGTCGGTTCAACTTTCTGGGCGACCCAGTTGCGGGCGGCCTTGACGGGTCGTTATGTTGAACCACCTGGTTCAAAAAATGTTCGAGTGGCGCTCTCAACGGAGTTGGAAAGTGATGTCTCAAGTCAGCGATGACCGCCTCGACCCCGGACTGTTACGGCTCATCGGGGTGACCCTGCTGGGCGGGATCATGGGGATCCTCGACAGCACCATGGTCACCGTCGCGGCCGATACCCTCGCCGACGAGTTCGACACCTCACTGAGCGCCATCAGTTGGGCGACGACCGGCTATCTGCTGGCGCTCACGGTCACCATCCCCATCACGAGCTGGGCGGTCGGCCGGTTCGGGGTCAAGAAGCTCTGGCTGTTCGGACTCGTGCTGTTCCTGGCCGGCTCGCTCGCCTCCGCGCTCGCCTGGAACGTGGGGAGTCTGGTGGCCTTCCGGGTCGTCCAGGGTGTCGGCGCCGGCGTCGTCGACCCGCTGGTCCTCGTGATCCTCGCCCGTGCGGCGGGCCCCAGCAGGGCGGGCCGCGTGATGGGCATGATGGGTGTGGTCCTGTCGCTCGGGCCGGTACTCGGGCCCGTGCTGGGCGGGGTCATGCTCGAATCCATGGGCTGGCGCTCGATGTTCTACATCAACCTGCCCATCGGGATCGTGGCGGTGCTGCTCGCGCTGCGGGTGATCCCGGCCGGTCCGCCCGTCGCGCGCGGGTCCGGGCCCCGTCTCGATGTCGTGGGCGCCCTGCTGCTGGCCCCCGGGTTCGCGGCGGTCCTACTCGCCCTCACACAGGCGGGCGAGCACGCGCGGTTCGCCACGCCCGCCGTGCTCGTCCCGCTGATCCTGGGTGTCGCGCTGCTCGTCGGGTACGTGATCCACGCGCTGCGTATCCGCCGCACCGAACCGCTGATCGACATCCGGCTGTTCAGCAGCCGCGGCTTCGCCGCGAGCGTGACCGTGCAGGGGCTCGTCGGACTGGCCACGTTCGCGGTCCTGTTCGCCCTGCCGCTCTACTACCAGGTGCTGCACGGACACGGCGCCCGCGCGGCCGGACTGCTGGTGGCGCCGCTCGGCCTGGGATCGGCGCTCGCCATGCCGCTCGCCGGACGTCTCAGCGACCGGCTGGGAGCGCGCAATCTGGTACGGGGCGGGGCGGCCGTGGCGGCGCTCGCCTCGGTCGGTCTCACCCGTATCGGCGCGGACAGCGGTGAAGTGTGGTCGGCGCTGGCCGCGTTCGCCGTCGGCCTGGGTCTGGGGGGCGTCGGCGCGCCGACCATGGGGTCGCTGTACCGGACTCTGCCGCCGGAGAAGGTGCCGCAGGGCAGTTCCGTCGTCTACAACCTCAACCAGCTCGGCGGAGCGCTCGGGGTCGCCTGTGTCGCCCTGATCCTGGCGGCGATCGGCAGCGGCGCCGCGGCGGGCGGCGGCACCGGGTTCGATGGATTCCAGGGCGCCTACTGGTTCGTGTTCGCGGTCACCCTGGTGATTCTGGCCGCCGCTCCGCTGCTGCCCGGCCGCCCCGAGACCCCCACCGCGGTGGCGGCCGACGCCCAGGCCGACACGTCGTCCGCCGACGGCTCCGCCATGGCACGCAAATAACGGCCCGCCGGGGAGGTCACGGAACGCGGATCCGAAAGACGCCGAACCGAATACATGGCAGTGAAGGCCGGTCCCGCGCCCTATGCGGGTCCGGCCTTCGGAGTGCCCGCGGCACTCTTCCTCCCTTTCGTTTCCGGCTGATTGCGTTCTGTTCATTCCAGTGATTGCGCGTTCACATTGAGCGGCCTTTGGTCATTCCTTGGACGGCCGCTGCGAGGATCCACAGGAACCGGCACCCGAACCGACATCCGTTCGGTTTCTGAGCCGTCCTGCTACTCCCAGGAGGGGCCTCGCATGAGTGACCAGAAAAATTCGGACCCGGAGTCGCAAGAACCATCCGTCGGTCAGGTCATGGGACCGTTGACCGGATTCTGGCAGACGAAGATTCTGCTTACCGCGACGGAGTCCGATCTCTTCTCCGGACTTTCCGGTTCCCCGGCCACCGCCGAGGAACTGAGCGAACGGCTCGGCTACCGTATGCCGGGAGCCAGTGACTTCTTTCTGGCGCTCGCCGGGCTGGGGCTGCTGCATGCCTCCAAGGACGGTACGTTCCGTAACTCCCCCGCCGCCGAACGGTATCTGGTGCGCGGACGCCCCGACTTCATCGGCGGTTATCTCCAGTTCTGTGAGCGCGAGCTGAACCCCGCCTGGGAAGGTCTCGGCGCGGCCCTGCGCACGGGCACGCCGCAGAATCCCGGCGCGCTGGAGGGCAACCCGTACGAAACCCTCTACCAGGACCGGGAATCGACGGAATCATTCCTGGAGAGCATGGACACGCTCAACACTCCCCTCCATCGACGCCTGGGCGAGATCGACTGGAGCGGCTACAGCTCGTTCGTCGACGTCGGGGGCGCGCGCGGCAATGTCGCGCACCACCTGGCGCTGACGCACCCTCATCTGAGGGGCGTGGTATTCGATCTGCCGCAGCTGGAGGGGAGCTTCACCCGCCACATGGCCGCCCTCGGCGACGACGGAGCGGTCTCGTTCCACGGCGGTGACTTCTTCGCCGGCCCACTGCCCGAGTCCGATGTGCTGATCTTCGGTCATGTGCTCCACAACTGGGGTGTGGACGACCGCCGGACGCTGCTGCGCAAGGCGTACGACGCGGTCAGGCCGGGCGGCGCGGTCATCGTCTACGACCCGATGGTCAGCAACAGCGCGCCGCCGCTCTACGCCACGCTGGCCGCGCTGAGCATGCTCGTATGGTCCGCCGGCGGCGGCGAGTACCCGGTCAGTGACTGCCACGCGTGGCTCAAAGAGGCCGGTTTCCACCCCGAGACGATCGGGCCCGAGGACACACCGGACGACGTTCTGATCATCGGACGCAAGAGCTGAGCACGGGCCGCGGTGGCCGCGGGAGCCCGCCGGGCCGGACAGGACGGGACAGTCAGCGCGTCGATGTCGGCGCGCACCCGGGCGACCGGTGTTCGGCAGCACAGGAGCGTGCTGCCGGTGAGGACATGAGGAGAAGTACATGGACGCTTCCGTCATCGTCGTGGGCGCGGGGCCGGCGGGTCTCATGCTCGCCGGAGAGCTGCGCCTGGCCGGGATCGATGTGGTGGTCCTGGACCGCCTTCCCCGGCGCACCGGGGAGTCCCGGGGCATCGGGCTCACCCCGCGTACCGTGGAAGTCCTCGACCAGCGTGGGCTGTTGCCGCGCTTCGGCGACATCGAGATGAGCGGCCTCGGGCACTTCGGCGGCATTCCCCTGGACTTCGGTGTCCTGGGCGGTGGTGACCGGGCCGCCAGGACCGTACCGCAGTCCGCCACCGAGTCCGTGCTGGAGAGCTGGGCCACCGAACTCGGCGCGGACATCCGTCGTGACCACGAGTTCACCGGACTGACGGACCACGGTGACCGCGTCGAGGCACAGGTGCGCGGGCCCGGCGGCCGGCAGGTGCTCAGCTCCCGTTATCTGGTCGGCTGCGACGGAGGCCGCAGCGCCGTACGAAAGGCGGCGGGCTTCGACTTCCCCGGCACACCGGCCACCACGGAGCTCCTTCTCGCCGATGTCCGGGGCATCGACCTGGCACCGCGCATGGTCGCCGACCGGGTCACCGACGGCATGGTCATGACCGCCCGGCTCGGCGGCGGGGTCCACCGCGTCATCGTCGCAGAACGCGGTGCGCCGCCCCAGCGCAGGACGGGCCCGCCCGCCTTCGCCGAGGTCGCCGACGCCTGGAAACGGCTCACCGGCATCGATATCTCGCACGGCGAGCCCGTATGGCTCAGTGCCTTCGGTGACGCCACCCGCCAGGTCACCGAGTACCGCCGCGGCCGGGTGCTGCTGGCCGGGGACTCCGCCCATATCCATCTCCCGGCCGGCGGGCAGGGCATGAACACCAGCGTCCAGGACTCCGTGAACCTGGGCTGGAAACTCGCGGCCGTACTGCGCGGGACCGTCGGCCCCGCGCTGCTCGACACGTACCACACCGAACGCCACGAGGTCGGCCGCCGGCTGCTCGCCAACACCCGCGCGCAGAGCCTGCTCATCCTCGGCAGCGAGGAGGTGCAGCCGCTGCGCGACCTCCTGACCGAGCTGACGGGGTACGAGGAGGTCGCCCGCCATTTCGCGGCCAAGGCGGCCGGACTGGACATCCGGTACGACGTCGGGAGCGGCACCAATCCGCTGCTGGGGCTGCGGTTGCCGCGGCTGGAGCTGTCGCGGGATACCACCGTCACCTCCAGCACCGAACTGCTCCGGGCCGGCCGGGGTGTGCTGCTCGACCTGGCGGACACCCCCAAGCTGCGGCGGCGCGCGGCCCCATGGGCGGACCGCGTCGACGTGGTCACCGCCGCTGCCCGGGGCGCCGCCTCCCCCGGCGGCGCGCCCGACGGGGCGAGCGCCGTACTGCTGCGCCCCGACGGTCATATCGCCTGGATCGCACCCGGCAGCCACCACGACCTGCCGATGGCCCTGGAGCGCTGGTTCGGCCCCGCCCGCCACCATCGCACCGCGCCCGCGCGCGCCGCCTGACACACCGCGCGGCCTATGACGCAACGCCTTTCACACCCAAGCGCGAAGCCCAAGCGCGAAGCCCAAGCGCACAGTCCTTGCGCACAGTCCACGCACGGGTCCACGCACGGAAAGAGGTTGAGGATGTACAGCACGTTGATCGTCGCCCGGATGGCACCCGGCTCGGCCGGTGAGGTGGCCCGGCTCTTCTCCGCCTTCGACGGTACGGAGATGCCGGATCGGATGGGAACGCGCAGACGCGAGCTCTTCTCGTACCGCGGGCTCTACTTCCATCTGCAGGACTTCGACGGCGAGAACGGCGACGAACGCATCGAACAGGCGAAGGCGGACCCGCGGTTCGTCGGGATCAGCCAGGACCTCAAACCGTTCATCGAGGCATACGACCCGGCGACCTGGCGCTCCCCCGCCGACGCGATGGCGCGGCGCTTCTACCACTGGAGCGCCGAGTGAGTGCCGCCCACGGCCGCCAGGTCGTCGTCACCGGAATCGGTGTCACGGCGCCGGGCGGGCCGGGGACGAAGGGGTTCTGGCAGCTCCTCACCGACGGACGTACGGCCACCCGGCGGATCTCGCTCTTCGATCCCGCTCCCTTCCGTTCCCAGGTCGCCGCGGAGGTGGACTTCGACGCCGAGGCGTGCGGTCTCGGCCCCCAGGAGATCCGGCGCATGGACCGCGCGGCGCAGCTCGCGGTGGTCACGGCGCGCGAGGCGGCGGCCGACAGCGGGCTGGCCTTCCACACACTGGACCCGGGCCGCATGGGGGTGACCATCGGCAGTGCCGTGGGCGCCACCATGGGTCTCGACGAGGAGTACCGGACGGTCAGCGACGGCGGCCGACGGGAGTTGGTCGACCATGAGTACGCCGTACCGCATCTGTACAACTACATGGTCCCCAGCTCCTTCGCCGCCGAGGTGGCCCGCGCGGTGGGCGCCGAGGGCCCGGCCGCCGTCGTCTCCACGGGGTGCACATCGGGGCTGGACGCGGTCGGCTATGCCACCGAGGTCATCAGGGAGGGCGCGGCGGACGTCATGATCGCCGGTGCCACCGAGGCGCCGATCTCGCCGATCACCGTGGCCTGCTTCGACGCGATCAAGGCGACCACGCCGCGCAACGACGATCCCGCGCACGCCTCGCGGCCCTTCGACGCGAGCCGCAACGGCTTCGTCCTCGGCGAGGGCGCCGCCGTCTTCGTCCTGGAGGACGGGGAGAGCGCCCGGCGGCGCGGCGCCCATGTCTACGCGGAGGTGGCCGGTTACGCGACGCGCTCCAACGCCTTCCACATGACCGGACTGCGCCCCGACGGCAAGGAGATGGCGGAGGCGATCCGGGTCGCCATGGCGGAGGCCCGCGTCAACCCGGAGGACATCGACTACATCAACGCGCACGGTTCGGGCACCAAGCAGAACGACCGCCATGAGACCGCGGCCTTCAAGCTGAGCCTGGGCGAGGCGGCGTACCGCACGCCCGTCAGCTCCATCAAGTCCATGATCGGCCACTCGCTCGGCGCCGTCGGTTCCATCGAACTCGCCGCCTGCGCGCTGGCGATGGAGCACCATGTCATTCCGCCCACGGCCAATCTCCACACCCCGGATCCGGAGTGCGATCTGGACTACACACCCCTCACCGCCAGGGAGCGGCGCACGGACACCGTGCTGTCGGTGGGCAGTGGGTTCGGCGGTTTCCAGAGCGCGGTGGTGCTGGCCCGGCCCGACAGGAGAAAACGGTGAACGCCGCCACGGTGGTGACCGGCCTCGGTGTGGCGGCGCCCAACGGGCTGGGGCTGGAGTCCTACTGGTCGGCCGTGCTGGCGGGCCGGGGCGGCATCGGCCGGGTGGCCCGGTTCGACCCCACGTCCTATCCGGCTCAACTGGCGGGTGAGATAGAGGGGTTCGTCGCCGCGGACCATCTGCCCAGCAGATTGCTGCCGCAGACCGACCGGATGACCCGGATCGCGCTGGTCGGCGCCGACTGGGCGCTGGCGGACGCGGGGGTCGTACCGGACACACTGCCCGAGTACGACATGGGTGTGATCACGGCCAGTCATTCCGGCGGCTTCGAGTTCGGCCAGCGGGAGCTACAGGCGCTGTGGAGCAAGGGCGGCCGCTATGTGAGCGCGTACCAGTCCTTCGCGTGGTTCTACGCCGTCAACAGCGGCCAGATCTCGATCCGCAACGGTATGCGCGGCCCCAGCGGGGTCGTCGTCAGCGACCAGGCCGGCGGTCTGGACGCGCTGGCCCAGGCCCGTCGGCAGATCCGCAAGGGCACCCCGCTGATCGTCTCCGGGGCCGTCGACGCCTCGATCTGCCCGTGGGGCTGGGTGGCCCAGCTCGCGAGCGACCGGCTGAGCCACGCGACCGATCCCGCGCGGGCGTACGTGCCCTTCGACGACGGCGCCGCGGGGCACGTGCCGGGAGAGGGCGGAGCGTTGCTTGTCCTGGAGGACGCCGACTACGCCCGCGCCCGCGGGGCACGGCAGATCTACGGCGAGATCGCCGGCCATGCCTCCACCTTCGACCCCGCGCCGGGCAGCGACCGCGGCCCGGGGCTGCGACGGGCCGTCGAACAGGCGCTGTCCGACGCGGGTACGGAGCCCGGCGAGGTGGACGTGGTCTTCGCGGACGCGGCGGCGGTACCCGAACTCGACCGGGTCGAGGCCGAGGCGATCACCAAGGTCTTCGGCCCCCGGGCGGTGCCTGTCACGGCGCCCAAGACCATGACAGGACGGCTGTATTCGGGCGCCGCCCCGCTGGATGTGGCCACCGCCTGCCTGAGCATCAGGGACGGCGTGATCCCGCCGACCACCAACTCCTCGCTCTCCCGCCACTACGACATCGATCTGGTGACCGGGGCGGCGCGCGACACGCCCGTGCGTGCCGCGCTGGTACTCGCGCGCGGCTACGGCGGATTCAACTCCGCGGTGGTGGTGCGGGCACCGCGGGACTGAGCCCGCCGCCCGGAGACCCGAAGACCCTGGAGATCCCGGAGACCCGAAGACCCGGAGAACCCCAAGACCCCAAGACCCGAAGACCCGAAGACCCCAACAAGGCTCCCTCTGCCATGCGTGACGAGGAAGGACCCCTCATGCCCGTTTCCACCTTCACCATCGACGACCTCAAGTCCATCCTGCGCGAGGGCGCCGGCGCCGACGAGGACGTCGACCTCGACGGAGACATTCTCGACGCGGAGTTCGACGCGCTGGGATACGAGTCCCTGGCGATGCTGGAGACCGCCGGCCGTATCGAGCGGGAGTACGGGATCAGCCTCGACGAGGAGATCTTCGCCGACGCCCGCACTCCCCGCGCGCTGATCGCGCTCGTCAACAAGCAGCTCTGAGCCGCTTCCCGGCACCCCGATTCCAGGAGACACACCATGACGCAGGACATGTCCAGGGTCGCGCTCGTGACCGGTGCCACCAGCGGTATCGGACTCGCCGTCACCCGGTTGCTGGCCGGACAGGGCCATCGGGTCTTCGTGTGCGCGCGCACCGAGGACGCCGTGACCCGAACGGTCAAAGAACTCCAGGGCGAGGGTCTGGAGGTGGACGGCAGGGCGGCGGACGTGGGCTCGAAGGAGGACATCCAGGAGCTGGTCCGGGCGGCGGTCGGCCGCTTCGGTCCCATCGACATCCTGGTGAACAACGCGGGCCGCAGTGGCGGCGGGGTCACCGCCGACATCGCCGACGAGCTGTGGTTCGACGTCATCAACACCAACCTGAACAGCGTCTTCCTCGTGACACGTGAGGTGCTGACCACCGGTGGAATGCGTGACAAGCCCCGGGGGCGCATCATCAACATCGCTTCCACGGCCGGCAAACAGGGTGTGGTGCTGGGCGCGCCCTACTCCGCGTCCAAACACGGTGTCGTCGGTTTCACCAAGGCGCTCGGCAATGAGCTGGCACCCACCGGCATCACCGTCAACGCGGTGTGCCCCGGGTATGTGGAAACCCCGATGGCACAGCGGGTGCGCCAGGGCTACGCCGCCGCGTACGAGGCCGGCGAGGAGCAGATCCTGGCGAGGTTCACGGCGAAGATCCCGCTCGGCCGCTACTCCACCGCCGAGGAGGTCGCCGGTCTGGTCGGCTATCTGACCTCCGACACGGCGGCGTCCATCACCGCACAGGCGCTCAATGTCTGTGGCGGTCTGGGCAACTTCTGACCCGGCCCGGCCCCGACAAACCCACCAGTGGCAAGGAGATGAACATGACCGAGCAGGCACCCCGCGAAGTCGAGCACGAGATTACCGTGTCCGCCCCCGCCCCGGAGGTGTACCGCCTCCTCTCGGAGGTGGCGAACTGGCCCAGGATCTTCCCGCCGTCGGTGTATGTCGACTACGTGGAGAAGAACGGTGACGAGGAGCGCATCCGCATCTGGGCCACGGCCAACGGCGAGCCCAAGAACTGGACCTCATTCCGCCGGCTGGACCCGGTGGGCCTGCGTATCACCTTCAGCCAGGAGGTCTCAGCGCCGCCCGTGGCCGAGATGAGCGGTACATGGATCATCGAGCCGCGGGGGACGGAGTGCCGGCTGCGGCTGCTGCACTCCTACCGCGCCATCGATGACGATCCGGCGGGCCTCGCGTGGATCGACGAAGCGGTGGAACGCAACAGCCGTTCCGAACTCGCCGCGCTCAAGGCGAATGTGGAGCTCGCCACCCACTCCGCGGAGCTGACGCTGTCCTTCGAGGACAGCGTGCGGGTCAATGGCTCGGCCAAGGACGCGTACGACTTCGTCAACGAGGCCCAGCTGTGGACCGAGCGGCTGCCGCATGTCTCCCGTGTCTCGCTGACCGAGAAGGAGCCCGGTGTCCAGACCCTGCGTATGGACACGGTGGCGAAGGACGGCTCCACGCACACCACGGAGTCGGTCAGGGTCTGCTTCCCGCACCATGGGATCGCCTACAAGCAGACCACACTGCCCGCCCTGATGACCCTGCACACCGGCTACTGGCGGTTCGACGAGGAGAGTGCCGGTGTCACCACCGTGACCTCCCAGCACACCGTGGTCGTCAACACCGACACCATCACACGGGTCCTCGGACCCGACGCCGGTGTCCCCCAGGCCCGCACCTTCTTGCGCGAGGCGCTGGGCGCCAACAGCCGGGCGACCCTGGGGCACGCCAAGTCCTTCGCGGAAGCGCGGCGCTGAGGGATGGGCGATCCAGCGGACGCCGACGTCCTCGTCGTCGGTGCCGGTCCCGTGGGGCTGCTGCTCGCGGGTGAGGTGAGCGCCGGCGGAGCCAGGGCCGTCGTACTGGAGCAGTTGTCCGAGCCGACCGCCGAGTCCCGCGCCTCGATCCTCCACTCCCGCACCATGGAGATCTTCGCCGAGCGGGGGATCCTCGACCGGCTGGGGGACCTGGCGGCCGGTGGGCGGGGCCATTTCGGCGGGATCCCGCTCGATCTCGCCGAGGCGGACCCCGGGCATCCGTACGCCGGCCAGTGGGAGTGCGTACAGAGCCGTCTCGAACCCGTGCTGGAGGAGTGGGCCACGGAGCGGGGCGCCGAGGTGCGCCGGGGCCATGTGGTCACCGGACTGACGCTCCACCCCGACCGGGTGGAAGTCGTGGCGTTCGGCCCGGACGGCAGGTCACACCGCTTCACGGCCGCCTACCTGGTGGGATGTGACGGGGAGCGGAGCACCGTACGGCAGCTCGCGGGCTTCGAGATGACCGGCGACGACGCGACCCGGGACATGCTCCGGGCCGACGTGCTGGGCATCGACATCCCCGGCCGGCGCCTGAAGAGGTACGCGAACGGCACCGCCACCGCCCACCGACGCGGCGACGGGACCACCCGGCTCATGGTGCACGACCGGACCCGGACCCCCGGGCCGCGCACGCGCGAGCCGGAGTTCGCCGAGGTCGTGGCGGCATGGGCCCGGGTGACGGGCGAGGACATCAGCGGTGGCACGGCGCTCTGGCTCAATGGTTTCGACAACACCCGGCGTCAGGCGCGTGACTATCGCCGGGGCCGGGTCCTGCTGGCGGGGGACGCGGCCCATGTCCAGATGCCTGTCGGCGGACAGGCGCTGAACCTCGGACTCCAGGACGCGGCCGGCCTCGGCCGCGGGCTCGTGGCCCGGATCACCGGCGGGACCGATGACGGAGAGCTGGACGACTACCACACCGAGCGCCACGCCGCGGGCGCCCGCACCCTGACGAACATCCAGGCCCAGGCGCTGCTGCTGTTCGGCGGGCCTGAGGTGGACGGTGTCCGGGAGGTGTGCGGCGAACTCCTCGGTATGGACGTGGTCCGTCGCCACCTCGCCCGAATGATCAGCGGCCTGGACCGGCCGGCACCACCGCCCGCGGCGGACACCACTCGACCCCTTTCAGCACACGGGAGTTCCACCATGGACAGGCTCACGGGCAAGACGGCGCTGGTCACCGGTTCCAGCCGGGGCATCGGACGCGCCACCGCGGTACGGCTGGCCCGCGAAGGCGCCCTGGTCGCCGTGCACTACGCCACCAACGACGACGCGGCGCGGGAAACCGTCGCACTGATCGAGAAGGAGGGCGGCCGGGCCTTTCCGGTCCGCGCCGAGCTCGGCGTCCCCGGCGATGTGCACGAACTCTTCTTCGGCCTGGAGCAGGGGCTGAAGGAGCGGACCGGGGACACCTCGCTCGACATCGTGGTGAACAACGCGGCGGTCACGGGCTCGGACGGGATCAGCCCCGAGGACGTCACCCCGGAACAGCTCGACCAGTACTTCGCGGTGAACGCCAGGGCTCCGTATCTCATCATCCAGCGGGCGCTGCGGAACATGCCCGACGGAGGGCGCGTCATCAACATCTCCTCCGCGCTCACCCGGACCGCGGTTCCCGAGCAGGTGGCCTATTCGATGACCAAGGGCGCCATCGAGCAGATCTCGCTGCACCTGGCGAAGCATCTCGCGCCCCGTGGGATCACCGTCAACAGTGTGGCACCGGGGATCACCGACAACGGCGGGCCGGTCTTCGACATCCCCGAGGCCGTGGCGCAGATGGCGCAGGTCTCCGCCTTCAAACGGGTGGGGGACGCGGGTGATGTCGCCGATGTGGTGACCTTCCTGGCCACCGACGAGGCGCGTTGGATCACCGGTTCGTTCATCGATGCCAGCGGCGGAACGCTCCTCGGCTGACCGGTCCGTACGCACACCGCGAGAGAGGAAGCGAATCAATGACCGCCGACAGCCCCCGTATCACGCTGGTCACCGGCGCCAACAAGGGAATCGGACGCGCCGTCGTCCGGCGCCTCGGCGAGCTGGGCCAACGTGTCTATCTGGGCGCCCGGGACGTGGAGCGCGGCAGGAACGCCGAACGCGAGCTGCGGGCCGAGGGATTCGACGTCCACTTCGTACAACTCGACGTCACGGACGAGTCCTCGGTGGCGCTCGCCGCCAAACGCGTCGAGGAGGAGACGGGCCACCTGGACGCCCTGGTCAACAACGCGGGGACCGGCGCGCCGGTGGGCGCGCCGAGCCGGACGCCGGTGAGTGTGGTGCGGCGCACCTATGAGACCAATGTCTTCGGTGTCATCTCCGTCACCAACGCGATGCTGCCGCTGCTGCGCCGCTCGCGGGCCGCCCGCATCGTCAATGTCAGCAGTGTGGTCGGATCCCTGACCCATGCCGCCGCGCTGGACGACCCCACCGGGGAGTTCCCGAAAGGGACGTACCCGGCCGTGCTGGACTACGGCACCTCGAAGGCCGCGCTCAACGCCGTCACCATCACCTACGCCAACGAGCTGCGCCCGGAGCGGATCCTCGTCAACGCCGTTTCCCCCGGCTTCTGTTCGACCGATCTCAACGGCCATCAGGGGCATCTGACACCGGAGCAGGGGGCGCGTATCCCGGTGCTCCTCGCGACCCTGGGCGACGACGGCCCGACGGCCGTCTTCCTGGGCGAGGACGGCTCCCCCACCGGTCAGCGACTGGCGTGGTGACGGACGCACACCGACGGCGTGGTGACGGGCCGGGGAACATGACAGCGAGCGGTACGGCCAACACCCCCGGCGCGGCGGGCTCCGCGCCGGGGGGTGCCCAGCAGTGGGGCCTGCTGTGCGTCCTGTCGGGCAATATGCTCCTGGACGCCGTCGAGGTGTCCGTGGTGCTGGTGGCCCTGCCCACCATCGGCGAGGCCATGGACATGTCGCTGCCGGCGGTCCAATGGCTGATGAGCGGCTTCGCCCTCGGGTTCGGGGCCCTGCTGCTCCTGGGGAACCGGATCGCCGCGCTGTGCGGCCGTCGTCGCGCGTATCTGGGCGCGATGGCCGTCTTCGCCCTCGCCTCCGTGATCGGCGGGGTGACCGACAGTGAGTCGCTGCTCATCGCCACCCGGGTGGTCAAGGGCTGCTGCGCCGCACTGACCGCCCCCACCGGACTGGCCATCATCAGCACGGCCTTCCGCGACGGACCGCAGCAGCGCAAGGCGGTCTCCGTCTACTCCATGTTCGGCGCCACCGGGTTCACCGCGGGGCTGCTGCTCTCCGCGGCGCTCCTGGAATCGAGCTGGCGCTGGACGCTCCTGTTTCCCGCGCCCCTCGCCCTCGCCCTGCTGGTCTTCGCCACCCGGATGATTCCACACGACTCAGGCGCCGCGGGACGAGCACCGCGGCTGAATCCCGGGCTGCTCCGGGACGGCCGGCTGCTGCGCTCCGCGGTCGGCGCGGCCACCCTCAACGGCACCTATGCCGGACTGCTGCTGCTGATCACCTTTCAGTTGCAGCAGCGCCTTGGCTGGTCTCCCTGGCAGTGTGCGCTGGGGCTGCTTCCGGCGTGTGTGCCCTTGATGGTGACGGTTCCCTTCGCGGGGCGGCTCGTCGCCCGCTGGGGCACCGGCCTGCCGATAGCCCTGGGCGCGCTCGCGCCGTTCCTCGGCTGTGCCGTCTTTCTCTGGCGCGCGCCGACGGAGGCGTACTGGTCGGCGGTCCTGCCGGCACTGGTGCTGGTGGAGGCGGGGTTCGTGCTCTCCTTCGCGGCGCTGAACATACAGGCCACGGCGGGGATCCCGGCCGCCGAGCGGGGTGCGGCGGTGCCCCTCTACCAGACGGGTGTCCAGTTGGGGGGTGTGGTGACGCTTCCCCTGGTCGCGCTGCTGCTGACGGAGTACGAGGGTTATCGGCCCGCCCTGGTACTCGTCACCTCCATCAGCGCGGTGGGGGTGCTGACGGCGTTCACCGTGCCGCGCGCCCGGCTCCACCCTCCGGGACGAGTACCGACGAAGAACACCGGCGAGGAACACCGGCGAGAGTTCGGGAGGAGCGCGGATGAAGGGGAGCGCGGATGAGAGGGAGCGGGAATGAGAGGGAGCGGGAATGAGTGAGCCGAAATCCCTGAAGGGGCCTGATCTCCGGCGTACGGACGTGGCGTCGGTTTTCGTCAGCCAGCGGTATATACGGAGCGAGCAGGAGGCGCTGACCGTACTGGAACAGACCGTCGCGGAGTGGAGCACTGCTCCGTGGCCGGCCGGAATTCTCTCTCTCAGTTGTTTTCTCAGCTCGGAGAAGGACACGGTGCTCAGCTACGCACAGTGCGCCGACGGCGATTCCTATCAGCCGTTCGCGCGCTCGCTGCGGGGGCCGGCCGGGGCGGGTGCGGTCGAATACCGGCCGCGCAGGAGCGTGGTACCGCCCGGTGCGTCCGGCGCTCCTGGATGCGTGATCATCGCGACGTTCGACGTCGACGGCGCCGAGCGGCAGGACCAGGTGATGAACTCGCTGGTCGATGTGCTCGACGTAGCGCCGGCCGAGCAGCCGCCCGGCATGCTCTCCGCGAACTTCCACACCAGCGTGGACGCCTCTCGGGTCCTCAACTACGCGGAGTGGACCTCGGTCGAGGCGCACCTCGCGTTCCTCGACAGCCGGACGCGGGTGAAAACGCTGCGGGCCAGCGGCGATATCCCCGGGATACGGCCCATCGGGTTCAGGCGTTACCACCTCCACCGGAGCATCGACGCGCGCGACGTCGGTTCCGCTGTCCATTCGGCGCGGATCTCCTGACGTCGATTTGACATCTCTCAGGAGAGTTCTGCGGAATCTTGTTCTTTCTCGTCCAACCCTTCATCCAACGCCATGGGAAATGGCCGATGTGCCGCCGAGAATGGAATCCGGCGGCACCTTCGCCTCGTCCCCGACAAGGAGTTGAATATGTCTCAGCGTACTGAAGCCCTGCCGCTGATCGACCGCGCCGATGTCGACGCCGCGCTCGTCGAGGTGATCACCGCCGAGGGCCCCGAGCGGCAGCGCGCGGTGGCCGACGCGATCGCCGCGCACTGGCGGTCCGCCGAGTGGCCCGCCGAGCTGGTGTCCGCCAGCTGCTACACGAGCACGGACGGCAACTCCGTGCTGACCTACGCCCAGTGGCTGTCCCGTGCGGCGCTGCGGGAATCGCTGCGGCGGGAGGGCAGCGTCTCACGCGGGAAGCCGGACTGGGGTGTGGCGGGCGCCCGCTCCCGGGGGGCCGCGCCGTTCCAGCTCTACCGGGTCGTCCGAGGGGGCGCCATCGCCGATCCGGCCCCGGTGCCCGAGTGCTTCCCGGCCGCGGTCTTCCCGATGGCCGGTGTGGAGGCCGGGCGGCAGTGGATCGACGGTCTGCTGGCGGCGGAGGAGAAGGCGGAGGGGGAGGAGCGGGCGTACCCCGGCGCGATCGCCGCCAACTTCCATGTCGGTCTGGACGACGGCAGTGTGCTCGTCCTCTCTGAGTGGGTGTCCGAGAAGGAGGCCGCGGAACACATCGACGAGGTGATCCAGCCGCTGCTTGAGGCGGCGGGCGGCGGCGACGCGGGCGCGCGGTACACCCACCGCCTCACCTTCGCGCGCCCGCTCGGCTGAGTTCCAACGGGCGGGCGTCGGCCGCCCGCACCCGTTGACGAGGCCCGGCCGTTCTCTCGGTACGAGCCGGCACGCCGCGGCGACCTCGCACAGTCACAAGTGGTAACTGCACACTCAGACGGGGGAATTGATGCACTTTTCCATTCTCGGACCAGTGGAGGTACGCGGGGACCGGGGCGCGTGCGAGCCCGCCTCGCCCATGAGCCGTCAGGTGCTCTCACTGCTGCTCGTCCATGCCAACCAGGTGGTTCCGCTGGAGAGTCTGGTGGAGGAGTTGTGGGACGACACTCCCCCGAAGCTCGCGCGGAAGACAGTGCAGACCTACATCTACCACATACGCAAGGCGCTGAGAGAGGGCGCCGGCGGCGGACCGTGGGTGCGGACCGAGCCACGCGGATACCGGATCCGCGTCGGCGCTGGACAGTTGGACCTGTGGCGCTTCCAGGAGCTCTGTGCCCGGGGCCGGGCCGCGCTGGGCGAGGGGCGCCCGGGTCCGGCCTCGGACGCCTTCCGCGAGGCCCTCGCCCTGTGGCGGGGACCTGCCTTCTCGGGCACGGCGACCGGTGCGCTGCTCTCGGCCCAGCAGGCCAGGCTGGAGGATCTCCGGATGGCGGCCCTGGAGCAGCGGATCGAGGCCGACATGCAGCTGGGGATCCATCGCGAACTGCTCAGCGAGCTGAAAGGGCTGACGCTCGACCATCCGCTGAACGAGGTGCTCACCAGCCAGCTCATGCGTGCCGCGGCGCGCTCAGGACACCGGCAGGTGGCCCTCGACGCCTATCAGCGGCTCCGCGCGACGATGGTCGGTGAACTCGGGCTGGAGCCCTCGGTGGAGGTACGGGACCTCCAGCGGGGGGTACTGGAGGACGTCCTTCAGCCCGAGCGCCGGACGGCGGCGGGCGCGGGGCCGGGTTCCGGTTCCGGGTCGAGGTCCGGGTCGGGGTCGGGGTCGGGGTCGGGGTCGGCCCACGAGACGCCACGCGCGGTCGTCCCGGCCGAACTCCCGCCGCGCCCCGCCGACTTCATCGGTCTTACCCGGCAGGTGGCGGCGATCGTCGAGGCGGGCCGCCCGTCCGACGCGACGGCGGGCGCCCTGTCCGCGGTACGCGTCGCCGTGGTGACGGGAGGCGTCGGCACAGGCAAGACCGCGACGGCGGTGGAGGCGTCCCACCAGTTGCGCCGCCACTATCCGGGCGGCCAGCTCTTCGCGACCCTGCACCGCCCCGACGGCACTCCGGTCTCCAGCCGGGACGCCCTGACCTCACTGCTGCTGTCATCGGGCCATCCCGATCGGCGGCTTCCCTCGGCGGTGGAGGACTTGGCCAGACTCTTCCGCAGTTGGACCTCGGAGCGGCGGATGCTGGTGGTCCTCGATGACGCCGCCTCCCCCGAACAGGTGATACCGCTGCTGCCCAGCAGTCCGGACTGCGCGGTGGTCGTCACCTCCCGCTGGCGCCTTGAGGGCCTGCCCGGTGCTGTCACCCGGGTGGAGCTGAAGGGGATGAGCGAGGACGAGGGGGTGGCGCTCCTCGCCGGTGCCGCGGGGGTACGGCGCATCGCCTGGGAGCGCCCCCAGGCGGCGGAGTTGGTCCGGCTGTACGACGGACTGCCGCTGGCGGTGCGGGCGTTGGGGGAACGGCTCGCGGGCCGTACGGATCTGCTCGTGCGCGACCTGCTGTACCGGGCGCGTGACGAGGGCCGGCGGCTAGGGCGTTTCGTTTGGATCAGCTGGTCGTTGGTTCGGGTGTGCCGTTGACTGACGCGCAGTGGGCGCGGATCGAGCCGTTGCTTCCGGATCGG
>NZ_JBEOUD010000059.1:0-39425 GCF_040303865.1 Streptomyces sp. NPDC094034 | reverse complement strand
GTCCGTGCCGGCGCCGTCCACGAGCTGGAGGTCGGAGTTTCCCTGCCGCTGGAGCGCGAGGATGTCGTCGGCGGCGAGGCCGCGGTAGGTGACGTCGATCTGCTTCGCGCGCAGTGCCTTGACCATGCCGGCGGAGTCCTGGAAGTAGCGGATGGTCACCGCGTCGTTCTGCCGCCGGGCGAAGCCGTGGTAGCCGCCGTTGCTGGTCAGGACGGCCTGCCGGCCCTCCTGGTACGACTGGAGCCGGTACGGCCCCGAGCCGTCGGCCCCCGATCCCGTGCGCAGGGCGCGGGCCGGGTAGTCCTTCGGGTCCACGATCGACAGGGCCGGGGTGGCCAGCACGAACGGGAAGGTGGCATCGGACCTGCCGAGGTGGAAGACGACCTCGCGGTCGCCGGAGGTGTCCACGCTGTCGAGGCTGCCGAGCAGTCCGGCGGGGCCGGCCGGGGCGTCGATGGCGCGGATGCGGTCGACGGAGTACTTGACCGCCTCGGCGTTCAGCGGGTCGCCGTCGGCGAACTTCAGGTCCGCGCGCAGCGTGCAGCGGTAGGTGCGGCTCGACGAGTCGGCGAAGGCGCAGCTCTGGGCGGCGTCCGGCTGGGGGGCCGTCGCGCCGTTCGGGTAGGCGAGGAGCGTCTGGTAGATGTTCCGGTACAGCTCCCAGGAACCGTCCCAGGCGCCGGCCGGGTCCAGGGTGCTGGGCGCGCTGGTGGTGCCGACCACGATCGGGTTCCCGCTGCCCGAGTCCCCGTCGGAGAGCAGACCGCAGCCGCCGGCCGACAGCGACACGGAGGCGATCGCCGCGACTGACCTGGTCCCCGCGGCCGGGCTCGGAGACCGGGCCCTGCTGCGGATCATCCCGCCCGACCGGCTCGCCGCCTGGGCATCGTCCCTGCTGAGCCCGCTCACACCGGCGCAGCGCCAGGCACTGGAGGGATGGCTGCGTACGGGGTCGGTCGGGGCCACGGCACAAATGCTGGGGATCTCCCGCGGCACCACGCGCTCACGGCTGCGGACGGCGGGCGAGCGGCTGGGCGGTCTGGACACCCCACTCGCCCTGGCGCGGCTCTCCTTGGCGCTGCGCGCCCCGGCCGCCGGGCCCACGGACTCGGCCGGGCCCACCGACGCGGGCCCGCCCGCCGCGCTCCCCACGGAACTCGTGGACGCCGCGTCGGCGCGCCGTTGGGCCACGGAACTGACCGAACCGCTCGACACGCCGCAACGGATCGCCCTGCGCGTCTGGTTCGGCCATCTCGGCAGCGTCGCCCCGGCCGCTGAGGAGTTGGGCCTGCACCGTACGACGCTCCGGCGGTGGCTGGAGGAGATCGGCCGGCTGCTGGACGTGGACCTGTCGTCCGCCACCGTCCGTGCGGACCTCTATCTCGCGCTGGAGACCCTCGCCGGCCAGGACGGCTCCCCCGGCGCACTGCCACGCCGGGGAGGCCGCACGTACCAGCGGCCGGGGAATCTCTGAGGAGGGCACAACTCCCCCGCCGGGGTGCCCTCGACATGGTGGTGGGCGGCCGGACGTAGCATGCGCGTCCATGACCATTCCGGCGCTTGAGTCCATCCGTCCCTTCCGTCTCGACATTCCCCAGAGCGAACTGGACGATCTGCGCGATCGCCTCGATCGCACCCGCTGGCCCGATGAACTGCCGGGAGTGGGGTGGGCCTACGGCGTCCCCCTCGGCTACCTCAGGGAACTCGCGCGTTACTGGCGGCACGAGTACGACTGGCGGGCCGCGGAAGCCGGGCTGAACGGCTGGCCGCAGTTCACCACGACCATCGACGGCGCGAACATCCACTTCGCCCATGTCCGGTCCCCGGAACCGGACGCGACCCCGCTGCTGATGACCCACGGCTGGCCGGGCTCGATCGTCGAATTCGCCCGGGTCGCCGGTCCGCTCACCGATCCGCGCACCCATGGCGGCGACCCTTCGGACGCGTTCCATCTGGTGCTGCCGAGCATCCCCGGGTTCGGTCTGTCCGGCCCGACGAGGGAGACGGGCTGGGAGTTCCGGCGGGTGGCCGCCGCCTTCACCGAGCTGATGCGGCGCCTCGGCTACGAGCGGTACGGAGCGCAGGGCGGCGACTGGGGAGCGGCCATTTCCCGGGAGATCGGCCGGACCCGGCCCGATCTGGTCATCGGCGTCCATCTGAATCTGCTGCCGAACGCGGCGGCGGCACACCAGCCGGGCGCGGACGAACTGGACGCGCTGCCCCCGCAGGAGCGCGCGCGCACGCTCGCCTCCTGGGAACGCGCCCAGGAGTGGAGCCGGGAACGCCAGGGATACGCCGACATCCAGTCCACCCGGCCGCAGACGCTGGCGTACGGTCTGACCGACTCACCGGTGGGTCAACTGGCCTGGATCGTGGAGAAGTTCAAGGAGTGGACCGACTCCCGGGACCGCCCGGAGGATGCCGTCGACCGCGACCAGATGCTCACGAACGTGATGCTGTACTGGCTGACCGGCACGGCCGGCTCGTCGGCCCGCATCTACTACGAGCGGGCACACGCCGATTACTGGGGCACACCGCCCGAGCCGTCGACGGCGCCGACCGCGCTCGCCGACTTCGCGCGGGAGAACTTCATCCCGCTGCGGCATGTCGCGGACCGGACGAACAACATCGTGCAGTGGACGGAGTACGACCGGGGCGGGCACTTCGCGGCCATGGAACAGCCGGACCTGCTGGTCGGCGACGTACGGCGGTTCTTCCGGACGGTCGGCGGCGCCGGAGGCGCGCCCGTCGCATGACGGCCGGCACGCGGGACGAGCGCGTGCGGCCGCGTGGAGGGCGCCGATCCGGTTCGATGTCTTGACCCGGTTCGAACCCGTCGGTAACTTCCAGGTCCCGCCCCGAGGTCGGCGCGCGCACCAACGGCCCTCATTCTGGGGGCCGTTGCCCAGGATCGTGTCCTGTTCAAAGGAGAACGACATGTCCCTACGTTCAGCCGGGTACGGCCTGGCGGCCATGGCCGTCACGATCTCCCTCATCGGATCGGCGGCGCCGGCGCAGGCCGCGGAGAACGCCTCGCGCCTCAACTACGCGGCGCTCGGCGACAGTTACGCTGCCGGATCGGGCGTACTGCCCTTCGCCATCTCGGCGGCGCTCCTCTGTCTGCGCTCCGCGAAGAACTATCCACGGGTCATCGCCGAGGCGACGGGCGCGAAGCTGACCGACGTGACCTGTGGTGGCGCCGAGACCCGGCACTTCGAGACGTCCCAGTACCCCGGTGTCGCCCCTCAACTCGACGCGGTCACCGAGGACACGGACCTGGTGACGGTCACCATCGGCGGCAACGACAACTCCGTCTTCGCCGGAGCGGTCCTCGCCTGTGGCGCGGCCGGAGTGCTCTCCGGAGGCAAGGGCAGCCCCTGCCGCGACACCTGGGGCGACCACTTCGACCGGCTGATCGAGGAGAAGACCTACCCGGCCGTCAGGACCGCGCTCCGGAAGGTCAAGGAGAAGGCGCCGAACGCGCGCGTGGTCGTGGTGGGTTACCCATGGCTGCTGCCGGCGAAGGCCGACCGGTCATGCTTCGCGAAGATGCCGATCGCCGAGGGAGATGTGCCGTACCTGCGCGGCATGCAGGGCCAGATGAACGAGATCCTGGAACGGGCCGCGAGCGAGACAGGGACGACGTACGCCGATATGGCCGATGTCTCCGATGGCCATGACGCCTGTCAGCCCCGGGGAACCCGGTGGGTGGAACCGGTGTTCTTCTTCGATCAGCTCAACCCGGTGCACCCCAACGCGCTGGGCGAGGAGAAGATGGCCGACCAGGCGATGCGGGCCCTGCCGGCCACGCACCGGTGAGCGCCCCCACGCCCTGTCCGACACGGTGTGGCCGGCCTCGATGAGACGCCGGGCGGTCTCGGAGCCGAGCCCTTGTTCGCTCCGGTGATCAGTGTTGTTGTCATGCTTCCAGGTTCCGGCCGGACGGCCCGGCCGGACGGCGGTCCGGTCTTCGGGCAGCGGCCCCTCCCGACATGCGGGTCCGGGAGGTTCGGGGTTCGCTTGAGGTGCTGTCCGGCCGCGTACATCCATCAGCCACCCCCGTGTCCGGGGCCGGACAGCTCGACCGGCCGGAGGAACACCGTGTGGTGTCCGGGATGCGGCGGCACGTCGTACCGGGCAGACTGACGGCGCGGGGGACGACGGTCCAATGAGGCAGCCGACTGCCCTCACTGGACCGTCCCCCGTCCATGATGTCCATGACCCTGGACGCGTCCCGTCCGCCGCCGAGCGGGACCGTCCACAACGCCGAGCGTGACCGTCCACCACACGGCGCGACTCGGCACCTACCAGCGGACCCCGGTGCCTCCACCAGACGGCTCATCGGCGGCGAAGCGCACCCGGATCGTGAGGCCGCCCTCGACGTTGGCCGTCGCCACGGCGGTGGCGCCGTGGGCACGGGCGATGGCGGCGACGATGGAGAGGCCGAGGCCGACACCGTCGCCCGGCGCGTGGCGGCGCTCCTCGATACGACGGAACGGCTCGAAGAGCAGCGGGACGGTCTCCGTGGGGATCACCGGTCCGGTGTTGCTCACTTCCAGGCGGCCCGCGCCGGTGCGGACGCTGACGCTGCCGCCCGGGTGGTTGTGCCGGATCGCGTTGCTCACCAGGTTGTGGGTCAGCCGTTCGAGCAGGACGGGGTCGCCGGTGGTCCGCAGAGGCTGGAGATCGAGGTGCGGTGTCACCTCGCGATCGGCCGCCTCGGGGCCGACCGCGAGGGCCACGGCATGCGCGACCTCGTGCAGATCGACCGGCTCCAGGCGCCGCATGCCCTGCTCGGACGTGGCGAGGAGCAACAGCCCCTCGATCAGATGTCCCTGCTGCTCGGACGTCTTGATGAGCTTGGTGCGGATCCGGGCCACCCGCTGGGGATCCGGGTCGCCCGCCAGACCGATCTCGGCGGCGGCCCGCTGGAGTGCCACGGGGGTGCGCAGTTCGTGTGCGGCGTTGGCGGCGAATCTCTGCTGCGCGTTCACCAGTTGCTGGATGCGGTCGAGCATCTCGTCGAAGGTGTCGGCGAGTACCTTCAGCTCGCCCGGGGGCGCGCGCAGGGCGATGCGTTCATGGAGGTTCGTGCCGGAGAGAAGCCGCGCGGTCTCGGTGACATGACGTACCGGACGCAGCACCCTGCCGGCCATCCACCAGGCGACGGCGACCGCCGCGGCGGCGAACGCGGCGAGGGCGATCAGGGAGACGACGACCAGGTCGTTCAGGGCGGCGGACCGGATGTCGTCGATGAACGCGAGGGACTGTGCCTCGGTGACGGGGAGGGGTCCTCGCTCGATCAGTTCGATATCGCGCGTCGGGTCGGAGCTCGCACCTGGAGTCGGCCCAGGGACCGGCGTGGTGTCGGCGGTGGACTCTCCCGCGCCGCGCCGAGGGCTGGGAGAGACCTCGATCTTCGTCGAGGGGATCCTCGCCACGGCTCCGTCGATGGTGGCGTACAGCCCCTGCCCCAGCAACACGTAGATCAGCGCGATGAGAGCGCCCCCGGCCAGCAGCAGCATCAGGGTGCACAGCGCGGTGAGGCGGGCGCGTTCGCTTCCCAGCGCCGGCATCGGGAAGCGCCCCGCTCTCCGGCCGAGGCGGTGGTGCGAGCGACGGGGCCCGGTCACTGGTCGTCCTCCGCGGCGATACGGTATCCGGCGCCCGGCACGGTCTCGATCACATGGGGCACACCGAGCTTCGTCCGGAGCCGGCTGAGTGTGACCCGCACCGTATTCGTGCGGTAGCCGATTTCCTCTTGCCACACCTGCTCGACGAGATCGTCACTGCTGACCACGCTCCCGCAGGCCCGCAGGAGTGTTTCCAGCACGGCGAACTCCTTCAGGGACAGCCGCAGCGGGCGGCCGTCCCGTCGTGCCTGGCGGGCGGAGGTGTCGAGCACGATGCCCGCCCGTCTGATCACGGGAGGCAGCCTGGGGTGGGAGCGGCGGCCCAGGGCCAGGACGCGGGCCACCAGCTCCTCGTACGCGAAGGGCTTGGCCAGGTAGTCGTCCGCCCCCAGGCCGAGTCCCTCGACGCGGTCATGAACGGTGCCGAACGCGGTCAGCATCAGGATGCGGGTGAGGAGCCCGCGCGCGACGATCCGCCGGCAGACCTCGTCGCCGGGCAGTCCGGGGAGGTCTCGGTCCAGGACGACCACGTCGTACGCACTGAAGGTCAGCCGTCGCATCGCCGCCAGGCCGTCACCGGCCACATCGACGGCGAGGGCGTTCTGGCGCAGCCCATCAGCGATCATCTCGGCGAGGAATTCCTCGTCCTCCACAACAAGCACGCGCATGGATACCTATGTACCGGAGGAACACCTTTCACGGCTGTTACAGGTTCGGTGAAAGCGATGAAACACACACTGCCGCGATTGTCTCCTCATCAACGCGAAACGCTCGTCGCCCGCTCCCTGGCGCCGGAATGCCCTGGCGGAAGGGGGCGGGCGCGGGCCGGACCAGGAGACCGATCATGCGGACGAAGAAGATCCAGCTGACCGTGGCGTGCACGATATCGGCGCTCACACTGTTCCTCACCGGATGCTCGGGCGATTCCGGTGGCCAGGGCTCGTCGGACGGCGGTACGAGCGGCCGGAGCTCGGCCGACGACAAGCGGGCGAAGGCCAACGACTGCCTGCGCGAGAAGGGCGCGGAGGTCACGGAGCCGGAGAAGCCGGGCGAGCCGGGGGCGATCCGGCCCGGGAAGCTGTCACAGGACGAGTTCGTCCGGGCCATGAAGGACTGCGAAGTGGGACCCGGCGCTCCGAACGGCGGCGGTGGCGCCGGGGGCGGCATCACCCAGGCGCAGAAGGACAAGATGCTCGCCTACGCCGAGTGCATGCGTGACGAGGGCATCGAATATCCGGATCCGGACTTCGAGAGCGGGTCGGCCAAGCTCCCGCAGATCCCGCAGGGCGACAAGGACGCGTTCGCCGCCGCCGACAAGGTATGCGCGGCGAAGACCGGCTGACGCCCCGACGGCGAGTGAGAGGCACTCCGAATGAAACACAAGAAGCTTCTGCTCACTCTGGGGGCGGCGGCGCTCGTCGCGGCGGGGGGAGCGGTGGCCGTCACCCTGCCCGCCGAATCCGGCTCGGCGCCGTCGGCGGGCCGCACCTCCGTACCCACCAGCACCGCCACCGTCACGAAGGGTGACCTGGTCACCACCGACAAGGCCAAGGGCACACTCGGGTTCTCGGCGCAGCGCGAGATCACAGCCGGAGGACAGGGAGTCGTCACCTGGCTGCCGCCGGGCGGCGGGACCATCGAGCGGAACGGCAGGCTGTACGAGATCGACGGCTCCCCCGTGTTCCTGCTGTACGGCCAGACCCCCGCCTACCGCGTTCTCGCCCGGGGTGACGAGGGGGAGGACGTGCGCCGGCTCAAGGAGAACCTGATCGCGCTCGGCTTCGGGTCCGGTCTCGCGGCCGACGACGAGTTCACCAAGGGCACCGAGCGGGGTGTCAAGGCCTGGCAGAAGAGCAAGGGCCTGGAAGAGACCGGAAAGATCGGCCCGGACCAGATCGCCTTCGCGCCCGGCGCCGTCCGGGTACAGAACGCGGACGCGTCGGTGGGCGCCCGCGTCACGCCGGGCATGGCGGTGCTGACGACGACAAGCTCCGAGCGGGTCGTGCAGTTCGACCTGTCGGTGGCGAAGGCCGGCGAGATCACGGCGGGCGACGCCGTCACGGTCGAACTGCCCGGCGGGTCCACCGCCACAGGCCGGATCAGCTCCATCGGACGTACGGCGCGGACGGACGAGCAGTCCGCCGACAAGGAGGCGGTGATCAAGGTCACGGTGGAGTTCGACGAACCGGAGAAGGTCTCCGGGGTCGACAGAGCACCGGTCACGGTGCGGCTGACCGGCGAGCGGCGGGAGGACGTGTTGTCCGTACCGGTGGAAGCGCTGCTGGCCGTGGACGGTGGTGGCTTCGGCGTCCGTGTGGTGGAGGGTGACACCGCGCGGGACGTGCGAGTGAGACTCGGGATCTTCGCCAACGGCCGGGTCGAGGTGTCGGGCGGCGGCCTGCGCGCGGGGATGAAAGTGGGGGTGCCGGCATGACCGCCACGATCTCCCGTTCGCGCTCCGCCGAGACGGTCGCCGAGCTGTGCGGTGTGACCAAGGAGTATCCGGGCGGTGTGACGGCCCTCGCGGGTGTCGATCTGCGCGTGCGGGCCGGGGAACTGCTCGCCATCGTCGGCCCGTCCGGTTCGGGCAAGTCCACACTCCTGCACATTCTCGGCACACTCGACCGGCCCACCGCCGGTACGGTCGGCATCGCGGGCCATGACGTGGGGCTGCTCCGGGACCGGCAGCTGTCCGCCCTGCGAGCCCGCCATATCGGCTTTGTCTTCCAGGCGTTCCATCTGGTCCCCGGCGCCACCGCGCTGGGCAATGTCGCCGAAGGGCTGCGGTACTCCGGGCTGTCCTTCGCCGAACGCCGTCGCCGTGCGGCGACGGCGCTGGAGCGCGTGGGACTGGCGGACCGTATGAACCACCGGCCGTACGCGCTCTCCGGAGGGCAACAGCAGCGTGTGGCCATCGCCCGGGCGGTGGCCGGGGAACCGGAGCTGCTGCTGGCCGACGAGCCCACCGGGGCGCTGGACTCCGCGTCCGGGGAGGCCGTTGTGGAGCTGCTGCGCGAACTCAACGCGGACGGCACGACGATCGCCGTCATCACCCACGACCGCGAGCTCGCCGACGCGCTGCCAGGCCAGGTCCGTATCCGCGACGGGCAGGTCGTCGAGGACACCGTGCGGGACATTCCCGCAGGTGTGCGATGACGAGCCGCCGTGGCCGAAGGCTCGTCCCCGCCAGGCTCGGTCTCCGGGACGTCGCACAGGTCGGTTCCGCGGGGCTGCGCGGCCGGCCCGTGCGGGTCGTCCTTTCGGCGCTGGGCATCGCCATCGGGATCGCGACGATGATCGCCGTGGTCGGTATCTCCGCGTCCAGCAAGGCCAAACTCATGCGGGACCTGGACCGGCTCGGTACCAACATGCTGGTGGTCACTCCGGGCCAGTCGTTCTTCGCGGACAAGGAGGTGAAGCTCCCGAAGAGTTCGCCGCGGATGGTCGGCCGGATCGACGGTGTGGAGCAGGTCGCCGCGACCGGTGGTATCGGCGATGTCAGGGTCTACCGCTCCGAGCACATCCCCAAGGAGCGGACCGGAGGCATCAAGGTCAACGCCGCCACGCAGAGCCTCAAGAACACCCTGCGCGGCTCGATGGCCACCGGCACCTGGCTCAACGGCGCCACCGGTGCCTATCCCTCCGTCGTCCTCGGACACTCCGCGGCCAAACGGCTGGGAATCACCGAGGCCGGTCAGCGGATCTGGCTGGGCGACGAGTACTACACGGTCCTCGGTGTCCTTCAACCGCTGCCGCTCGCACCCGAGATCGACAGTTCCGCGCTGGTGGGCTGGGAGGCGGCGCGGAAGCGGCTCGGATTCGACGGCCATCCGACGACGCTCTACGAACGGTCGGCCGACGACGAGGTCGCGCGGGTAAGGGAGTTGCTGGCGCGGACCGTCAACCCGGAGGCCCCTCACGAGGTGATGGTCTCCGACCCGTCGGCCGCGCTCCAGGCGAAGACCGCCTCCGAGGGAGCCTTCTCCAGTCTGCTGCTCGGGCTCGGCGGGGTCGCGCTGCTGGTCGGCGGCGTCGGCATCGCCAACACCATGATCATCTCCGTGCTGGAAAGGAAACACGAGATCGGGCTGAGACGGTCGTTCGGATCCACCCGTGGCCAGATCCGGATCCAGTTCGTCACCGAATCGCTCATGCTCTCCGGGCTGGGCGGGCTGGCCGGCGTCGCCCTCGGGGCACTGGCCACCTCCGTCTACGCCGGCGCCACCTCGATGCCCTGGACGATACCGCCCTGGGCGCCGGCGGGCGGCTTCGGCGCAACGCTGGTCATCGGTACGATCGCCGGGCTCTATCCGGCGGTCCGCGCGTCGAAGATGTCCCCGACGCTGGCCCTGCACGCCTCCTAGGACAGCCGGCCCGTCCTCGGTGGTGACTGGCACCGCGCTGCCGGTCACGAAATCCACTGGGCGACAAGCGCCGATGTCTCGGTCTCCGGATACGGGGTTCCCCGACAGGCGATGCCTTCCGGGGAACCCCGTCGCGTGGGTCCTCAGGGTGTGAGAGGTTCAAGCGTCACCGAGGCGTTGGAGACCTGGGTCTTGAGATCGGTCCCCTCGCCGCTGTTGACCATCTGGACCGCTTCGATCTGGGAGCGCGCGGGAATGCCGTCGCCGCCGAGATACGCGGCGTACTTTTTCGCCACTTCGGTGAAGTCGACCGTCACCCGGGTGGTGGTCTTCGGCGAGATCTGCTGGCCGGGAACTGTGAGACGACACCCATTGGCACAGTTGTTCGTCCACATTACGCCGTCCCCGTTCGGGGGCTCCAGGAACTTCCCGGGATTGAAGTGAACGACCGAGATGACATTCAGCTTGTCGTTGACCCAGTAGATCAGATCCGTCGTCAGGATCGCCCGCTTCTCCTCACAGGAGAAGCCTCCCGTCTGCTCCGCGTAGGCGTCGTAGGAGACCTTGAGCCGCCCGTCCGAGAAGTGATAGGTGGCACCGTCGGCCTTCCGGCGCAGCGAACTCGACGGGTAGTGGTAGGAGAACGCGACCTCGCGCAACTCGCAACCAGTCGTCCCCGTCGCATTGTTCTGCATCGTCAGGGTCAGTGGTGAACCGGTGCTCCCCCAGACCTGAGTGTCATAGCCCGGGTACTTCCTGAACTGTTCACGGGTCCAGTTGTAGGTGACGAAATCCCAGGCAGGACACGCCTTCCCGGACGCGCCCGTATAGGGAAAACGGCTGGAGCACCGGTCGTCGACCCGCTGACGGTCGTCCAAGGGGCCGCAGCCCGAGGTGTCATGGAAATCCTCCGTGGTGGCGGCCGGGACGCTCTCCGGCTCTCGCACCACGCCGAAGCAGCGGTTCTTGGGGCCCGGGTCGAACACGACGGACGTCGATTCCGTGACCCCGGCCGCCGCCGGGCTGGGAGTGCCGACAAGGAAGAAGAGCAGGGCGGCCATGGCCGCCGCGGTGGCGGCTCTGAACATGTACGCGCGGCCCCCGTTGAGCAATAAAGGGGCCTTGGGCTTCTTTCTCACACGTTGGAATGTGAACACAGCGACCTTCCGTACGGAGGGGATTTCCGGCCTGGTCGACACGCGCGATCGGCGATGAATTCCGCCGTATCGGCAGGGGGTTGTGGGTGTGGGGGTGTGGGGGTGTGGGGGGAATCCCTACGGCAGGACCGTAGGCGAGCCATTCGCCGGATGACAAGCAACCCGGTGCCGCGACTTCCGTTTGTCCCATCGCGCGGAGGAGGCGCAGAGGGAGCGGACTCCCGTGTTTTGAAGGACCTCGGCCGAGCAAACCGGACGGTTCTCCGCATAACCGCGAGCGAGGACCGTGACATGGCTGATGAACCGCTCATGCGCGGTGAGCGAACGAATGTCCAACCCGTCTGCGGGGGACGGCGGCAGAGTGCCCGTCAATTCGGGCCCGGGGACTGTCCGGCGGGCCTGCCGTCCCGGGATCGTTCGCGCGGTGTGTTTTGATCCTCCGAGACCCTCAGGTACCGAATCTCCGTAATCTCCGCGTATGGGCAGGAGGCTCTATTGCCGCGCGGACCAATCGAAGGAGCACATGGTGGCGGATTCTCTGCAGGGCGAGACGGTCCTTGTGGTCGGGCGCGGGAGCGGCATCGCGCGGGCGATTGTCGGCTCGGCCGCGGCCGCGGGGGCACATGTGGTCGCCGCGGGTCGTGACCGGGATGCGCTCGCGACCGCGTACAAGGACACCGGCGTCTCCGTGAAGAGCGTCGACATGACGGACGAGACCTCGATCGCGGCGCTCGCGGACGAGGTGGGCGGCGTCCATCACGTGGTGTCCACGGCATCGGCCAGGGCTCGCGGCGCCGTCCGCGACCTGACCCCGGAGGCGATCCTGCTGTCCTTCCACACCAAGGTCGTGGGCCCGATCATGCTGGCCAAGCACTTCGCGCCGAAGATGCCGCGGACAGGATCGTTCGTGCTGTTCTCCGGGGTGGCCGCTCTTGAGCCGGATCCCGGATATCTCGGGGTGGCGGCGACCAACGGCTCGGTGAACGTGGTGGTCCGTTCACTGGCCGTGGAACTCGCCCCACTGCGGGTGAACGCCATCTCTCCGGGAACCGTCGACACCGGGGCGTGGGACGGGCTGGGCGAGAAGAAGGACGCCTTCCTCGCGACGAAGTCCGCGACCAATCCCGCGCGCCGCATCGGCACACCCGAGGACATCGCCCACGCCGTGCTCTTCGCCATGACCAACACCTTCATGACCGGTGTCACTCTGGCGGTCGACGGAGGACAACCGCTCGTATGAGCGGCCCGGGCCGTTCCCGTCCGTTCCCCGCGTGGCGGTGGCGGTCAGGGGCCGCAGGCCGGGCTACTCCTCGCGTTCGAGTTCGGCCCGGGCACGCTCGGCGTCGAGGTCCTCCTGCGCGGCACGGTAGATATCGTCGGCCAGCTTGCGGGCGGCCCCCGGGTCGTGCGCCGCGGAGACCGTCCGGATCCGGTCGGCCCATTCCTCTATGTCGCGAGAGTGTTCGGCGTTCTTGCTCACATAACCTTTGTACCTTTTGGTGGGCTTCTCTGCCTGTCGTGGCGGAGGGCGGACCTGGTGTGCGGCGGCGCCGCGCTGGGAGGATGCGATGGCGACCCTGCTGTCAGTCAATGTGGGACTGCCGAAGGACGTGCCCTGGCAGGGTAGGACCGTACACACGGGAGCGTGGAAGTATCCCGTCGACGGCCCCCGGATGGTGCGCCGCCTCAACATCGACGGAGACGGCCAGGGCGACCTCCAGGGCCATGGCGGGGAGCAGCGGGCGGTCCTCGTCTACCAGGCGCAGTCGTACGCGTACTGGCGCGAGGTTCTGGAGCGGGACGATCTCGAATTCGGCAGGTTCGGGGAGAACTTCACCGTGGACGGGCTGGCGGACGACGAGGTCTGCGTCGGCGACCGGTACCGCATCGGCGAAGCCGAATTCGAGGTGACCCAGCCACGTGTGACCTGTTACCGGGTCGGCATGCGGCTGAACGAACCCCGCATGGCCTCTCTGCTGGTCGCCCACCACCGCCCCGGCTTCTACCTCCGTGTCATCACCGAGGGCCGGGTCCGCGCGGGGGACCCGATCACACGGACCCGCACCGGCAAGGGGTCGCTCACCGTCGCCGACATCGACGCCCTCCTCTATCTCCCGGGGGCCGATCCGGCCAAGCTGCGTGCCGCCCTGGGCATCGAGGCGCTCAGCCCCGGCTGGCGGCAGTCGTTCGAGGACATGAGCCGCCGGCTCGACCAGCCGCCCGGCCCCGCGCCCGCCGCGCCGGGGTGGAAGGGCTTCAAGCGGCTGCGCGTGAGCCACGTCGCCACCGAGACCCCGCTGGTCACCTCGTTCTCTCTGCGGTCCCCGGACTCCCGGCCACTGCCGGCGGCCATGCCCGGCCAGTACCTGAGTGTGCGGATCACCGGTGCGGGCGGACAGCGTCTGGTGCGTTCGTATTCGCTGTCCTCCGCACCCGGCGCCGCCGAGTACCGGATCAGTGTCAAACGCGAGGAACACGGCGAGGTCAGCACCTATCTCCACACGCGTCTGAAGAAGGGCGATGTCATCGAGGCGGCCGCCCCACGCGGGGCGTTCGTGCTGGCCGAAGAGCGCACGCCCGTGGCGCTGTTCTCGGCGGGCATCGGCGTCACCCCCGTTCTGGCGATGCTGTACGCACTGGCCGGTGAGCACAGCTCCCGTGCCGTGTGGTGGGTGCACACCGCGCGCGAACCCGGGCAGTACGCCTTCGCGCGGGAGTCCCGGCGACTGCTGGCGCGGCTGCCCAACGCCCGCGCCTTCATCTACTACACCGCCCCGGATCTCACCGCCCCGGATCTCACTGCCCCGGATCTCCAGGTCGCCGAGGGGCCCCACGTCACCCACGCTCGCATGACCAGCGGAAACATCCGGGAACTTGGCATCCCCGGCGACGCGCACGCCTATCTGTGCGGGCCCATGGGCTTCATGTCGGACGTGACGTCCGCTCTCCAGCTGGCGGGGCTGAGCGGTTCGAACATCCACACCGAGGTCTTCGGCGCGCTGACGGCCATCAACCCGGGCGTCACCGATCACGTGACCGGACGCCCCCACCAGCCGCCCGGCCCCCCGGGCACGGGGCCCTCCGTCACCTTCGCCCGCAGCGGACTGTCCACCCGCTGGTCGGACCGGTACGGAACGCTGCTGGAGCTGGCGGAGGCGTGCGACATCCCCACCCGCTGGTCCTGCCGTACCGGGGTGTGCCACACCTGCACCACTCCCCTGCTCACCGGCCGGGTCCAGTACACAACACAGCCCCTGGAGGATCCCGCCTCGGGTGAAGCACTGCCGTGCTGTAGCGTCCCCGCCACCGATGTGATTCTCGACCTGTGAGCCGACCGGACGCGGACGGTGGCGAACCCGTTCCGCGCGCCCCTTCCCTGCCCACCGTCCCTGTTCCAGGGGTTCCGGGCTTCGTTCCAGGGGTTCCGGGCTTCTTCCAGGGGTTCCGGCCTTCCTTCAGACGGCGTGCCTCGGGGGCCCGAAGGGACCATTCGAGCTTCCCGTCCGAGAAGTCGGGAACGCTGCTGACCCCCCTCAAGGAATTCGCCCGGACACGCCGGCTCGCGATCGCCTCTCACCACGTCCTGAAGGGCGTCGCGTGCTGCACTGTAACCAACCGTTCAAAGCAATCTTGGAGGTTGGCATGAGCAGCGTTGTGCATCACCGCACCGCCACCGTCAACGGCATGGATGTCTTCTACCGGGAGGCCGGAGACCCGCAGGCGCCGGCGCTCGTACTGCTGCACGGCTTCCCGACCAGCTCACACATGTTCCGGAACCTGATTCCGGCTCTCGCCGACCGCTACCGCGTCATCGCGCCCGACATGATCGGATACGGCCAGTCGGCCATGCCGGCGGTCGACGAGTTCGACTACACCTTCGACTCCCTCACCGACGTGACCGCCGCCCTGCTGGAGCGGCTGGGTGTCGAGCGGTTCGCGGTCTACGTGCACGACTACGGAGCGCCGATCGCCTGGCGGCTCGCGACGCGGTCCCCCCGCAGCATCACAGCGATCATCACGCAGAACGGCAACGCCTACACCGACGGGTTCGTCAAGGCGTTCTGGGACGGGCTGTTCGCCTACGCCGAGAACCCGACGCCCGAGAACGAAGCCCCTCTCCGCGGCGCCCTGACCCTCGAACTGACCCGCTGGCAGTACCTGAACGGGGTCGCGGATCCGAGCCTCGTCAGCCCGGACGGCTGGACCATCGACCAGTCGCTGCTCGACCGGGCGGGCAACGACGCCATCCAGCTCGCGCTGTTCCGCGACTATCCGGCCAATGTCGCCCTCTACCCCCGACTACAGCAGTACTTCCGCGACAGCCAGGTGCCACTGCTGGCCGTGTGGGGAGCCAACGACGAGATCTTCGGCCCCGACGGCGCCCGCGCCTTCCAGCGCGACCTGCCGGACGCGGAGATCCATCTCGTCGAGTCCGGGCACTTCGCCCTGGAAAGCCACCTGGGGGAGATCACCGGCCACATCCGCGGCTTCCTCGCCCGCGTCATCTCCTGACAACACGGGGGATTCGCTCGGCTGTTGGTCACACCGACGGTCACAACATTTCCGGTCGAGCCTGATGAGCATGGCCGCCGGAGCCGAAGTGCGCGCGGATCTGAGCGGCTGCCGACCTGCTCGAAGTGCAGCCCGAAGAGCTCGATGATCTCAAGTGCGGCCTCGGATGCAGAAGTTGGGGACGGACCACGGCAGCCGTCCTGGAGCGCGGGCCGGTGGGAGGTGATCGCAGCGGTCGGCGCTCCACCATGATCAGAAGGCCCTATGCCACTGGATGACCTGCTGGTAGCCTGCCAAAAAATCTTGTTCCTACGAGATCATAGGCGGGCGGCCGATACCTGGCCTGCCTGCGGGAGGTGCCTACGTGGCAGCCAACCATCTGTTAAAGGAGGAGCTGCACGCCAGCGTCTCCGATCCGGTTCTCGACACGATGAACTTCCTCAATGGGATCACGCACCGCTACCCGAAGGCGGTCTCCTTCGCCCCCGGCCGCCCGTACGACGGATTCTTCGACACCGAAGAGATCTTCGGGCACATCCGCCGCTACCTGGACCACCTCGCGAAGACCGGGTACTCGCCCGCAGAAATCCGTGACGCGGTCTTCCAGTACGGTCCCACCCACGGCCAGATCCGGGAGCTGATCGCCGATTCGCTCCGCAAGGACGAGGACATCGACGTGCCGCCCGAGGCCATCGTCGTCACCGTCGGGTGCCAGGAAGCCATGCTCCTCACACTGCGCGCCCTCATGGCGAACCGGGACGATGTGCTCCTGGTGGCGAGCCCCTGTTATGTGGGCATCACCGGCGCGGCACGGCTGCTCGACATCGACCTCACTCCCGTGGAGGAGCGGGCCGACGGGCTGCACTGCGAGGACGTGGAGGCCTCGATCCGGGCCGTGCGGGCCCAGGGACGTCGGCCGCGGGCGCTCTATGTGATCCCCGACCATTCGAATCCGTCGGGTGTCACCCTCTCCATGGAAGCGCGCAAAGGGCTGCTCGACCTCGCCGCCCGAGAAGACTTCCTCCTGCTTGAGGACAGCCCGTACCGGATGGTCAGCCCCGGCCGCCAAGTTCCCACGCTCAAGTCCCTCGATCGTGACCGCCGCGTCGTCCATCTCGGCTCGTACTCCAAGACGCTCTTCCCGGGCGCACGGGTGGGCTTCGCCGTCGCGGACCAGGTCGTCGTCGACCGGGAGGGCGCCACCGGTCTGCTGGTGGACGAGATCACCAAGATCAAGAGCATGGTGACGGTGAACACGTCCGCGCTCGGCCAGGCCGCCGTGGGCGGGATGCTGCTGGCGGCCGAGGGTCGCACCGCCGACATCAACGTCGAGACCTCCCGCTACTACGGCGACGCGATGCGGGCCATCCTGCGGGAACTGGACGATGCCTTCCCCGAAAAGGAGCGCACAGCACTCGGTGTGCGCTGGAACCGGCCCACCGGCGGATTCTTCCTGACCGTGGACGTCCCGTTCCGCGTGGACAACGCCGCGCTGGAACGTTCGGCGGAGGACTTCGGCGTCATCTGGACGCCCATGTCCTACTTCTATCCCGGGGGCGGCGGAGCCAACAGCATCCGTCTGTCCATCAGCTACCTGACCCAGTCCGAGATAACCGACGGGATCGGGCGCCTGGCACGTTTCATCAGGGATGAGACCGCTGCCCATGACTCGTCACAGCCCACAAGGAAGCCGACACGTTGTTGAACGCACAGTCACAGATACGCAGCAAGCCGCGTATGTGGGGGTGGACCTTCCGATGACCGCCACGATGAACCCCCGGTACGCCGAACTCCTTGAGCCGTCGATACCCTCCCCCGGCCCGGCACTGACCGCCCCGCGCATCGCGGGCGTCGCGACGGCGGTGACCGGGACGTCGTACACCCAGCAGGAAATCCTCGACCTGTTCGAGATATCGGACCCCAAGGTCCGGTCCGTCTTCCTCAACAGCGCCATCGAAAGGCGCTTCCTCTCCCTGCCTCCGCGCGACCCGCACGGTGCCCTCCGTTCCGAGGTCCAGGGCGAACTCCTCGACAAGCACAAGAGGCTGGCCCTCGACATGGGGTCCAGGGCGATCCGCAAATGTCTGGCCGGCACGGGCATCGACCTGGACGACATCGACTACCTGTGCGTGACGACCACGACGGGCTTCCTGACTCCCGGCCTGAGCGCCCTGCTGATCCGCTCCCTGGGGCTGCGACCGCAGACGAGCCGGGTGGACGTCGTGGGCATGGGTTGCAACGCCGGCCTGAACGCCCTTCAGGCAACGGCTGGTTGGGCCACGGCACATCCGGGCCGGGTGGCCGTCATGCTGTGCGTGGAGGCCTGTTCCGCCGCCTATGTCATCGACGACACCATGCGGACGGCCGTCGTCAACAGCCTCTTCGGGGACGGCGCCGCCGCCGTCGCCCTGGTCACCGATCCGTCGCAGCCCCCGCCGTCCGTCGGCGCGCACCGCGAGTTCCACGGTCCCCGGATCCTGGGCTTCTCCAGCCACCTCATCACCGAAGCGATCGACGCCATGCGGTACGACTGGAGTGACGCCCAGGGCAAGTTCAGCTTCTACCTGGACCCGCAGGTGCCGTATGTCGTGGGTGCGCACGCGGAGCAGGTCGTCGACCGTCTGCTGGCCCCGGCCGGCCTGCGCCGCTCAGACATCCGCCACTGGCTGGTGCACTCCGGCGGAAAGAAGGTCATCGACGCGGTACGGATCAACCTGGGTCTCACGCGCCACGACCTGCGCCACACGACCGGGGTACTGCGCGACTACGGCAATCTCTCCAGCGGCTCGTTCCTGTTCTCCTATGAGCGGCTGCTCGGCGAGGACGGGACCACACCCGGCGAGTACGGCGTCCTGATGACGATGGGGCCGGGCTCCACCATCGAGACGGCACTCGTTCAATGGTGAATGAGGAGCAGGTGAAGGAAACCATGACCGATTCAGGCACGACCTCCGCGGCGTACGATGCCGCCACCGCGACCCTGACCATCGACGGCCGTCTGCCCTTGTCCTCCGCCGCCGTCGCGGCCGTCAACGCGGCCTGTGACGCTGCCGAGGACGGCCGCGCCACCGCCCACCTGACGCTCCGGCTCTCAGGCGCCCCCGCGGTTTCCCAGGTCGAGGGAGTGACTGTCTCCCTGGTGAGCAAGTGGGAGCGGGCGCTGCGCCGGCTCGAACGCCTGCCGGTAGCGACCTTCGCGACGGCCGAGGGACCGTGCGGCGGTCTCGCGCTCGACCTCCTCCTCTGCGCGGACCGCCGCATCGCCGACGGCGCCGTGAGCCTGGTGATGCCGGTCGCGAACGGCGCGACCTGGCCGGGCATGACGTTGTACCGGCTCGGCAGGTCCCACGCCGGTGCCGCCGCGGTCCGCCGTGCCGTCGTCTTCGGCACCGCCATCGGTGCGCAGGAGGCCATGGCCCTCCAGTTGGTCGACGTTCTGGCGGACGACGTCGAGGCGGTACTGGCGACGGCCGTCGCGGCGACCGCCTCCGTGCGGGGATCCGAACTCGCCATCCGACGCCAGCTGCTCTTCGAGGCCTCGACGACCAGCTTCGAAGAGGCACTCGGCGCCCATCTCGCGGCGTGCGACCGGGCGTTGCTACAGGCGGCCGCTCCCGAGGCGGCCGCATGAACGTCGACCACGTCTCGGCCCGCCCGCACGTCGGAACCCCGGCCGTGCCGGACTCGGCCCGGCTCGCGCTGGCACGCGCGGCCGAGGCCACCTCGACTCTGCTCGCCGGCCTCGGCGAGCCGTCGAACCGATCCCCGGAGCAGCGCGCCGAGGCCGACGCGGCGGTCGACGCCGCCAGGGCCCTGCGTGCGGCCTTCATGGACACACACGCGGAGGCGGTCTACGACGAGCTCACGGACCATCGCTCCCGCCACCTGCGGCTCGCCGAACTGGTCCAGGAGGCCGCGGCGCGTTTTCCTGGACTCGTGCCGACCGCGGAGCAGCTGGCCGCCGAGCGCACCCGAGCCCAGGCGCACAAAGAGGGCCACGAGATCGACCAGGGGATCTTCTTCAGCCGAGTGCTTCGCTCGCCCACGGCGGGGGCGCATCTGCTCGACGCGATGTTGAAGCCCACTCCCGCCGCCCTCGCGCTGCTGCCGGAGTTCACCCGCACCGGCACGGTTCGGTTGCGGTCCGTGACGGTGGAACGCCGCGGCGCGGTCACCCATCTGACCATGTGTCGCGAAGACTCCCTGAACGCGGAGGACGACCAGCAGGTCGACGACATGGAGACGGCTGTCGATCTGGTCCTCCTGGACCCGGGCACCGAGGTCGGCCTGCTGCGGGGCGGTGTCATGTCGCATCCCCGCCACCGTGGTCGGCGGATCTTCAGCGCGGGCATCAACCTCAAGGCGCTGCACGGCGGCGGCATCTCGCTCGTGGACTTCCTCCTGCGGCGCGAGCTGGGCTACCTGCACAAGCTGATCCGGGGCGTGAGGCCGGAAGGGACGGCGGACTGGCGGCGGTCCACCGTCGACAAGCCGTGGGTCGCCGTCGTGGACGGTTTCGCCATAGGCGGCGGCGCCCAGTTGCTCCTGCTCTTCGACCACGTCATCGCCGCGTCGGACGCCTACGTGAGCCTGCCCGCGGCGCAGGAGGGCATCATCCCCGGCGTGGCCAACTTCCGGCTGACGCGTTCAGTCGGGCCCCGGCTGGCCCGGCAGGTCATCTTGGAGGGGCGGCGCGTCCACGCGAGCGAGCCGGCGGCCCGGCTGATCATCGACGAGGTGCGCGAGCCGACCGCGCTGGACGCGGCCGCGGCGGAAAGCGCGGAGCGGCTTCGCGGCACTGCCGTCCTCGCGAACCGGCGCATGCTCAATCTCGCCGAGGAGCCGACCGACCAATTCCGTTCCTACATGGCCGAGTTCGCGCTCCAGCAAGCGCTGCGACTGTACGACGCAGACGTGCTCGACAAGGTCAGCCGCTTCTCGGGCGCTTCGGTCGGGAAGGCGGCCCCGGCCCGGGACTGACACATCCGCCCACGCGCGGACGGCTCCCCCGTCCGGGGAGCCGTCCGCGCCGGCGGGTGCCGGCCCGCCGCCGCACGCCGGGCCGTGGCTCGGCCCCCGCCGTCACCGGCCCCCACAGTGAGGCCCCACGTGCAAGGGATTTTGAGGAGCATGGTTGCCGCAAGCCCACGGACCCGCAGGATCGTGCTGTGGCGTCACGGTCAGACCGTCTGGAACCGGGAACGGCGTTTTCAGGGGACCACCGACATCGAACTGAACGCGGAGGGCATGGCGCAGGCGCGGCGCGCGGCACGGGTACTGGCGGCCCTCGCCCCCGATGCCGTCATCACCTCTGATCTGAAGCGGGCCGCCACCACCGCGCGCCCCCTGACCGCGCTGACACGCCTGGCGGCCACCCCCGAGGTGGGGCTCCGCGAGGCCTACACCGGCCGGTGGCAGGGGCTCACCCACGACGAGATCGTGGCCGCGTACGGCGAGGAGTACGAGGCCTGGAGAAGGGGTGAGCCCGTGCGTCGCGGAGGAGGCGAGCTGGACACCGAGGTGGCCGAGCGGGCGACCGCCGTCGTGGAGCGCCATGCCGAGCGACTCCCGGACGGCGGGACGCTGGTCGTCGTGAGCCACGGCGGCACCATCCGGGCGACCGCCGGCCGTCTCCTCGGCATGGATCCGTCAGAATGGATGTCGCTGGCCGGCCTGCCGAACTGCCGCTGGCACGTGCTGAGCGAGAAGCCATCCGGGTGGCGGCTGTCGGTGCGCAACTCGGGGGCTCCGCAGGGGACGGAGTTCGGCGAGGGCTAGGGTCTTTCGTTCGGATCTTGCGGGGCTCGCGTGCCCTGGCACCGCGCCTCGCAGCCTGATCCAAACGAAAGACCCTGGGCCGTCTGACGCCGGAGCTCGCCCTTGCCGGCACGACGCCTGGCGTCCGTGCATGCGGTCTATCGGGTCCGGTCGGGGAACAGCCCGGCGATCCGTGCCACGAGATCTTCCGCCGTGCCGTCCCGCAGGTCGGCCACCAGGGCCGACTCCGCGTCGTACAGGGGATGGTCCTGTGCGAGGCGTGCCCGTCCCCCACCCGTGATGTTCAGCAAGATGTGCTCCTTCTCGGGAATCCGGCCGTCGAGGACCGCTTTGCGTAGCCCGGCGAGCGCCACCGCGGAAGCCGGCTCGATATCGATGGACTCAGCCTTCCCGAAGACGTTCCTCTCGTACTCCGCCGCGTCCTGCTCGACGGTCAGCACGTCGCCGGAACTCTCGGTGAGCACGTCGTAGACGCCGCAGCGGACGGCGTACGGGGGGAAGCGGTTGGTCAGCTCGTCCGCGAAGACGGTTCTCGTCGCGGCCCGCGCATCCTCAGCGCCGTACCGGGTGAGCTGTCGCGTCCCGGACTTCCAGGAGTCGGCGAGCGGAGCGAACGACGCGTTCTGGCAGAGCAGGAGCCGCGGCAGCTCCGTACCGTGGCGTCCCGTGCCGAGGAGTCTCGTCGCCGCCTCGTGAACGGCGATGGCGCCGGCTCCGCTGCCGACGGCCTGGACGTAGACCCCGGGCATCCTGCCCATGGCTTCCACGGCCGCGTACAGGACCGTCGCGAGTCCGTCGCGCCGGCCGATGTTGCGCACTCCGCCCTCGGCCTGGAAGCCGGGGAGGGCGGCCACCGACTCGGCGACTGCTATCGCGTCGGAGTAGTCGGCGCCGTCCAGCACCACAAGCCTCACCGTCGGGTCCAGCGGTGCCCGAAACCTCATCCTGTCCAGGCCGCGCCGGGGCACGATCAGAAGGCACGGTTGGTGGTGGCGTGAGCAGATCGAGGCGAAGGCCGCGGCAGTGTTGCCGGCGGAAGCCACGACGAGCACCGGCGGATCTGACGGCAGACGCCCCAGGACCGCGCACGCCTCCAACTCCTTGAACGTCGCCGTTTCGAGGAACGCGCCGCGCTCCGGCCAGTACCCGTTGAAGGCGATCCAGAGGTTCGGCAGGCCGAGTTGGACGGAGAGTTCCTCGCTCTGGAACACGGCTGTGCGGGCCGTCGTCGGGAACGTCCTGGTGACCGGGAGCCAGTCCCGGTATCGGAACAGCCCCTCGTCATCGGACCGCGGCGCGAATTCCTTCACCTCGTAGTCGGACCGGAGCAGCGCCGGCCCGTGATCGCGGCTGCACGACAGTGTCATGCCATCGTCCTGGCCGCGCTGTCCGCACAACGGACAGAACACCGTGTAGTGGCGGCTCACCCGTTTCTCCATTTCGCATTTCCTTGTCTGAGGGTCGGCACCGGCACGTCCTCCGCAGGCGCATCGGCCCTAGGGCCGCAGTACGGTCCGGATCTCCCTGGCGGCCTTCACTCCGTCGCATCCCGCGAGGCCGAGGGCGTCACGCAGTTCCTCCGCCAGCAAGTCCAGGACGCGGCCGACGCCCCGCTCTCCCGCCGCGGCGAGCCCCCACAGCGCCGGGCGCCCCACGAGGACACCGTCGGCTCCCAGCGCGAGGGCTCGCAGTACGTCGGTTCCGCTGCGGATGCCGCTGTCCAGCAGCACCCGGCAACCACCGCCGGTCTCCGTGGCGATCTCCGCGAGAACGTCGACGCCGGCGACCGCGCCGTCCAACTGCCGGCCGCCGTGGTTGGACACGACGATGCCATCCGCGCCGACATCAACGGCGCGTCTCGCATCCTGCGGTGCGAGCACCCCTTTGAGAACGATCGGCAACTTCGTGCGGCGCCGCAGTTCCTCGATGTCCGCCCAGGTCAGGGAGGGGGTGAAAGCCGATCCGGTGTGGGAGGCCAGCGCGGATCCGGACGCCGGCGCCCGATGGGCCTCGGAGCCCGATCCCCACGTCAGGTTGGCTGCCTCCACCCCCGGGGGCAGGGTGAACCGGTTGCGGACGTCCCGTAGCCGACGTCCCATCCAGGGCACGTCCACGGTCGGCATCAGCGCCGCGCACCCCGCGGCCTCCGCACGTTCGACCAGCTCGAAGGTCTTCTTCCGGTCGCGCAACCAGTACAACTGGAACCAGACGGTGCCGCCGATCCCGGTGATCTCCTCGATCGTGCAGCTGCTCAGGGTGCTGGCGGTGAAGGGCACTCCCGCCGCCTTGGCCGCCCGCGCGGCCGCCAACTCGCCTTCCGGGTGGACGAGCTTGTGATACGCGATCGGGGCGACGGCCACCGGCATGGCGTGCCGCACCCCGAACAGCGACGTCCGCGGGTCGCAGTGCGCCACGTCGCGAAGAACTCGCGGTACGAGGGCGATCCGCCGCAATGCCGCACGGTTGGCGGCCAGCGTGACCTCGCCGCCACTGCCACCGGAGACGAAGTCCCACACTTCCGCGGGCAGGACTTTCCGCGCTGCCTGTCGCATGTCCTCCAAGCAGTGCACACGGTCGACGGTCCACGGCCCGGTGGCCCGCGCGGCGGGCGTCACAGGGACGTGCTCTGGTTCGCGAGGCGCTCCAACTCCACTGCCTCGTACAGCGCCTTGATGTTGGCACTGCCGAAGGTCTCCGCACCGCGCCTCTCGATCACCTCGAAGAAGAGGGTGCTCCGCGGGTGGGTGGAGCGCGCGAATATCTGGAACAACTGCCCGGCGTGGTCCTCATCGACGAGGATGTTCAGCTCGCGCAGGCTCTCCAGGGAGTGCTTACTCAGGGAGATGCGCTGCTCAAGAAGGCTGTAGTACGCGTCCGGGGTGGTGAGGAACTCCACGCCGCGGCCGGCCAGCGCCCCGACGGACCGCACCACGTCGTCTGCGGCGAAGGCCACGTGTTGCACACCCGACCCGACGTGGTTCTTGAGGAACTCGTCTATCTGACCGGGGTCCGCCTCGGGATCGGGCTGGAGGATCGTGAAGGTTACCTGGCCCGACTTGCTCTGCACCACTTTGGACAGCATCGCCTGCTCGCCGACGACGATCCGTTCCGCGAAGATCTCGTCGAACCCCAACGACTTCTCGTACCGCTCCACTATCGCGTCCAGCTCGCCGACGTTCGCGCACACGGCGAAGTGGTCGATCTCCAGGAGGCGCAACCCGTCCGCGGCCGCGGTGTGAGTCGGCTCCCCGACGCCGGGGAGCCGACGGAACCCGGCGGGCAATCCGGCCTCCTGGCCCGAACGCCGCTGCACCAGGGTGTGCACGACGTCGCCGAATCCGGAGACGGTCGCACTGACCGCAACGTCGTCTCCCGCGTGCTCCACGGGTTCGGCCAGGGCCTGCGCGCCGTTGTCGACGGCCTGGCGGAACGCCCTGCGCACATCACCCGTGCGCAGGGCGATGTCGGCGATGCCGTCACCGTGGGCGAATACGTAGTCGGAGGCGGGATGCTGCTCCGTCGTCGCCTCCGTCAGGACGAGCTTCATCGCGCCCTGGCTCATCACACTGGACCGGTAGCCCTGCTCCGGGGAACCACCGACTGCGACCTCCACGAACCCGTAGGAGTCACGCCACACAGCGACCTGCTCGTCCACATCGCGGACGTACATCTCGACGTAGTCCAGCTCGAAGTCGTCGACGATTGTGTTGGCCTGGGAAGACGTCATGGAAACTCCAGTTCTCCTGAGTGACGAGACAGCGTTTACGAGAAGAAGAAAGGACAAAAGCACTCCCGATGTCAGGTGTGCGCGTGCATGCGTACGGCAGCGGCAAGGGAGTGGCGCTGGGCCCGGACACACCCGGCTCGGAAGGCCGTACGGAGAGACAGCGCGCGGCGCGTGTGTCCGCGCCCTGTCCCCTGCTGCGGTCAGAGGCCGTCGGCCGGCCTTCTTCCGGGCTTCAACCGGTCCCGGAGTATCCGGCCGATGTGCTCAAGCGGCTCGGGTTGCATCATGCCGACGTGATCACATTCAATCACGTGTTCATCAACTCCGTTTGTGACATGGGGAGTCCACGCCTCACGACCGGTCATCGGCATGAGGTTGTCGACACCCGCACGGAAGAAGAGGAGGTCTCCTTCCACGACACCGGGTGTCAGGGACCGGGCGAGCCTGCGGTTGTTCTCGATCACGTCGATCAGGCCCGCTGCCTGGTCGACGTCGATGTCGAGGCTCCGTGCCACCTCGCCCATCTGGTCGGCTGCGTAGGCTTCGAGCAGGTGTGAGACCCCCTCGGCGTCGACGCCCACGGCGTCGGCACCCACGGCAACTTCTTCGGGGAGAGCGAGACCGGCAGCCTCGGCGAGGGCTCTGATGAGGCTCTGCCGGTCGTCCTCCACAACGGACGCCTGGGACGACGGCGGATAGGCATCGACGACCGCGAGGAGACCGACCTCCTGCTGCTTCTGGAGCTCCTCGGCCACTGCGTGCGCGACGAGCCCTCCGAAGGACCACCCCAGGAGACGGTACGGCCCATCGGGCTGGACGGAGCGGATGATCTGCGCGTACTCGACGGCCATCTCCTCGACCGTGGCGGCGGGTTCCCCGCCGCCCACGCCCCGGGACTGTAGGCCGTAGATCGGCAGATCTGCCGGCAACTCCTTGAGCAGGCCGACATAGCACCAGCTCAGACCCGCCACGGGGTGCACACAGAAGAGAGGGCTGTCCGAGCCCTGCCGACGCAGAGGGAACAGTGCGTCGAACGGGTCCGAGACATCGCCTTCGTCGAGTCGCTCCGCGAGCCCGGCGACGGTCGGGGCCTCGAACAAGGACCGGATGCCGACCTCCACCCCGAGGACGGTGCGGATCCGGCTCACCAGCCGGGTCGCCAGCAACGAATGCCCGCCGAGATCGAAGAAACCGTCGTCGATCGACACGGACTCGACGCCGAGGACCTCGGCGAACAGGCCGCACAGGATCTCTTCCCGCGGCGAGCGCGGCGACCGCCCCGACTCGTCCATGGTGTGTTCGGGAGCCGGCAGGGCGTTGCGGTCGAGCTTCCCGTTCGGTGTCAACGGCAGCGCGTCGAGGGTGACGAACGCGGAGGGCACCATGTAATCCGGCAGCCGGTCCGCCACATGCCGACGCAACAGATCAGCCGGTACCGCTTCGCCGGCGACGGGCACCGCGTAGGCGGTGAGCCGCTTGTCGCCCGGAGTGTCCTCCCGCACCACGACCACGCTCCGCGCGACCGACGCGTGCTCCGCCAGGACCGCTTCGATCTCGCCCGGCTCGATACGGAAACCCCGCACCTTCACCTGCGCATCAGCACGCCCCACGAACTCCAGCACCCCATCGGCCGACCAGCGCACCACATCCCCGGTGCGGTACATCCGCGAACCCGCGACCACGGCAAACGGATCGGCAACGAACCGCTCCGCCGTCAAACCCGGACGCCCCAGATACCCCCGGGCCAACTGCGCACCCGCCACATACAGCTCACCCGCCACCCCCACCGGAACCGGCGACAAACCCCCATCCAGCACATACACCCGCGTATTCCACACCGGACGACCGATCGGCACCGTGCCGTCACCCGCGGACAGCACCGCATCAGCCGGCACCGGATAGTCCGTGCACCCCACGGTCGCCTCGGTCGGACCGTAATGCGCCACCACCGACACCCCCGGATGAGCCCCACGCCACCGCATCACCGCATGAACAGGAATCTCCTCCCCGCCCAGCATCAACTGGCCCACCGGCACAAACCCACCACCAGCACCCTCCAGAACCGGCAGATGACTCGGCGTCACCTTCAGGAACGACACCGGCAACCCGGCACCCGCACCCCCCTCGACAGAGACAGAGTCCAGCGCCGCCACCACCACACACCCACCGGCGACCAAAGCCCCGTACAGACCGGTCACCCCCGCATCGAACGACACCGAGGCATGCCACAACGTCGAACCCGCAAGACCCGGATACGCCTCCGGACACCGCACCACGTAATTCACCAACGCCGCATGCGACACCACCACACCCTTCGGCCGACCCGTCGAACCCGACGTATAAATCACATACGCCGGATGCGCAGACACCAGCGAAGACAGCCGATCACCATCGGACAGGTCTCCGCCGTCCCGGCCACCCACGGCCCGCCGGACTTCGGGATCATCGAGCAGCAAGTACCGTGCGGCGCCGTCCCGGGGCAACAAGGCCTCCGTGGCCGTATCCGTGACCACCAAAACCGGCCCGGCGTCCGCAAGCATGTAAGCGATCCGGTCCGCCGGATACTCCGGATCCACCGGCACATAACCCGAACCGCTCTTCAACACCGCCAGCAACGCCACAACAAGGTCGACCGACCTCGGCAGAGCGACGGCGACGAACCTCTCCGGACCCGCACCACACGCCACCAGATGACGAGCCAGACGATTCGCCCGAGCGTTCAACTCCGCATACGACAGCTCGACACCACCACTGACCACGGCCAGCGCGTCCGGAGTGCGAACCACCTGCGCCTCGATCAGCTCCGGCAACGACACGTCCGGAACCTCACGAACCGTGTCGTTCCACTCGACCAGCACCCGCCGACGCTCATCGCCAGCAAGCACACTCACACTCCGAATCGGCTGGTCGGGTGCGCGCGTGACGGTTTCGAGGAGCAGGGACAGCCGCTCGGCGAGTTGCTCGACGGTGGTGCGCTCGAACAGATCGGTGCGGTAGTCGAGCCGCCCCGCGAGGCCGGCCGGTACGCCGTCGCTCGCCTGGCTTTCTCCCAGGCTGAACGACAGGTCGAACCTGGCTGCCATCTCGCCGGCAGCTTCGGCCTGCGTCTGGACGCCGGGCAGGTCGAGGTCGGATTGCGCGTTGTTGTGGAAGGTGAGCATGACTTGGAAGAGGGGGTGGCGGGCCATGGAGCGCGCCGGGTTGAGGATCTCCACCAATCGCTCGAACGGCACGTCCTGGTGGGCGTACGCGGCGAGGTCGGCTTCCCGGACGCGCTCCACCACCTGCCGGAACGTCGGGTCACCCGACAGGTCGGTCCGCAGAACCAGCGTGTTCACGAAGAATCCGACCAAATCATCGAGCGCGTCATCGGTACGACCCGCGACCGGCGTCCCGATCGGAATGTCCTCCCCGGCGCCCATCTTCGACAGCAGCACCGCCAGCGCCGCCTGCACGGTCATGAACACACTCGCGCCGCAGGAACGCGACAGTTCCACCAGCCGGGCGTGGACTTCGGCCGGTACGTGCACGTCCACGGAAGCACCCTTGTGCGACGCGATCGCGGGGCGCGGGTAGTCGACGGGGAGCTCCAGCTGCTCCGGAAGGCCGGCCAGGGCCTGCTTCCAGTACGCGACCTGGGCCGCGATCACACTGTCCGGATCACCCTCGTCACCCAGCACCTCACGCTGCCACAACGTGTAGTCCGCGTACTGCACCGGCAGCTCCTGCCATGCCGGTGCACGTCCCTGGCAACGGGCCGCATACGCCTGCGAAAGATCCTTCGCCAGCGGCGCCATCGACCAGCCGTCCGCCGCAATGTGATGGACCACCATCACCAACACCCACTCACCAGGAACATCGGTGACCTCCAGCAGACGCACCCGCCACGGCAGATCCCGCTCCAGATCAAACCCGGCACCCGTCACACCCACCACTGCCGCAGCGACACGATCGGTGGCCACTGCCTCCACGACGACATCGGGAGCACCCGCGGCGCCCCGCCGAATCTCCTGCCACGGCTCCCCGTCCACCTGCGGGAACACGGTGCGCAGACTCTCGTGCCGACCGGCGACATCCGCGAGCGCGGCCCGCAGCGCCTCCACGTCCAGAGCGCCGGTCAGACGCAGAGCGAGGGGGATGTTGTACGTCGCCGAGACACCCTCAAGCTGACCCAGGAACCACAGGCGGCGCTGCGCGAAGGACACCGGAAGAACCTCCGGCCGCATCCGCCGTTCCAACGGCTCACGGAGCTGACCCCCCTCACCGAGCTGGACCACTAGGCCCGCGACGGTCGGGGCCTCGAACAAGGACCGGATGCTGACCTCCACCCCGAGGATCGTCCGGATCCGGCTCACCAGCCGGGTCGCCAGCAACGAATGCCCGCCGAGGACAAAGAAACTGTCATCAATCGACACCGACTCCACACCCAGAACATCGGCAAACAACCCGCACAAGACTTCCTCACGCGCCGTCCGCGGCGCCCGCCCCGACACATCCGCGGCATATACGGGAACAGGCAGCGCCCGCCGGTCCAACTTCCCGTTCAGGGTCAGGGGCAGGGCATCCAGGGGGACGAAGGCGGAGGGCACCATGTAATCCGGCAACCGCTCCCCCACATACCGACGCAGAACAGCGGCATCGAAGTCCTCCGCCGCAGACACGACGTAGGCGACAAGACGCTTGTCACCAGGAGAGTCCTCCCGCACAACCACCGCCGCCTGAGCAACCTGCTCATGCCCAGCGAGAACAGCCTCGATCTCGCCCGGCTCGATACGGAAACCCCGCACCTTCACCTGCGCATCAGCACGCCCCACAAACTCCAAAACCCCATCCACCGACCACCGCACCACATCACCCGTGCGGTACATCCGCGAACCCGCCACCACAGCAAACGGATCCGCCACAAACCGCTCCGCCGTCAAACCCGGACGCCCCACATACCCCCGAGCCACACCCGTCCCAGCGATATACAACTCACCCGCCACACCCACCGGAACCGGCGACAAACCCCCATCCAGCACATACACCCGCGTATTCCACACCGGACGCCCGATCGGAATCGCATCCGGCAGCTCGGCATCGGTGTACCACGAAGTCGCATAGACAGTGGCCTCAGTGGGCCCATAACAGTTCGCAACGCGAGCCACAGGAAAGGCCGAACGGACCTTCCTGGCAACAATCGGCGAAATCGCCTCACCCGCCATGACAACCGTTGCCGCATCCGCATCCGGCGCACGCTCCAGCACACTTGAGAACACCGAAGGCACACCGCTCACCAACGGCCGACCGGTCCCCCCGACAGCCTCTTCGCCGAATGCAAGTAGATCCCGGATCAGGTGGACCCTGCCGCCGGCAAGCAGCGGAGCCATGATCTCGAACACCGACACATCGAAGTTGAGCGACGTCGACGCGCAGACATCCTCCAGCCGCCCCGAACCAAGCCCCTCAGCAGCCCACGAAGCAAGGTTCACCACGCTGCCGTGCTCGACCATCACACCCTTCGGCCGCCCCGTCGAACCCGACGTATAGATCACATACGCAGGGTGCGCAGGCAGCAGCGAACACACGCGATCACCATCGGACAGGTCTCCGCTGTCCCGGCCGGCCACGGCCTGCCGGACTTCGGGATCACCGAGCAACAGACACGGCACGGCGCCGTCCCGGGGCAACAAGGCCTCCGCAACCGCTTCCGTCAGAACCACAACGGGTTCGGCATCCGCAAGTATGTAAGCGATCCGGTCCGCCGGATACTCCGGATCCACCGGCACATAACCCGAACCGCTCTTCAACACCGCCAGCAACGCCACAACAAGGTCGACCGACCTCGGCAACGCCACCGCCACCAAGCGCTCCGGACCCGCACCACACCCCACCAGATGACGAGCCAGACGATTCGCCCGAGCGTTCAACTCCGCATACGACAGCTCGACACCACCACACACCACAGCAACGGCACCAGGAGTACGCGCCACCTGCGCCTGGAAGAGCTCGGGCAGCGTCCCGTACGGAACGTCACAAGCAGTTGCGTTCCAGTCGGTCAGGATCCGGTGTCGCTCCTCGGCACCGACCACACTGACGGAACGGATCGCCGCATCGGGATCGGCGGTGACGGCTTCCAGCACGCGCACCAGGCGATCCGCAAGACTCTGGACAGTGGTCTCCGCGAACAGGTCGGTGCGGTAGTCCAGCTGTCCTTGCAGTCCTGCGGGTGCTCCGTTCTCGTCCCGGAGTTCACCCATGCTGACAGACAGATCGAACTTGGCCACCGCGCCTTCGACCTGTTCTCCACGAACGGTCAGACCAGGCAGGTCGAGATCGGGCCTGGCGACGTTCTGGAAGGTGAGCATGACTTGGAAGAGGGGGTGGCGGGCCATGGAGCGCGCCGGGTTGAGGATCTCCACCAATCGCTCGAACGGCACGTCCTCGTGCGTGAACGCGGCCAGGTCCGCCTCCCGAACCCGTTCGACCACGTCCCGGAACGTCGGATCGCCCGACAGGTCGGTCCGCAGCACGAGCGTGTTCACGAAGAATCCGACCAGATCATCGAGCGCGTCATCGGTACGACCCGCGACCGGCGTCCCGATCGGAATGTCCTCCCCGGCACCCATCTTCGACAGCAGCACCGCCAACGCGGCCTGCACGGTCATGAACACACTCGCGCCGCAGGAACGCGACAGTTCCACCAGACGGGCGTGGACTTCGGCCGGTACGTGCACGTCCACGGAAGCACCCTTGTGCGACGCGATCGCGGGGCGCGGGTAATCCACCGGCAGCTCCAACTGCTCCGGAAGGCCGGCCAGGGCCTGCTTCCAGTACGCGACCTGGGCCGCGATCACACTGTCCGGATCACCCTCGTCACCCAGCACCTCACGCTGCCACAACGTGTAGTCCGCATACTGCACCGGCAACTCCTCCCACCCCGGCGCATGTCCCCGGCAACGGGCCGCATACGCCCGCGAGAGATCCTTCGCCAGTGGCGTCATGGACGAGCCGTCCGCCGCAATGTGATGGACCACCATCACCAACACCCACTCACCAGGCGCATCGGTGACCTCCAGCAGACGCACCCGCCACGGCAGATCCCGCTCCAGATCAAACCCGGCACCCGTCACACCCACCACTGCGGCAGCGACACCGCCGGCCGGCACAGCCTTCACGACGACATCGGGAACACCCGCCGCACCCCGCCGAATCTCCTGCCACGGCTCCCCGTCCACCTGCGGGAACACCGTCCGCAGACTCTCGTGCCGACCCGCGACATCCGCCAGCGCACCCCGCAACGCCCCCACATCCAACACACCCGTCAGACGCAACACGAGCGGAATGTTGTACGTCGCCGACACACCCTCAAGCTGACCCAGGAACCACAGACGGCGCTGCGCGAACGACACCGGAAGAACCTCCGGCCGCACCCGCCGCCCCAACGACTCCCGAACCCGACCACCCTCACCAAACCGCCCCACCAACCCCGCCACAGACGGAGCCTCGAACAACGACCGGATGCTGACCTCCACCCCCAGGACCGTCCGGATCCGGCTCACCAGCCGGGTCGCCAACAACGAATGCCCACCCAACTCGAAGAACCCGTCATCGATCGACACCGACTCCACACCCAGAACCTCGGCAAACAAACCGCACAAGATCCCCTCCCGCGGCGAACGCGGCCCACGCCCGGCACCACCCCGCGTGTAATCCGGGGCCGGCAGCGCCCGCCGATCCAACTTCCCGTTCGGTGTGAGAGGCAGGGCATCAAGGGGAACGATGGCGGAGGGGACCATGTAGTCCGGCAACCGCTGCGCGACGAGCCCGCGCAGCACGGCCGGATCCGCCACGGTTCCCGCGGCGGGCACCACGTAGGCGGTGAGCCGCTTGTCACCCGGAGAGTCCTCACGCACCACCACCGCGCTCTGCGCCACCAGCACGTGCTCCGCCAGCACCGCCTCGATCTCACCCGGCTCGATACGGAAACCCCGCACCTTCACCTGCGCATCAGCACGCCCCACAAACTCCAGCACGCCATCCACCGACCACCGCACCACATCCCCGGTCCGGTACATCCGCGAACCCGCCACCACAGCAAACGGATCGGCAACGAACCGCTCCGCCGTCAAACCCGGACGCCCCACATACCCCCGGGCCACACCTGTCCCAGCGATATACAACTCACCCGCCACACCCACCGGAACCGGCGACAAAGCCCCATCCAGCACATACACCCGCGTGTTGTCCATCGGCCGACCGATCGGCACCGAACCACCCACGACCGCACCCACCGGAACCTCGAACTGCGTCGCACACAAGGTGATCTCCGTCGGCCCGTACAACACCCGCACCACCGTGCCCGGACACACCTCCACCACCCTCCGCACCGCCACCGGCGACACCACATCACCACCCGTCAACACCTCACGCAGCTGGGCGAGGCAGGTCGGGACCTCTTCGGCTATGACGCGGAACAGTCCCGCCGTGAGAACGACGCCCGTGATGTCGTGAACCTTGATCAGCTGTTCCAGGGACGGGGCGTCCAGGTTTCCTGGAGGAGCCACGACGATGGTCGCGCCGGAGAGCAGAGGGGCCCACAGCTCGAACGTCGAGGCATCGAAGGCATACGGCGAGTGGAAAAGGACGCGCTCGTGGTTGTCCGTCGCCCAGCAGCGGTCCAGCACGAGGTCCGCGACGCCGCGGTGGGTGGCGGCCACGCCCTTGGGTTCACCGGTCGACCCGGATGTGTACATCACGTAGGCGAGTCCGTCCGCACCAGCAGCACCGGCCGGCCTCACCGGTCCCGACGCGGAAGCCGCCCTGAGGACTTCATCGCAGTAGATGATCTCGGCCGTTCCCGCGAACTCGGCGGCTTCCGCCGGACGGTCCGTCACCAGCAGTTCAGCGGCGCAGTCTGCCATGACCAGCCGACGTCGGCTCGGCGGGTGGCCCTCATGCAGCGGTACGTAGTGGGCACCGGTCTTCAGTACGGCCAGCAGCGTGGTCACCAGGTCAGCGGACCGCTCCATCCACAGACCGACTGCGCGCTCGGGTCCGGCGCCCTTGGCGGCGAGATGGCGCGCCAGTCGATCCGCGCGCTCGTTCAGTTGCGCATAGGTGAGCTCAAGCCCGTCGCTCACCACTGCTGACGCGTCGGGGGTCCGTGCAACGTGAGCTTCGAACAGCTGGGTGAGTGTCGCCCCGGGCCTTTCGCGCGCTGTGTCGTTCCAGGCGTGCAGGACCCTTTCGCGTTCGGCCGTCCCAAGGACGTCTACCTGACGGAGGGGGGCGTCAGGGGAGGTGACGACGGCGTCGAGGAGCTGGACCAGTCGTCGGGCGAGATGTTCGACGGTAGCCGTGTCGAACAGGTCGGTGCGGTAGTCCAGGCTCCCTTCGAGCCCTGCGGGCGTGCTGTCGGTGTGGGTCTCACTCAGGCTGATGGACAGATCGAACTTCGCGACCGTCCCCTCCACCGGCTCCTGCCGTACGGCCAGGTCGGGCAGTTCGAGTATCGATTCGGTCGTCGATCCGGCCATGGCACTGCGGAAGGTGGAGAGGAGCGGTGCACGGTGCCGCACGGTGAGCATGACTTGGAAGAGGGGGTGGCGGGCCATGGAGCGCGCCGGGTTGAGGATCTCCACCAATCGCTCGAACGGCACGTCCTGGTGGGCGTACGCGGCGAGGTCGGCTTCCCGGACGCGCTCCACCACTTGCCGGAACGTCGGGTCGCCCGACAAGTCGGTCCGCAGGACCAGCGTGTTCACGAAGAACCCGACCAAATCATCGAGCGCGTCATCGGTACGACCGGCCACCGGCGTCCCGATCGGAATGTCCTCCCCGGCGCCCATCTTCGACAACAGCACCGCCAGCGCCGCCTGCACCGTCATGAACACGCTCGCCCCGCAGGAACGCGACAGCTCCACCAGACGGGCGTGCGTTTCGGCCGAGACCCGTACACCGACCGATGCACCCTCATGGGAGGCCACGACGGGCCGGGGGTGGTCGACCGGCAGCTCCAGTTGCTCCGGAAGATCGGTCAGGGCCTGCTTCCAGTAGCCTTCTTGGGCGGCGATCACGCTGTCCGGGTCGTTCTCGTCACCGAGAATCTCGCGCTGCCACAAGGTGTAGTCGGCGTACTGCACCGGGAGTTCACCCCACGCCGGGGCTTTACCCTGGCGGCGAGCCACGTATGCGACGGACAGGTCCCTGACCAGGGGCCTCATCGACCAGGCGTCGGCCGCGATGTGATGCACCACCATGACCAGCAGGCACTCGCCGGGGGCGTCGGTGACGTCCAGCACCCGAACCCGCCACGGTAGGTCCCGCTCCAGATCGAAACCGGCGGTGACCACTGCCCCGACAGCGGCCGGAACTCCGGCTTCCGAGACCCGCTCAACGACGCACTCCGGGACCGCCTCGGCACCCGCCAGGACATGCTGCCGCGGCTCGCCGTCCACCTGCGGAAACACCGTCCGCAGGCTCTCATGCCGACCCGCGACGTCCGCCAGCGCGGCCCGCAGCGCCTCCACGTCCAAAGCGCCGGTCAGACGCAACACGAGCGGAATGTTGTACGTCGCCGACACACCCTCAAGCTGACCCAGAAACCACAGGCGGCGCTGGGCGAACGACACCGGAAGAACCTCCGGCCGCACCCGCCGTACCAGCGGCTCACGGACCCGGTCACCTTCATCGAGTCGGTCCACCAACCCCGCAACGGTCGGGGCCTCGAACAAGGACCGGATGCCGACCTCCACCCCCAGGACCGTCCGGATCCGGCTCACCAGCCGGGTCGCCAGCAACGAATGCCCACCGAGATCGAAGAAACCGTCGTCGATCGACACGGACTCGACAGCGAGGACCTCGGCGAACAGACCGCACAGGATCTCCTCCCGCGGCGACCGCGGCCCCCGCCCGGCGGTGGCCACGACGTACTCCGGCGCCGGCAGGGCCCGCCGGTCAAGCTTGCCGTTCGGCGTCAGCGGCAGGGCGTCAAGCACCACGAACGCCGAGGGCACCATGTAGTCCGGCACGTGCTCGGACACGTGCTGACGTAGCAGAGACGCCGAATCCGCCGGTGCCCCGTCCGCTCCCGCCGCGGGCACGACATAGGCGACGAGGCGCTTGTCGCCGGGGTCGTCCTCCCGTACGACGACAGCCGCCTGGGCAACCTGCTCATGCCCAGCGAGAACGGCTTCGATCTCGCCCGGCTCGATACGGAAACCCCGCACCTTCACCTGCGCATCAGCACGCCCCACAAACTCCAAAACCCCGTCCACCGACCACCGCACCACATCACCCGTGCGGTACATCCGCGAACCCGCGACCACAGCAAACGGATCGGCAACGAACCGCTCCGCCGTCAAACCCGGACGCCCCAGATACCCCCGAGCCAACTGCGCACCCGCCACATACAGCTCACCCGCCACCCCCACCGGAACCGGCGACAAACCCCCATCCAGCACATACACCCGCGTATTGGCGAACGCATCACCGATCGCCGGCGGCAACAGACCACCAGACCCACCACCCACCACACACGACGTCACCCACACCGTCGCCTCAGTCGGCCCATACAGGTTCACCACCTCACGACCCAACCCACACATACCCTCCGCCAACACCGAAGGCAGCGCCTCACCACCCACCAGCATCCGCAGACCCCGCACAGACCCAGGAACCTCCGCCACCAACACCTGCCACAACGACGGAGTCGCCTGCATCACCGACACACCCGACCCACGCACCAGCCCACCCAGCACAAACGGATCCCGAACCTCCTCCCGCCCCGCAACCACCACACACGCACCACCAACCAACGGCAGAAACAACTCCAACACCGCAATATCAAACGCAACCGTCGTCACCGCCAACAACCGGTCGGACGAATCCAACCCACACCGCACACCCGCCGCCGCCAAAAACCCCACCAACGCCCCATGCGACACCACCACACCCTTCGGCCGACCCGTCGAACCCGACGTATAAATCACATACGCCGGATGCGCGGACAGCACCGAAGACAACCGATCACCATCGGACAGGTCGGACGCATTGGCCGTGGCGACCACCTGTACGACCTCGTCGTCGTCCAGGAGCACACGAGGCACATCGGTGTCGGGCAAGCCGGGTGAGGTCTCCGTATCGGTGATCACCAGCACGGGCTCGGCATCAGCCAGCACATACGCGATGCGGTCAGAGGGGTAGTCCGGATCCAGCGGGACGTATCCGGCACCGCTCTTCAGCACCGCGAGCAGCGCAACCACCAGGTCGGCCGACCTGGGCAGCGCGACGGCGACGAGCTTCTCCGGACCCGCACCGCACGCCACCAGATGACGAGCCAGACGATTCGCGCGGGCATTCAACTCCCCATACGACAACTCGACCCCACTGCTGATCAGGGCCGGCGCGTGCGGAGTGTGTGCCGTCTGCTTCTCGATCAGTTCCGGGAGCAGCGCAGCAGGTGTCTCGCGGGCCGTGTCGTTCCACTCGGCCAATATCCGGTGCTTCTCTGCGGCGCCGAGCAGGTCGAAGCGTCCCACCGCGTCATCGAGTCCGGTGGTGGTCGCTTCCAGCACCCGGGTCAGCTGGGACCCGATCTGTTCCACTGCCGCCCGGTCGAAGAGGTCGGGCCGGTAGTCGAGTCGCAGCCGGAACTCGTCTCCGGGCATCACGATCAGACTGAGCGGATAGTGCGTGCTGTTCCGCCCTTCCAGCCGTTCGACGCGGATGGCATCAACCGCCTCCGCGGCCCTCGGTACGACACCGGTCGGGTAGTTCTCGAAGACGACGACGGTGTCGAAGAGTTCGTCGGCCGGGGTCAGTTTGTGGATGTCGGTGAGTTTGAGGTGCTGGTGGGCCAGGAGGGCACTCTGTTCGTCCTGGAGCCGCACCAGCGCCTCCCGCACCGATTCGGCAGGCTTCAGGCGTACCCGTACCGGCACGGTATTGATGAACAGGCCGACCATCGACTCGATGCCAGGGATCTGAGCCGGGCGTCCCGCGACGGTCGCGCCGAAGACCACATCGTCCTGACCCGTCATATGCCCGAGCAGCACCGCCCACGCCTGCTGAACCACGGTGTTCAACGTGACCCCACAGCCCCGCGCCACACTCGTCAGCGCAACGGCCAACTCCTCCGACAGACGTACGGTGATGTGTTCGGGAGCCGACTGCGACGCACGGGCGTGCACCGAGGCGAGCCGGGTCGCTTCCTCCACACCCGCAAGAGACCGCCGCCACGCCTCCTCGGCCGCACCACGATCCTGTCCCGCCACCCACGCCAGATAATCCCGGTAGGGCCTCACAGGCGCCAGGCCGTCACCGCGGCCTCCATGCTCATAGGCAGTCATCAGGTCGCGCATCAGCACGGGCAGCGACCACCCGTCCAGCAGCAGGTGGTGGCTCGTGAACTCCAGCCGGAACCGCTGGTGACCGAGCCGGATCAGCGTGAACCGCAACAGCGGCGGGACGGACAGCTCAAAACGCCGCCTCCGGTCCTGCTCCAGCCATGCCTCGATCGCGGTCTCCTGGCTGTCGGCGTCCAGGCCCGAAAAGTCGATCTCCTCCCAAGGCACGTCGATCTGCTTGGGGATGACCTGGACCGGCTGCCGCAGACCCTCGTGCATGAAGGCGGCGCGCAGGTTCTTGTGCCGCTTGAGAACGACTCGGGCGGACGCCTTCAGAGCCGCGACATTCAGCGGTCCTTCTATGAGGAAAGACATCTGCGTCGTGTAGACGTCCAGTGCCTGCTCGTCGTAGAGAGCGTGGAAGAGCAGACCCTCCTGCAGAGGAGCCAACGGAAGAATGTCTTCCAATTCATTCCGCTTCACTTGTCGTTCCTCCACAGCTGTTCGAGTTGATCAATTTCTGCCTGGTTCAGGGAGACCAGGGGAAGATCGGAAGGCGTGTATCCACCCGCGTCGGGATCGGACGCGTGACGGGTGATCGCCGCCAACGCCTCGACGAACAACCCCGACACCTCAACAACATCGCGTTCCTCAAGCACACCCGGCACCCACGACCAGGACACCTGCAGACACGGACCCGCCTCACCATCCCGGACCACCGCATTGATCTCCAACGCATGAGGAACCGGCATCCGCGGATCCAACCCACTGCCCAACGCCACCGACTCAGGAGCAATCTGCCACGCACCACCACCATCACCACCCACACCAAACCGGCCCAGATAATTGAACCCAATCTCAGGCCGCGCTCCCCCCTCCAGCACCACACCCGTCTCCGCATTCAAATACCGCAACAAACCAAAACC
>NZ_JBEOUD010000058.1:0-39740 GCF_040303865.1 Streptomyces sp. NPDC094034 | reverse complement strand
TTGGGCGAAGGCGCCGATGCCGTAGAGGAGGAGGGAGCGGACGGCGCGGGAGGCGAGGTGGGCGGCGAGGCGTTGACTGGGGTCTCCGTGGAGGTTGGCTTGGGCGGCGAGGGCGGCCCAGGCTTCTTTGAGTTTTTTGGCCCAGTCGTCGAGGGGTTTGCCGTCCTGCCAGAGGATTCCGTCGAGGATTTCGATCTTCCATGGGGTGATGGGGTTGGTGAGGGCTGTATAAATTTCGGGTGCTCCGGCCCAGGTGGTGTAGGTGGTGCCGGGGTGGTGGGGGTAGTTCCAGGCGCGGTCGCCGGGTGCGGGGGCAGGGAGGATCCCGACGTGCTGCCAGGTGGTGGGGACGGTGACGCGGACGTGCCAGTGGCCGGAGCCGAAGAGGGCTTTGGCCTGTTGTTTCTGGGACCAGGAGGCGAACGTGGCTGCGGTGACGCGCTGGGGGGTGCCGACGGCGGACTTCCAGGTGTGCTTGGCGTAGGCGAAGGTCCGGTCGTATTCGACGAGGGCGGGGAGTTGTTCGGGCACGTGGGGCGGGGTGATCAGTTCGGTGCGGCCCTGGCCTGCGGTGGCGTGGAGCAGGCCGCGCAGCTCTTCGGACAGGACGGGGTAGCCGTCGGCGAACTGGCCTCGGGCGGGGATGGTGCGGGTCCACAGGTCGCGGCCGGTCTGGGAAGGGGATCCCATGAGGACGGCATCGGGCCAGTGGACGCGCAGGGCTTTCCAGAGGAGGACAAATGCGTCGCGGACAGTGGCGGGGTCGGCACCGTCGGGGTCGAACCACTCCCCCACCGACCGGATCTCCACGTGGTGGTCGGCGTTGACGTGCTGGTAGCGGCCGACGGGGTTGCGGGCGTGGACGAAGTGGCCGGCCATGCGGTCCTTGCCACGGCCGGTGTCGGTGCGCCAGCTGGAGGCGGGGGCGTTGAGCCAGGCCGCAACCGCGTCCCTCAGGTAGGGGTGGCGTTCGGCGTCGCGGTGCCAGGGGTCGCCCGCAGTGATGTAGATCCGTTCCACGCCCTCGGGCACGGTGTACAGGACGGCGTCGAGGATCTCTCCGGCGGAGGCGGTCGGCAGGTCGAGGCGGGTGGTCTGATCGCGGTGGACCAGTACTCCGGTGGTGGTGTCGAGGAAGACGGTGGAGCGGGCCTGCTGGGTGAAGTTCGGATGGGTCGAGGCCAGGCCTGCTGTGTGGGTGAACCAGTCGTCCCCGGCGGTTCCTTCGGGGATGGACGGCAGTATGCGGGGCTGTGTCAGCACGGCGGGTGGCGGGACGGCTGCGGTCTCGTGTGCTGTGAGGGGCTCGGCAGGAGCGGAGGTCTGTGTTGCTGTTGCTGCAGGACGGGCCGGGGCAGGAACGGATACCAGGGCGCCGTGAGCCTCGGTGAGGGGGGCCGGTGTCTGGTCCGGGGCGGGTTGCCCGGTTGGTTCCTGGGCCGCGGAGGCGGCGCGAACGGCAGGTGTCGGGACGGTGGTGAGAGGGGCGGGGGCCAGGATCGGGGCGATCGCGGCCACGTCGGCAAGGCTCAGTCCGGCGGCGGGCGCGATCCGTTCGGCCTTCGCCTTCTCGTATCCGGCCAGCGCGGTGATCCGCCGGGCACGGTCCGTCTCCAGCTTCGCGAGGGCGGCCTGCGTCTTCTTGATGTCGTCCCGCAGCGCGCGCAGGTCGGCCAGCTGTGCGGTGTAGGTCTTGGCGTCCATCACAGTTCCTCGGGCTCCGGCCGTTCAGCCGGCGGTGGTCTTGGCGGTGGTGACGTAGGCGATGGTTCCGCCCGAGTGGGAGACGAGGCGGGTTCCCAGCAGAAGGTCGGCCACCTTGCGGTCGGCCGGGCCCAGCGCCGTCAGATGCTTGACGGGCTGGACGAGGTCGGTGACGTAGCCGGCAAGGATCGCGTCGGGAAACCCGTGTCGGCCTCGGTCGTCCCTCTCCCAGCGGTCAAGGCCGGTCAGAACGGCGACTACATACCCGGACAGTGTCACCGGGAGCACTCCCCCGGCCGCCACGCTCGCGGCGTCGCAGCGCCACCAGCCCCGCAGCGCCTTGGTCAGGGTCTCGGGAGGCAGGTCCGCGGAGAACCCGGTCAGCTCTTCGCTGTCGGTGCCTGTTGTCTGCTTCGCGACATCGACCCGTAGTACGGCGATCTCTCCCGCCGTGAGGTGTTCAAGCGGTGCGGAAGCTCTGTCTCGCAGCGTCTGAATCGTCTCGAGGGGCACCATCACCCGTACGCCGCGGCGGGAGAGGCCCGGCAGCAGGCCGGCGTGGACGAGCCGGCGGAACGTGGTGACCGCGCAGCCGAGTTCTTCGGCGGCCTGACCGGTTGTCAGCAGCACGACCCCACCTCTACAGAATGCGATATCAGATCAGGCATCAAATCTACGCACGCGGCTGCCTTCAGTCAATCCATACTCTGATATCAGATGACGGTTGTCTGGCGGGCGGTCCGTCACGTGCTCACACCTGTCGTCGGGCTCGCCGCTGTGCAGCTGCGGCCGAAGCCCCCGGACCGGCGCGCCGTGGCCGCCTTTCTCGGAGCCGCTCACGGCCGTCCGTCCGAGTTCCGGCCTCCCGCGACGCCCAGCGCCGCCGCCTGCGGTTGGTGACAGCGGCAGGCGGGTGCGCCACGCCTGCCGAAGATGCAGTATTTCCCGCCACCCCAGGGGGTGCTCTCTCTATGTTTCGGGCGGCCTCCGGCACCCATTGCTCGCTGGCTGCGAACAGACGCTCCTGGTCAATGCGGTCAAGGAGCGTTGCGAGTTCTGCGTGCCTGAGAGACCTTGACACGCACGGCGGAGTCCGATCCAGGCTGCGCACTTGGCATTTACGCGGGGAAGCTGTGGCCTGATCGAGCTTCGCGGAGCGCGCCGGGCGAACACCGTGGTGTCCAAACCCAGATCTGTGCGGACGATGTCTCGCCTACCTCCCGCGGCGGCGAGCGAGTCAGGCAGGTGCAAGGGGTCGCGGGTGTTCCGGCAGGTCGTGGCGGATCGGCCGGTACAGCCTCTCCGCTGTGCGCTGCGCACGCATACCTGCAGGCACAGGCAGAAGTGAGGCCTTCCATTGCTGCTGCCGCAGCTGTCGTCGCCCGGCCGCCGTCCCAACTGGCCTGTGAATCGGCGTACATCGGAACTGCCGAGTACGCCGGGCCATGCCTGTCCGGGCTTGTGGTCAATCGCAGGCGTGCGGGGCAATCCCTTCGGGTAGCTCTGATTCTTTGCGACGGAGAGGGTAGGTGGCACACGGCTTTTGCTGCCCCGGACAGGCTCGGCGGAGACTCCGGGGAGGCCTTCTGACCGTGTGAGCGGTGAGCTGTCATGCGGGTGCGCTATAAGGTCGCCCGTGAGCAGGTTCGCCAAGACGCTGGAGGGAGGGGATCCGCATGATCGACATCGTGAAACTCAAGCTTTGGCTGGAGCAGTTGGAGGAACTCGCCCCCGAGGACGAAGCGGTGAATAAAGAAGATCAACTGCTTGTTCGAACAAGGGCACGCGAGTTGCAGGCGGCACAGGAGAAGGAGGAACTCTCCGCCAGGATGGCGAAGAGCTCTCGTGCCGCGCTGGAGAGGACCAGAGAGCAGATCCGCCAGCTCCTCGCCGCCGGCACGGAAGCGCACAGCAGTTCCCCTCGCCCTCCCGAGCGCGTCAGGGTGGCGGACCAGCCCCTTCGGGGCACCGTCGCCGACGTCATCTACACCTTCCTGGAGGAGCGCAAGGAAGCCACCTACAGTGAAATCACGGCGCAGGTAGGGAAGATGCGGCCTGACGTCAGGGCTGAGAACTGCGCCCGCGATCTGGGGCGGTTGGTCACTCGGGGGCTTCTTGTCCGGCCCCGGACCGGTGTCTACCGGATCGTCGAGAAGGAGACCGAATCGCTGAACTCCTGAACCTGTAATTGCGCCCGGACATGCGCAGACACCGCCGGAGGCACTCCCAATGCAACCGACGGCGTCCAATTGCGCATGGTTTGGGCCTCACGCGCACAGCCACTATAGCCAGAACCGGTGGCAGGTTGCGCCTCGTGTCATTCCAACATGTACCGAACAAGGGGCCTCACAAATGAACCATGGATTCACCGATCCCTCCCGATGCCCGTCTGGGCCTTCCGCGGCCGAGAGAATCAGCACGGAACGTTCCTCTCCTGCCGGGCACCGCCCTCCGGTACCGAGCGGCAGAACCGTTCCCGAAAAGCAGTTCGGGGCCTTCCTGGTCGCGGCAACCCTCAGCGGTGAAGAACAACTGGTCGTCACCAATCAGGAGCTCGCCAACCGGACCGGGCTTGGCACCGAGACGGTCAGTGAAGTGATGAGCTTCGTGGACAGGGCCAGCCTCGTGAACAAGTCCCCCGGCAAATTCCATGTCACGGAGACCGGTTGGGCGATCGCGGAGATGTACCAGCAGGACGAGACGCAGGCTCGCCTCCTGCTGCAGGAGCAGTTCCTCGCCTGCTCATCGGTGACGGATCCCGTTATCGAAGCCCTGCACGACGCGCCAGTTCCACAGGAGCTTCTCGCGCAGCGTCTGCAGGAGAGGTTCTCGTGCAAAGGCCGACGGGCGCTGTATCTGCTGGACTGGCTGGTGCTGGCGTTGGTCGTGCGCCGCGACTCCTCCAAGAGGATCTCCCCCTCTGTGGCCCTCTCCGCTACGGCCGGGGCTGCCCGGCGTTCTGAGGCCCCTGCTCCCGTGCCGGAGCCCGGAGCGTTGATGGGTATGACGAACCGGGAGCTGCGAGCTCTGCCTCCGCTCCAGTACATCGCCGTGCTCGACAACGTGGCAGACCTCGTCAGCCTCGCCTCGGCCTGACGACTGGCTTCTTCGCATTTCATCTGCAGCGCGCCTCTTTGAGGCTGTCCGGCCCCGCTCCGTCATGAGCCGGCTTGTCCTGGTGGGGCGGGACCCTGAGGGCCTGTCTCCACGGGCTGCCTCCTGCTGCACATTCCTCCGGCCGGGGTATCGGGCGCTTCGCTGACCCGCCCGGTTCGTCCCGACGACGACGCTGCGCGGCAAACCATGCCTGCCGTGACCCGAGAGCCGTGGGACGGCTTGGCGTGCACGCGTGCCGACGACGGAACTCTGGCCAGCCGTCGCTGCGCCATGTCTTACTCCTGGCCCGCGGCGTGACGTCGCCTGGTTGCGCCGTGCTGCCCTCGGGCTCTTCGTTCATGTTCTCTTTCAGGAAAGGTGTCTGTTCTTCGTGTTCGACATGCGTGTGGTGAAACAGAAGGAGCCGGCCTCAGGGGCAGGTTCCGGCCGGTTGCGTCCAGGGGTGAGCCGAGTGGATCCGGCTCTGGTAGAGGCAAGGTTCGTGGACGGCGGCGGCCAGGAGCATCAGATGCCGTGGTTGCGCACCGCGAGTGAGGAACTTCTGGAGGAGTGTCTCCCGGTCCGGCGGTTCCCGGTGCTCAAGGGCAGGCGTACTGCTCCGGGGTGGTGGTGGGCGGCGACGTCCGGGCGGTCCGTCCACTACGGATTCGGCGCCATGCGCACCCAGTTGATGATGCTGGACCACGATCCGTCGGTGAGCGCTCTGGCCTGCTGTCCCGTGGAGCTGATGTGGCGGGGCCGGGGTGGTGCGGTGATCTCCCACATCCCGCACCTGATGGCGCGGCTCTGGGACGGTTCCGGGGTGCTGGTGGACTGTGCCGGCGCCGGCGGGGCTCCCCGGCGCCTTGCCCGGCGGGCAGTGCAGGTCGAGGCGGCCGCCCTGGAGGCTGGCTGGCACTACCGGCTGGTGGGGCCTCCTGCCCGCACAGTCGTGGCCAATGTGCGATGGCTCGCCGGGTACCGGCATCCGCGGTGCGCGCTGGGCAGGTTGCCGGAGGTGACCGAGTGTTTCCGCACCCCGAAGGCTCTGGTCGAGGGGGTGCGGATGCTGGGCGATCCGATCGCGGTGTGGCCTGCGGTGTTCCATGCTCTGTGGGGTGGCGTGCTGAGTGTGCCGCTGGAGTATCCGCTGCACGAGCGCACCGTCGCGGTGACGTGCCGGACGGAGGCCGGGCGGTGAGCCGACCCAGGCTTGAGATCGGCACCAGTGTGCGCTACGGCGACCGGGAGTGGAGCGTCACCGGTATCGAGGCAGCCCTGGCCTCCGGCCCGCGGATCTGGCTGGCGGGCAAGGGCAGGGAAGACGGGAACGAAACTGTGGCGGTGTTCGGCCTGGCTGAGCTGCTCGGCGATGCTTCCTTCGAGCTGGTGGGCGGTCCGCAGCGGCTGCGGGTGCCGCAGATGGGCTTGCTGTCGACCGTGTCCGAGGGCGAACGGTGGCGTGCTTTCGCTCTGGAGCGGCACGTCCGTGAGGTGGAGACCGGGCATCCGATGCTGGTTGGCAAGGGCCCGGTAAGGACTGAGTACGACCCTGACTCCACGACGCTGGCCCAGCGTGAGCAGGCGAAGGCCGATGAACTGACCGCGCAGGGCTGGGAGGACGTGAGCCGGGCAACGGTGCGCAGGTGGCGTGACCGTTACCACGCGGACGGGGTATGGGGGCTGGCCAGGAAGCGTGGGGGCTCGGCGCGGTTGAGCCGGGCCGAGCCCAGGGTGGTCGAGGCACTGCGCGCCCTGCTGCCCGTGGAGGCTCACCGCTCCCGGTCACGGGGGTGGAAGAAGAGGATGCGCAAGGAGGTGCAGTGGTGGCTGGCCGACAACCACAGCAAGGACAGCAAGGGGACGGTCCGGGTGCCTCCGCAGTCCACCTTCAACAAGCTCCTCGACACCGTGGAGGCATCCCTCGGGCTGCAGGGCACGGTGGCGCAGCGGCGGGCCCGGGCCGCCCGTCCCACGCCGCCGTTCAAGCCGACAGTGGCGCTGCGTCCGGGCGAGATCGTGATGATGGACAGTTCGTCATTGGACGTGATGGTGCGCCTGGACGACGGGGTGGCGGGGCGGCTGGAGCTGACCACCGCTGTTGATGTGGCCGTGCGCGGTCTGTGGGGGGTGCTGCGGCCGGCGGGGAGCAAGCTGACGGATGTGGCGGTGCTGCTGGCGCAGATGATGACGCCGATGGTCATGCGCCCGCACTGGCCTGAGGGGCTGGCCATGGCCGCGTCCGTGGTGCCGCACGAGCGGCTGACTGCTGTGGACGAGCGGCTGAAGGACGCGGCGGCCCGCCCCGTGATCGTGCCCGAGACCATCGTGGTCGACCAGGGCAAGGTGTTCGTCTCGCCGGCCACCCAGGCGGCGTGCGAGAGCCTGGGGATCTCGCTGCAGCCGGTGCCTCCCGCCAACGGACCGGCCAAGGGACATGTGGAGAGGCCTTTCGGCTCGGTCAATTCACTGTTCTGCCAGTGGCTGCCCGGTCACACCGGTTCGAGCGTGAGCGAGCGCGGCTCCAAGGTCGAACAGGAGCCGTTGTGGAGCGTGGCCGAACTCCAGGCACTGTGGGAGGAGTTCCTTGTGCACTGGCACCACCGTCCGCATGCGGGGCTTCGGCATCCGCTGATGCCGAAGAAGGCTCTCACCCCGAACCAGATGTGGGCGGCGCTGCTGCCGGTTGCCGGGTACGTGCCGGTGCCCCTGTCGTCGGACGACTTCGTGGAACTGCTGCCGGTGCGCTGGCAGCCGATCACCGATGCCGGCATCCGGTTCGACTACCGCACCTACGATGACAAATGCCTCAACAGCCACCGCGGGCAGGACTCCGGAGTGCGGTCGCAGAGGGGCCTGTGGGAAGTGCACTACAACCCCTACGACCCTGTGCGGATCTGGGTCCGGCTGCCGGACGGGTTCCGTGAGGTGCCGTGGATCCACACCACTTCGGTCGGTCTCCCGTTCACGCACCACGTCTGGGAGCACATCTGCTCAGTGGTCGAGCGCACCGGCTCGCGCGATGAGCACGAGGCCGAACTGGTCCTGGCTCTCGACGATTTCCTACGGCGGGCGGCCCGCAAGGAGAACCTGTCGGCTGCGGAGCGGCGGGTGGTGGCGAAGTCCCGGGCTTCGGGGGCGGTGCCGGTGCCCGAAGGCGGGATCAGCGTGCTGGACGTGCCCGCTCTGTCGTTCGGGCTGGCCGGCGTGTACGCGGCGCCTGATATCGACGACGAGACCGTCCCGGACGAGGACGACGACGTCTTCGGCCTTCTTGACGACGAACCGGAGGCCGGGCCTGCCGCCGGTGAATCCCTCATCCTCAGCGACATGAACCCGGAGGAGGACCGGTGGCTGCCGTAACCGCCGTCGCGAGCGGCGACTTCCCCGACGACGAGATCACTCCTGCCCCGGTCACGAACTCGGTTCTGTGGCAGGCAGACGTCTCCCGCCCGCGGATGATCGCGCCACCGGTCGACGATCCGTCCTGGAACAAAGAAAAGCTGCTGGACTATCACTCCGCGTTCGTCACTCTCAAGACCCCTCCCATGAGCCAGGCACTGAACGAACTGCGTGTGACACTGCTGGTGAACAATCGGCAGCGGGGCACCGCCCGGCGAGGCCTGATCGTGTCCGGTCCACCGGGGGCAGGAAAATCGACCACGCTCGCGGAAATCGGCCGATTCTTCGAGCGCAGCGAGCGGCGGCGTACTCCGGGCCGTGAAGGATCCATGCCTGTGGCGTTCGCTTCCATCCCGCCCACCTGCACACCCAAGAGCCTGGTCCAGGTCCTGGCCCGGTTCGCCTGCATTCCCGTCCATGACCGGATGACCGAGAACACCATCACCAACGCCGTGTGCCACGTACTGTGCGAGCGGCGTACCCGGCTGGTGTTCATCGACGACGTACACCTGCTCAACACTCGCACCCGGCCCGGCGCCGACACCTCCGACCAGGTCAAGACGCTCGCGGAGCGGGTACCGGCGACGTTCGTGCTGGCTGGTGTCGATGTGGAGAACTCCCCGCTGCTGAACGGGCCCCGCGGTGCGCAGCTCGCCGCCCGGTGCAAGATCGTGCGTACTCCTCCTCTGCTCAACGGCACCCCTGCGCAGAAGGAGGTGTGGCGCGCGCTGCTGGGGAGCATGGAGACGGCGCTGCGGCTGGCGCGTCACCGGCCCGGAACGCTGGTGCGGCACGCTGACTACGTCCACCTCCGCACAGGCGGAGTCATGTCCACTCTCTCCCTCCTCGTCCGGGAGGCCGCGATCCGCTCCATCGTGGACGAGAGCTTGACGATCACGAAGAAGCAGTTGTCGCAGGTGGTCCTCGACGTCCAGGCCACGAACGCGGCACGCGCCATCCGCAAACAGCGCCCCCGGAGCTAGCCGGGAGCCGCCCGGCTGTCTGCCGGGCGGCTTCGGGTGCCCTTCGCACCGTCCGGGACTGCTTCTTCTCCGGTGTTCCTTGTCTGGCCTCGTCCCCGCCCCCGTCCTGCTCGTGTTGCTCTGCTGTTAAGGACAACGTCCGTGGAATGTGTCCCCGCCATGCCCAGGTTTGTTCGTGTTCCGCCCGTCGCGGAGGAATTGACCGGCTCCTGGATCCGCAGGATGACGGCCGGCTACGGTCTGCCGGCCCAGGACCTGTTGCGCAGCAGCCTGGGCGGCTTGCACGGCGTGCAGGTGACGGGTACCCCGAACACCGGTCTGGAACTGTTCCTCAACGCGCCCGCGCGGATGGCTCTGGCCCGGTTCACCGGGTTATCCCTCGCCTGGCTCACCCGTCTGATGCCCAGTCTCGGCGCCACGCATAGCCGCCTCACGGACGATGGGAGCCTGCGGGCTGCCTGGTATGTGCCGTGCGAGGGGTGGGTGGTGGCCTGTCCTCCGTGTACCGGGCGGGCGTGGAGTTCCGGGCGGCCGGTGCTGGTGTATCCGGGAGCGGCCGGGCACATCTGCCGGCGGCACCGGCGCTGGCTGCTCGCGCATCCTGGGCGGCCGGCGAGTATCGCGTTGGAGAATCTGCCCGAGGTTCTCACGGCGCACCGGCACCATGCGGCGCTGGTGCGTGCTCACCCGGGTGCAGCAGATGTGGTGGCCCTTGCTGCGGCGGTGGTGTGGTCGTGGCAGGTACAGGGGTGGGAGGCCGAGGCGGTCTGGCAGGGCCGTGTGCGCCGGTTGGCCGCGGTCACGGGGTGCACGCCAAGGGCCGTGGTGTCGCACGCGTTGGTGTCCTATCCGGAGACGGTCGCTGTGGCCCGGCTGCTCGTCAACCCGCGCCGCCAGCAGCGGTTGCGCGAGACCGTCGCGTCGAGGGGGGTAACCGCTGCCACGGAGGGGCTGCTGCAGGAGATCGGCCGCCAGGTGGGCAGGCCGTGGCTCGCGGACTGGCTGAGTGCCCGTGCCCGGACCAGGCCTCGGGAAGCCGCCGGGGCCGATCCGCTCAGGCAGTGGCTGCTCACTGTGGCACACGGCAGTGGCGTTGAGGGCCTGTGGACGGTGCACCAGGTGGCGGCGCGTCCCGCCGGATACAGCGACCGTGCCAGTTTTCTCGCCGGCAGCCGGCCTCGCACCGTGTCCGAGGAGGCCAGGGCCGCTTTCCTGATCGGCGGCTGGGAACCGGTGTCCTCGCGGCGCCCCGGGACGGCGCCGTGCCCGTGACATCTCCCGGCCACGCAGCGGGCTCCTCCGCCCGCCATTCCCGGTATGGAGCGCACTGCGCCTGTGTCCGCGGACCGCCACGTAATACACACTTCCGCCCCGCTCACTTCCCCGCACGTGAAAGGAGAAACGCGCCATGGCGCTGATCAGTCCGGAGTACGCCAACCGCCTGCTGGCGGAACTCACCGAGGGCTGCCTCGTCCCCGCAGCCCCTGCTTCGCTGTCCCGCTACGCCTTCCAGATCAGCAACCACGTACTCATCGGAGACATCGCCGTCCGGGGTCACAAGTACAAGAACAGGTGGCGGCTGGACGAGCGGGACATCCGCAAGGCCGGCGAACGGCTCGCCTCTCTCCCGGTCGATCCCGACGACCTGGTCGACGCCCGTCTCCCGTCCGCCGTACATGGTCGGTCGTGGCGTTCACAGATCGTGCGCTGGTTCGACGACATCGCATACAAGGACCAGAGCACCAACGGCTGCAGCTGTGAAGGACAGCAACCGTGCAGCCGTGTCCGGCCGAACCGCCATGGGCTGGGGTGCGGAGCTACCTTCGAACAGGTCAAGGAACGCTACGGCCAGTGGCCTATCGCGTGCACCAGCCCCCTGCCGCTGCTGACGTGGTCCGGCAGCGCCTGGATGGTTCCGCGTGCCTACGCCGCCCTCCTCGACCGGGCGGACAGGATCGCCGCCGAGTGCGTCGAACAAGCCGCCCGGTGCGGCCGCTGCGGTACCGGCGGAGACGTCTGGAAGTGGCGCACGTCCAGTAACGCCGGCTACACCACCCTGTGCCCCTCGTGCATCACCGCCATCGCACGGCCCTACAAGGACCATCTGCGCGGCAGGCTGTATGCGTCGCTGCCGAAGAACGCGCAGCCGGAAATGTTCCTGTGCCGACTGTGTACGAGCCCGCGGCAGGCCATGTACTGGGATCACTGTCACGAACACGGCTTCGTGCGCGGTCCGCTGTGCGCCAGCTGCAACACCTACGAGGGCGGCGGTCACCGGTTCATCGACCGGCCGGGCGCAATGGAACACCTCCTGCGCTGCAAGGGCTGCCACCGTGAACGGACCGTACCCGCCCGCCACCATCCTGAGATCCTGATCCGTGCCGGCGCCATCGAGCCCCACGGTCCGTGCACACGTCAGCCCCACGGGTACGGCCGGGTACAGGAGGACGGCTCGGTCATCCTGCATCTCACCTGCTGGGACCACCCTCTCTCGCGGCGCTGGGAAGTGACCGTTCCCGCCCCCCGTGTGCAGAGCCTGGTCCGTGCCTTCGTCGAGCAAGCACTCAAAGCCGAGTAGCAGATGGACGGGCTGCCGCTGCCTCACAGGCTTCCCCCGCCCCAAAGCGGAAGCAACCGCCGGTGCCCCCGCAGCGGTCGGCCGGCGGCCAACGGTCTCTCAGATCCGTTCCTTTCCCTTGCGCTGGTCATTGCAGTTGAGCGCACAGCGCGGAAATCACCTCCCCTTACAACGAAGTGAGACTTCGAATGATGTGCACAGATACAGCGTTTCCCTTCCCGGAGGGGACGGTGTCGCCGTGAGCCTGACGAGCTCTCTCAAAGACCTGGACTCCCCCATGTCACGTTTCCTGGCCGGGCATCTGCCGGGCGTGGCCGCCCTGATCGGCAGCTATCGGGCCCAGTTGCCCCTGCGGCCGGACACTCTGAGGCCCGAGGGATCGGGGCCGTTCGACTACCGCGGGCTGGGGCGGGCGATCGATCTGCGGCTGCGAGTGGCGTTCGGCACGCCTGTCGGCTCACCGCTCACGGCAGGTATCGACCTGGCTGCCCTGGATATCGCACGGGCGATCACCCTCAGGGCCGGCCTCGCGGCCCGCGCGGCCGGCGACGAACTCCTCAGCGAACTGGAAGCACAGCAGCCAGCCGCATCTGGCGGAGCGATGCGGCTGGCCGATGAGGCCGAAGTGCGTCTGGCCCGGCTGTGTTTCGTCGCCTCCCATTTCGAGGAGGTGTACCGGGAGGGGCTGCGTCCGGGCAATCCGCTGCTGCAGGCAGATCCGGCCCGTGGACTCGACGGCATGCTCGCGCAGGTACCCGACTATGTGCCGAAAGACATCGGCCGGCTGGTTGACCTGGCCGACCGGCCCGGCGCTCTGCGGTGGGTGCTCAGCGTTTCCGGGGCCGGTCGGGTGTGCGGTCCCACCTTCGGTGGCAGCGCGCATGTCGGCGGCGCGGACGCGGACTTCATCGCGGCCAGACATCTCATCGACTGCAAAGCCACTGTCCACCCGCACAGGCAGGGCAGAGCGGAGCTGTATCAGCTCGCCGGGTATCTCCTGCTCGACTACGACGACCTCTTCCGCATCGACCGGATCAGTCTCTACCTCGCCCGCCAAGGCATGATGATCGGCTGGACCAGCGAGGAATTCCTGCACCTCCTGGGTGCTCGGAAGCCGCTGGCACAGTTGCGTGCTGCATGCCGGACTGCACTGTCCGAGCCGGAGGCGGACCCGTTGCGGCGTACGGTTCCGCGGCAGAACTCTCACCAGCAGGATTCGCTGTTTCCGGACCTGTAACAGTGGACGCCTTTGCGCTCGGCAGCCCCTCGATACAGCCCTCTGTCCTCCGGGCGCTGCCCCCCGCAGACCGCCTGAGCCAGAACTCCGCTTCTTTCGGGGAGGGGAGAATGTCAATGCGGACGGCTGTCCCCGAGAGGTATCGGTTGTAGCGTCCGGATCGCGGCAGCGATGTCCGGATCCCCGTACCGGTCGGTAAGGGCGGCCAGGGTGTCGATCAGGTGGGTCCTGGCGTCGTCGGGGAGGCGGTCGGCAAAGGTGTGGAGCATGCGGGCGAGGGGGGCCCAGCGGCCTTGCGGTGCGTGAGCGGCTGCTGCGCTGTGGAGTTGTTCGAGGCGGGTGATCGTGTCCTTGTCGATCGTTTGCGGTGCGGTGGTGAACCAGTAGGCCAGAGCGTATGAGGGGTCGCTCATCAGCGTGTCGCGCAGGGTCTGGGCTTCGTCGAGGCGGCGGTTCCGCTCGGCGCGGCGCTGTTCCTCCTCGTGTAGGCGGCGCTGATGCCTGGTTGTGGCGCCCAGCGCGTCGGGGGTGGCGGTCAGGTGTACGTGGGCCCAGGTGAGTCTGACGGGGATGTCGGGGACGTCGATGGGACGGCCAAGGAGGGTGTTGATGCGTGCCGCGGCTGGGATGGTGTCGGTCGGGGCACGGGTTGAGGTGATGTTGCGGGCGATGGTCAGTGCGTGGTCGGTGACGGCTGCCTTGGGGCTGTGATGGGGGCTGGGGGCGGGGAGTTCTTCCCAGGCTCCTTTGAGGGTGAGGGTGAAGGGATAGCCGGGGATGGAGCTGGGGGCTGGGCAGGTGATGTCGAGAGCGCCGGCGCGGGGTGTGGGCCAGCCACCGTTTTTACGGCGTGTTCGGGGCATGGTTCGGGCGTGTGGGGGCTGTCGGGTCTGCTTCCCTCATGGCGATGAGTAGTTCGTCGCGCAGGCGGGTGCGTTCGGTGGGGTGCTGCCCGGCGTAAGCGGGTTCCCAGCCGTTGGCTGCGTGGTTGAGGACGATGTAACGCTGCGCAAGGTATGTGTGGTCGGTGTCGGAGCGGTGGATGGCCTCGGTGAAGGTCTCGATGATCGCGGGCCGCAGACCGGGGTGGGCGAGGGCCGCGTTGAGCCACGTGCTGACGGCGGCTTGGACCTGGGGGGTTGCCGTGCTGTCGAGGGCACAGCGCCAGCCGGTGAGGCTCCAGGTGCCTGTTCCGGCGCCGTCCGTGGCCAGGACAGGGGTGCCGTCAGGGGTGGTCCGGTCCGCGAGGTGGAGGAAGGCGCGGCGTGCTGCGGCGGTGTAGTGGTCCTGGGCGCTGTCGAACCAGGAGGCGAGGGTGGTACGGATCTTTTCCTGGAGGTTCTCCTGGTCCCACAGGTCCATGAGGGCGTCGCCGACGGCGTCTGTGACAGAAGCTTCATTGGTGTGGGCGGCGAGTTCAGACAGGCGTTTGAGTGAGTGCTCCGGGTATGCGGAGCCGAGTTGGGCCAGAGCCGCGGCGAGAGCCCGTTTGAGGGCGATGGGGGTCTGCTTGCCGTGGGTGAGGTCTGTCGTATCAGGTGCCTTGGCCCACTGGAGGTATCGCCTGCGGGCGAGGCGGCCGGTCACGGGGTCGATGGCGGCGGCGACCAGGAGTTCTTCGGCCTGGCCTTTGAGGTGGGTGGAGTTGGCCCAGTGCGCGGTGATGGTGCGGAGGATGGTGAGGCTCTGTTTGGCGAGGGTGTAGCGGGTGACCCACTGGCTTACGCGGTCGGCCAGTGGGGTGCCGAGGTCATGGGGCAGTGATGCCGCCTGGTCTGCGGTCCAGATGGTGAATGCCTCGACGTGGTGGGGGCGGTCGACCCAGAAGTAGTCGACGACCGCTTCGGCGTATCCGGGCTTCAGGAAGCGGATGCGGTCGTCGGATCCGAGTTCCGCGCCGATGACGTGGGTGAGTTGGATGATCCCTGGGCCTTGTTGTCCCTTGGTGGGCTCAGGCTTGTCACCGAGAGCCGTGCCGAGTGCGGCGTGGGCGTCGTAGACGGTCCTGGCGGGTGCTCCGTCGAGCACCGCCGCGGCCAGCATGTAGGTGCGGTGGCTGCTGGCCGTGTGGTCGGTGTGCCAGTCGAGCAGGCGGCTTCGCCAGTTCCGGACTGACTGGACGACGGAGTCAACGAGTTCTGCGAAGTCCTTGGGATCCTCGGTAGAGCTGTTGAGCGTGACGGCGGTGCTGATTTTCTCGGCCCAGCGGACGGCCTGGCCCGGGGGCTCGCCTTCGAGGTGCTGGGTGATCTTTGGTTCGGCGAGCCACTTCTCCAGTTCGTCAACAGGGTCCTCTTGCCTGCTGAGATGTGCCCTGAGGACGGCGAGGGAATCTGCCGGTGTGAGCGGGTGGTCCAGTTCGGGGGCTTCATCGGCTACCCGCTTCCAGACGTCGGTGTGGGTGACGACGACAAGGAACGAGCGGGTCTCACGCAGGTGGCTGTCTACTTCTCTCAGATGGAGCCCGAAGCCGGTCCGAAGTGTCTCCGTTTCGTCGCGGAGGTCCAGGATCCAGCCTGTGTCCTCGTCCTTGAGCCCTCCGAGGTCCACTTTCTCGTTGGGTTCGCGGCGAACCTGTCGGATGGTCTTCGTGTGGAGGGAGGTGAGGGCGTGAAGGGCCGTGGTGTAGCGGCCGGTGCCGGCGTGGGCGTGGATGACAGCGGCCCTGTGGGCAGTCAGGATCGCGTCGATGGCTTTTGTTGTGTCGTCGCGGACGAGGTAGGCGAAGAGTTTGGCGTTGATCCATCTGTCGGGCAGGGGTGTTCCCCGCAGTCGTTGGATCTCGCTGATGTTCTGTATGCCGATGACCGTCCCGTTGTTGCCCGAGACGTTCTGAACGACTTCCGCTGCGCTCTCCTGGTCGGTACTGGTGCTGGTCTGGTCGCTGCCGTCGTCGGCTTCCAGTGCGGTCTCAGTGTCGGGCTCGTCGGTCCGGGGCGGTTCAGCCGGTTCGGCTACCGGCGCCTCGCTCCCGGAGGGGACCGTGGTCGCTTCCGGCGTGAGAGGAGTGGTTTCGTCAGTGTGCTCCGGAGGGTCCTGCGGTGCCGTGGGCGGAGGGTCGGCCGGGCCGGGGATGACGTTCGGTTCAGAGGCTGCGGACACGGGCATAGCGACGGGCGGTGAGGGCGTGAGGTCGCGGTCGGCCGTTTCGTTGAACGTCAAGGGTCAGCCCTTCGGTTGGGGCCACGGAACGATCACGCGCGGCGGGTGGCTGGCGGGCGGGCCGCGTGGCTACCCGCCGATCTGTCGGCCCTTCATGCCGATCAGCTTGGCCCCTGCGTCGACCCTCTCCACATCCTGGACCACGCGGGAGTGCCCGGCGATCTTGTCGGCGTCCATGCCGGTGGCCTCGCCGGTCAGCGTGCTGAGCTTCTGATGAACGAACGGCCCGGAGGCGGGCCGGTTTTCGCCCTCGAAGGTCAGGTGCTGGCTGTAGATGTCTTCCAGCGCTGCCCGCAGCCTGGCCAAGTTGCGCATGAAGCGCTGATCCGAGGTAGTGGCAGGTGTGCCGCCGCGGGCGTAGTCCTCTAGCGCGTCGTGCAGCACCTCAAGTTCGGCCTGGCGGGTCTGCAGCCTGTTCTCGTCGGGCTCCAGGGGCAGCTGCAGCGTGCCGACCAGAGCATCGGGGGCAGTGACGCCCGGCTCCGGCTGAGCGCCGCGCGAGCTGAGCAGGCGCTCCAGACGCTGAAAGACAAAGGTCAGCGTGGCGGGCAGGGCTGCACCGATCATGGCGATCTCAGTAGCATCCGGCAACTTTCGCTCCTCAGTCATTTGAATAAAAGGGCCGTTTGATTCTTCCTGACAACCTGCACAGCAGAGAACAGTTTCGCGAAGTTGTCCAGGAAGATCTTTGTTTTCTCCGGCCTTCGATAACTTCGGCCAGAAATCGAGGGGCACCAGTTCGGTCATCCGTTCGGCCGGCGAGGGTCTCCCTTGCCGCGATCGGGAGTGACAGGAGGCTCATGCCCGTGCCGCCGGTACGGGCCTTCTTCAGGGAACCGCTCCACACGGATGTGACGCCACGCCACGTCGAGCGATGTCCGGCCACGGCTTCTGGCAGACCACCGCAAAGCCCGCCAGCTCGTGACGGGGTCGAGAATCCACCGCAGCAGATGAAGTCGCATGAGCACAGCGTCACCTCAGCTCAGTCATGAGGAGGCTTTTTCGTCGCGTCTACCGAAAGAACAGGCTTCGTGGCGAATATTTCACGCCATGCGAACTGCGAATAAAAGTGAAAGCCGGGGCCCATGCTTCTGTTGTTACTCAGGGGATTTCTGCCTACACGGGAAAGGCGGTGCGTATTCCGATCACGGGGCGCCCGGAGTCGGATGTCGCATAGCCGACGATGAGAGCGGACTGCGGACCGGTTCACCTGCGGACGGATACATACCGCCCCGCCCGCGCCCTCTGAAGGTTTTTACTCGGGGGAGGGGAGGGTGATGCACGGCGATCTCGGCGCCATTGGCCGTCGGCCCTTCCTCCCTCACCCCCTGCGAGGGTTACATCCCTGCGCTGGCCACATGCTGGCACTCGGCAGGGACAGCCCCCGGCAAGGATCGTCATCGCGCGGACAGGGACCCGCGTGCCGTCGCGGCAAGGTGTGAATCCGAGGTGTGACGGTGCGGGACCTTGACGAGGCGCTTCCTGTCGCGATCATCTCCCGGCACCCCGGCGACCGGGAAGCAGTGTGGCCAGCTGTGCCTTTCGGCTTGTTCCGCCACAAGTCCACGCCGAGGCCGGCACCAAGGCCGAGACTGACAGCCAACCGACCGACGGGGTCTGCACACTGACGGAAGTCGTACCCGGCAGAGCCGCGACCACTCATCGCCATGGCCTGGTTCGGCAAAGCAGCAGCCGCCGTGTCGGCGCCACCGGCTGGGCGGAAGGCAGCGCCGTACCGTCCCACCGCAATCGGTGCGGCCCGGGAGCGCCTTGCGACCGAGCGCGGCATCGGAGTCGTCACCTCCGGAGGCGGTCCGGCCCCCGGCCGTTCCGACGGCTGGCAGATGCCTTCGAGCGTTATCGATCAGGGCGGTATACGGAGCGCGGATCAGGAGTCTGTGTTGCGGTGATCCGGCAGGCGCCCCTGCCTCCAGTGGTGTTACGAATAAAGGCTGCGGACGGGGCCCACACCCGACCGCGCAACGGACCCCTGAGCTGGTGAAACGGCAAAAAGGAGGGCAGTCTACCCGCTGTTGCAGCCCACTTCCCTCAGGTAGGTAATACGGATAAACCACTCACTCAAATCGCTGCATTCATGGGTAAATCAACCCTCCGACCGGTAGACGATCCGCGTCCAGCGCTGCGGTGCCTGCATCACCGAAAGCGGTACGCATACGGCGATCGTCTGACCGCCTTGATCTCCTGCTGCTAACAGTGAGCAGAGCACAGCAAGCAAGGGAGACAGCCACATGGCACGGCAGGTTCGTTCGGTGCGGGAGCAGGAAGGTGTCGCCGTTCAGCGGCTTGAGTGTGCGCAGTGCGAGCTGAGCTGGAACCGGCCCCGGAAGCCGGGGCCGGTTCCCCGATTCTGTTCGGACGCGTGCAAGCAGGCCAACTGGCGTGATCGGGTGGGGAAGCAGGAGTACAACCGGCGCCGCAGAGAGAGCACGGAGCGCCGGGCCCGGGCATCGCAGATCCGCAGTTACCACGCGGAGTTCGACCGCATCACCGCCGCCACGCCCCTCCCCGCCGGGCGGGCTTTTCCGCTCCTCCATGAACTTGCCGGCACCATCCGCTCGGCCTCGGACCCCGCATCACTGGTGCGGCTCTACAGAACAGCATCCGTGGCCTGGCACCCCGACAAGCCTGGCGGCGACCACAAGGTGTTCCAGCTCCTCCAAGAGGCCTACCGGCAGGCCAAATTACTCACATCCTGACAGGGTTCGAGCGAACAGACCCGGCGTCAGAACAGCTGGGCGCACGCAGCGAGGGGTATGGCCGAGTCCCACAGTCGAAGCTTCCGGGACGCCACGGTGACGTGCTGTTTCTGCCGTGTCCCTCGTCGTGCTACTGCTCGGCCCCCTGCAGCTCCGCTGCCGCGACGTCCTTGTCCGGCGACCGGGACGCGGGTGGGGACGGCACTCTTCCATGAACTCGGGCACCTTGAGACAGCCGGATGAAGGCATCGGTGGGCCGAAGTGTATCCAGGCCCACCGTAGGCAGTTACCGAACGGGGCGATCAAGGTAACCCGCTGTCATATACAGGGCTCCTTGGGCAGGCGGTCCGCGGTCAGGGCGTGCCGGCCCTCGACTCCCCGATGAGGGTTCCCAGGGCTTTGGGGGCGTTGGGTGTCAGTCGGAGCGCACTGCGCCGGAAAGCTTCCCAGGCTTCGCCGCGGTCCCCCAGTTCCTGGAGCAGTAGGGCCGCGACCGCCGGTGCGTGCTCGGTATGGGCCAGGACCAGAACCGCGGGCAGTTGTCCGAGGTGAGAGGCATCAGCGTAGCGGGAGTTCAGGATGGCCTGTGCGGTTTCGCGGCGGCGGGCGGCGGGGCCTTTGAGGGGGAGAAAGGCGGACAGTGCTGCCGTGGGGTCGTTCTGCTCGGCGAGGTTGTCGTCGGACGGGACAGCAGGAATGGCGGGCTGGTGGGACGGCGCCGGTGAGGCCGGAGCGGTCCGGTGGGCGCGCTCCAGGGCCTGGTTGACGATGCGGGCCGCGGTGTCACGGGTCAGCTCATCGGGGTGTTCGATGAAACGGGCGGCCACGGTTTCGCCGAGGAACGGAGCGAGCAGGGTGAGTGCCTCGGGCGGGCAGAACGGGTTGAGGGCCAGAGCGCCGGCGGCCTGTGAGCGGGCGGCGGTCCACTCCGGCGTCTGCCGCCGGTGCCGTTGCCAGGTCGGAGGGGCGGCCTGGTCCAGGCATCGGGCGGCGTCCCTCAGGACATCGGGTGAGGTGCACACTCCGGCAAGTGTCTCGAATACGTCCCAGGCGCTCTCGTAGATACCTTCTTCACCTACTTCGCCCGTCAGCTCGGCGGCGGCCGCGGCGACGGCATCGCGCAGGGCAGGCCCGTGAAGCAGGAAGGCCCGCGGGTGCCGGGTGGTGGTCCGGGCCACGCTGTCGAGGGTGAGGGACGCGCCGAGAGTGCCGCAGAAGAGGTCGTCCTTGTCCGCGTCTTCCTCTGAGACCGCAGGGAATGCCACTTCCAAACACGCCAGCAGCACAGAGTCGTCGAGGTCGTCCGCGCGATGGAGGAGAATGCCTGTGATCATGCGGCCGAACTCGGCGTGGCGCACGAGCGCCGGCCAGAGAGGACGCGCGGGTGCTGGTTCGAGGAGTGCCCACACATCGTCGTGCCATGCCTGGGAGACGGAGTGCAGCTCTTCGCGTTCCGCTTTGGTGAGGTCCCTGAAGTCGCCGCTGAGTGCGACGGGACGGCGTGCGGCCGCACAGATCAGGGCACAGCGCACCCGCGGATCGGCGGGATTCCACGCCATCGTCACTCGGCGTGCGGCGTGGTGATCGAGCTGGTCGATGAGTGCGAGCAGCGTTTCTGTCAGATCGCGGCCAGAGCTCATGGCCACCATCAGTACTGTCTCGGCTCCCAGCCGGTGAGCCGCAGCCTTCAGGTGGCCGCCTGTCACCGCTGATGTCGACAGGAGGGCTGCCAGTATGCGCGAGTCCCGGGTGTCCTGGACCATCTGATGGCGTATTTCGTCTCCGAGGTCCGGCCGGACAAAGAACCGGGCGGCAACCTCCGGGTGCTGCCGTTCAGTGAGAGCTGCGGCCACAGCGCGCTGCTGCACCGGTGACAGGTTGGGAGTGTCCGCGAGTACGTCCCAGAATGAATGCGCGTGCATGAGAGATGAAAATAGCGGCCCTTGCCGGTTCCTGGGTGGCGGGCACGACGAGGCCGGCCCCCGGCAGGAGCCATCTGTGGTTCGGAAAGCCTGCAGTTCCTTGACGAAGCCGCCGGTGCGGACGCGAGGGGCCCTAGAGGGACGGTCGGTGACCGCGAGGACCGCAGGCCGGGCGGCGGCCCTGAAGTTCCGCGCCCCCTACCTCCTGTTACCCCAGGCGGAGCCCCGTCTTGAAACATCTGCAGGGCGCGGGAGCTGCTGGCAGCCGTGTCCGATCCGGCAGTGGGTGAGGGGGTCTTCCCCTGCCGGTGATTCACTCGGCTCCTGGACGCAACGGGCCTGGGTGGACGCAGGTGAGACAGCTCTCGGGGCGCCACTATGTGACCGCATGCTGCGCCTGCTGTCCGTCGTCGGCCGTCTCCACGGCTTCGATGGTCTGGCCGGTCCGATGTATCGGTGAGGCCGTTTCGTCAAGTTCTCTGGCTCGATCCTGTGACGGCACGCCCCGGGAACTGCTGACCGGGTCGTGGCTGGTTCCGGGTGAGCCCTGATCTCCCGGAGTCGGCCGCTTGCGTTCTCGTGACTGGCAGCGATCTCGGTATGAGGGCGGGGCGTCACCCATTTGGCGGCGGCTCGTTTCCATCGAGGGGGTACAGCGCGAGCCGAGCCGAGGAGTAGCAGTGGGCCCGTCGTTTGTCATCGAAAGACTGGAGTTCCAGCGGGGTGGTGTCTGGTATGTCCGTCACTTCACCGGTCTGGTCACCTTCCTGGTCGGGCATTCGAAGTCGGGGAAGTCGACCGCCGTCGAGGCTCTGCTGTATCCGCTGGGGCTGATGAACACGACGGTCATGCCGGAGGTACGCGCCTGCCAGCTTGTCCGGCTGGTCTTCCGGGTCGCCGGCACTCGCTGGCAGGCGACCCGGAGCGGGGCGGATCACCGGGCGCGGGTCCTGCTGAAGAATCTTGACGCCCCGGACGGGATCGAGCATTCGCTGCCGGTCGTCACGGCCAAGACAGGGGAGAGCACGGCGGGCGCGTTCGTCCAGGACCTGCTCGGTCTGCCGGCCGCGGCCCGGGGAACGACCCGTGTCGGGCTGGACGCGTTCTACGGCACCGCGATGGCCCTGCGGCAGAACACGATCGCCTCCGAGTTCCTCGGCGGGGAGAAGGACACCGCGCGGGTCCTGGCCCTGGAGGTGGTTCTCGGGCTGTGGAACGAGGGCCTCGCGGGCCTGGAGAAGAACGCCTCCGAGACCGAGTCCCGCCACCGGGCTGCCCGCTCCGCGCTCAGCCAGTTCAAGAAGCTCCGCGACACCGGCGCGCTGGCCGACCCGGACGGTATCCGTGCCGAGCACGAACAGAAGCTCCGTGAGCACCACGCGGCGACCGAGCGCTGGCAGAAGGTTTCCGGGGATCTGACGGCCGCGGTCGGGGAGCACGGGCGGCTGATCGCCCTGCACAAGGCAGCCGAACAGCAGCGCCGCAAGGCCGCCAAGCAGGCCGATGCCGCACAGGCCAAGATGAATGTCGCCGCGACCGACCAGGCACGGGCGGAAGGTGAACTCGACGCCCTGCTCACTCCCCTGCCCCAGGACTGCACCCGGTGCGGACAGATCCTTCCCGAACGTGAGCCGGGGCTGTGCCCGCAGTGCGGGCGGCCCCACGCCGACGGCGAAGACCGCCGTGAGCGGCAGATCGCCGCTGCCCGTGTACAGGCGGAGCGGCTGCGGCTGAAGACCCAGAGGCTGCGCGACGCTGCGGAGGCCGCCGCCTCAACAGCACAGGAGGCTGAAGAGGCCGCGGCAGACGCCCTCGCTGCCCGAGACGCCTACGACCAGGACCATCTCGCTCCTGCGCGCAAGGCGGCGCAGCAGGCGGAGAGGGACGCTCATGGTCTGAGCCGGGATGTGGCCCAGCTCAAGCGGCGGCTGGACGACGCCGACTACATCCGCGCCCAGGAGGCCGTCGTCGGGACGGCGAGGGAGGCGATGGAGGCGGCGCAAGACGCCCGTGACGCCGCCAAGACCGCGCACGAGGTCCGCCGCAAGGAAGTCACCGGCCGGTGGTCGGAGTTCTTCCTCGAGCGGCTGCGGCAGATCAATCCGGCTGTCGAGACCGCTTCCATCGACCCGGAGGACTTCACCGTCCGGGTGAAGGAACACAACGAACCCGACAAGACGTTCACCGACATCTCGGTGGGGGGCAGCCCGAAGGTCGCCACGAACGTCGCGATGCTCCTGTCCCTGCGTGACCTCGGCCGGGTGGATGCCCTGGTGAGGGTGCCGCCGCTGCTGATCATCGACTCGCCTCTCTCCGGCCTGGGCTCCACCGGCCTGGACCACGACACCGGTCTGCGGCTGATGGACACGCTCATCTCCATCGCTGACGATCCCTCGCCCGACGGCTACGCCTGCCAAGTCATCGCCGCGACCAACGACGCACTGCCCCGCGCCTATCCCGGCGTTCGGGAGATCCGTATCAATGACCACCATCGATTCTTCGACCACGCACCGTTGCACGACAGCTGAACACCGCGCGCGCCGGAAACAGTGCTCCTCCCCTAGGTTCTGTTTCTCGGATCTGGTGACAGGGCCTGGTGTGCAGGTCCAGGCTCAGTCATGTGACTGGACGAGGGGCGTTAACGAACGCGGAGTGGGAGCGTCTTGAGCCGCTCTTGCCTCGTGGTGGGAGTCGTGGTGGTCGCTGGAGTGACCACCGCAAGGTGATTGACGGTGTTCTGTTCCGGGTCCGGACGGGCGTTCAGTGGCGTGATCTGCCTGAGCGGTTCGGGCCGTGGGAGACGGTCTACAAGCGGCATCGTCGCTGGTCGGCCGACGGCACCTGGGAGCGGTTGCTGGTGCAGGTCCAGGCGGAGCAGGACGCTTCCGGCGGAATCGACTGGGATGTGTCGGTGGACTCCACCACCGCGCGAGCTCACCAGCACGCGGCCGGGGCGCCGAAGGCCGTGCCTCCGGAGTTTCCTGCGCCAAAGGGGGCCCACGACGGGACGAAACGGGGCGATCAGGTGTGGCGGAGTCTGTCCGTCCGGCTGGCGGAGGTGGTCAGGCAGGAGAGTGCTTAGGCCGTTCCCGTGGCGGCTTCAGCACCAAGATTCACCTGTCGGCCGAAGGTCGGTGCCGGCCGGTGTCGGCGCTGCTGACACCCGGGCAATATGGCGACAGTCCGCAGTTCGAGGCGGTGCTGGAGAAGATCCGCGTGCCCCGCGTCGGACCTGGTCGGCCCCGCACCCGGCCCGACAGCGTCAGCGCCGACAAGGCATACAGCTCCCGCGAGAACCGTGCCTATCTGCGGCGACGCAAGATCCGGCACACCATCCCCGAACCCCGTGACCAGCGCGCCAACCGCCGCAGGCGCGGCTCGACCGGCGGAAGGCCAACCGGATTCGACAAACAGCGATACAAGAAGCGCAACGTCGTCGAGCGGGCGATCAACCGCCTCAAGAACCACCGGGCCGTGGCCACCCGCTACGACAAACGCGCCTACGTCTACCTCGGAACCGTCACCGTCGCATCCTTGGTCATCTGGCTCCGTACATGATCCAGGAAACAGAACCTAGGGCTTGACCTCCGGGGAAGTGATCTCTCGGGGCGCCCCATCGGTCCCGGCTCTGGCAACTCCTCGTGCTGCATCAGGCGGGAGCAGCGGGCGGAGGATGGCCACGTGGCCGCTGAACGCCGCTCAGAACAGGGTGAACAGTTGCCCGCCCGACGCTGCGTCTGCGCTTCCCGCGTCTGTCCAGGTGTGCGGGAGGCCCGCGCCGACGGCCGGCACCGGCTCTTCGGACACGCGACAGGATCAAGGGGGCACAAGGGGGACGGATGGAGTTGTCCGGAGCCGTGGAAGACATCGTCTGCCCAGGGCAGCACTGCATGTCGGCGGGCCGGCCGTGCTGTTCCGCCGGCACGCGGGCCGGGGTGGTCAGCAGAACGGCCAGAATATTCCCTGCCCTTGGCCGCGGATGGCGCGCCACTGCGGTACCGGGATGCGGCCTTCCGCCACACGGGTCCAACCGCCGTAGCAGGCACGGTTTATGACGTCGTCGAGAACGTGCCAGTCAGCCTGGTGTCCACAGGCCTTGCATGTGTTCGGGTTGAAGCTGCGTCCCCGTTGCCAGGCGGGCCGGTCGTTAAGCTGCTCGGCCAGGTCTGGTGCGGCGCCCGGGGCAGCAAGGATACGGCGCGCCGTATCGATCGCTTCGGGAAAGTCCGTCGTGGTGAACTCCTCGCCGTCCGGACGGTGCGAGGGAAGCAGGCCGAACACCCACTGCATGGGCGCCGGACACTGCCGGCACGGCATGTCGAAGGCGAACACGTCCACTCGCAGCGTACTCACCCGACACCGCCTCTCCTTCTGCCCGCACTCTGCCACATCGGTCCGTGGCCCTGGAGGCAGCCGCGCAGGCTGGGTGTCTCGCCGTGGCGGGGGTATTCTCACCGGTCGGGCAGAGCGGGGGCGCGGTGGCGGATCCTCTCAAGCGTGATCACGCGCACGAGCAGGTGTTGAGGACGAGAGCCGTCATGTTGCGAGCGGTTCTGGCCATGGATTGGCTGCTGAGGTTGTCTCACTCTCCGCGAGGGCCGCTCTGGAACTTTGAGAGGTAGCAATGGGGGCGGTGGATGGCGCGCAGGAAGTCATTGGTGGCGCAGTTGTTGCAGGTGTACCAGGAGCGGCAGAGGGCGAAGGTGGCCGCAGCCAAGCGGGCTGAGGCGGAGCTGGCGCATCAGGCCCGGACGGCGGAGCGGGAGGCGACCGCGCGGGCGAAGGAGGACGCTCGCAGGGAGCGGGAGGCGGCGCAGGCGTGGGCACGGGCCCAGAAGGAGAAAAAGACACAGCAGAGTACCGAGGCGCGCAGGGCTGAGCAGATCGTGCGGGATCTCGAGAAGCGGAATGCCGCGCGGGCGAAGGAGCTGGAGCAGAAGCAGCGTGCCCAGGCCCGTGAGAAGGCTGCGGCCGAGCGGCGTGCGAAGCAGGATGCCGTCGAGGGGCTGCGGCAGCAGGCTGCCGAGCGGACCATCGAGGTGGAGAAGCAGCTCGGTACTCTCGCCTCGGTTCTGCGTTCGCGTCTTGGTGGGTTGCACCACCTGCGTCTGGAGGCGGAACGGGTCTTCGACGCAGGCGATCTCGAGGCGTTCGCGGTCGGTGTGGAGAAGGCACTCGGCTCTGTCGGCTATCCGGAAGGACTCGGTGGGGCGCGGCGGGTGGCGTTCGCTCCGGAGTCGCGTGAGCTGGTGGTGGAGGTGGAGCTGCCGGGTCAGGCGGTGGTGCCTTCGGTCGCGCAGTACCGGTTCAAGGCTTCCGCTCCCCCGGCGGTGGTTCCGCAGCCGCGGAAGCAAGCGGAGACGGAAACTCTGTACCGAGATCTGGTGGCGCGGCTCGCGCTGCGGGCCATCGATGAGGCTTTCGCGGTGACTCCGCCGGTGCTGGTGGACCAGATCGCGTTCAACGGCAAGGTCCGTGCCAAGGACCGCGCCACGGGTCAGGCGATCGAGCCGTGCCTGGTCAGTGTGCGAGTCAGCCGGGAAAGCTTCGCGGAGCTGGTCCTGGACGAACCCGAGCTCGATCCGGTCGCCGGCCTGCATCATCTCGACGCGATCGTCTCCCAGCATCCGTACGACCTGGAGCCGGTACAGCCTGTTGTCACTTTCGATCTGTCCCGGTACAAGATCGCCCCGGAGCGGGATGTCGTCGCCGGCCTCGACAGCAGGCCCGATCTGCTCGCGATGGACCCGACCGACTTCGAGCACCTGATCCGGCGGCTGTTCGAGAAGATCGGGCTGAAGTCGTGGGTGACCCAGGCGTCACGGGACGACGGCATCGACGCAGTCGCGGTCAACGAGGAGCCGCTCATCAGCTGGCTGTGCATCATCCAGGCCAAACGCACCAAGAACGTCGTGTCCGCCGAGACGGTACGGGCGGTCGCAGGACTCGTCGTCGACAAAGGCGCATCGAAGGGCATCGTCGTCACCACCGCATGGTTCGGCAAAGCCAGCTGGGACTTCGCTCCACGCAACCGGGTCGAGCTCATCGACGGCCGCCACCTCAAGGCGCTGCTCCTGGAGCACCTCGGCATCGACGCGCTCATCGGGCTGCCCAAGCTCCCGCCCAACTGGCAGACACGAGACCTGGGCTGACATGAGCAGGGGCAGTCGGGGACAGTAGCGGTTCTTCGGCCGGACCTACCTGTTGGCCTGCGTGACTTCAGGGTTCTGGCCAACCGGGTTCGTCGATGTCCCCGTCCTCCCCTTCCATCCTTCGAAGGCACTCGTCGCAGAATTCGAGCAGTTCGATGACCGGACCGGGGCAGTTGATGCAGGTTGGCATGCCGCAGACACCGCAGGTCATAGAGGCGCCGTCACTGGCGAACGGGCTGGTGTCGGGCCGGCACGGCTTGCTGCAGCGATTCCTGAGCGATATCACGCCCCGGCAAGTGCCGCAGTAGCGCACCGCGTGAGACTTGCAGGTCTGCCGGTGAAAAGTGGCCTGCCGCTCGCCGCAGTGGCACACGCTCAGGGAAAGGCACTGGTCAGTCATCGCTGGCCTAACGATGCGGAAGGGCGGAGGGTTGCGATCGGACGGCTGAAGGGTTGTCGCGTCTCATGTGTGGATGGGTGTGATCCGCACGGCGTGGAGCGGTTGTCGGGGTATGGCGTGTAGGACTTCGAACCATTCCTGGCCGTCGTCGAGGTAGTGTCGCGCGCTGCTCCAGTAGCGCCAGTACAGGTCGATCATGCCGTTGCCCGTGCCGTAGGTGAGGGGCTGGTCGTACAGCTCGATGGGTCCGGATAGAGAGCGTCCTTCTCGTAATCGCGGTCATGCCCGGGAGCGGGGCAGCCCGGTACGCTGGAGGCTCCTTCAAAGGTATGCAGCACGGAGGGCCTGAGAGAACCGGGGCGGTACGGCATCAAGCCGGGTCGGGCCGGCAAGCGGGCCCGGCTTGATCAACAGGGCGTAGTCCCCACCCGCAGGCAGGACAGTCGCATGGGCTCGAAGCCGGTTGCACCTCCCCCCTCCCCCCTTCGTCGAGCAGCGGATCTCGAAGGCGACCGGCAGTTCAAGGTCACCGGATGGAATCGAAGAGCGCCGCCGCGGCGTCTCCGGACTAGCCAAGGCACCCTCCAACGCGTACCGCGCCAGACTCGCTGGTGACGGGCTCCCCGCTAACGTCGCGGACACATACGCGACGCTTCTCTGCAGGTTACGCCCGACAAGGAGAAGCTGATGGTCGGCAATGACGACATGTGCGCGGCTCCCCTCGGCAGATGACGAACCGGCCTGGTTCCGGAGAGTCAAGACGTTAGCTGCCTGTACAGGCAGTGATTTATTCGAGCCGTAGGCGGCTTGCCTGAGCTTCCGGACGGCTCGCCAGGAGCGGTGCCCTCAAGTCGGCCATGTGTCGGCCGGCACCTTGGTGTTGCTCGGTTCTGCCGCGATGACAAGGACCCCGGGTTCCTTCTCCGCAGGCATCGATGCTCGCCGGATGAGTGGTTCCCATTCCTCGGGCCAGGTTGTCGTTGCGTTCCAGCGGACACCAGCAAGGGGGATTCCTTCAAGTTTCGCCTGCCGCAGGTCCTCACCGACGAAGTCACTACTCACCGTCTGAACGATCGCAACAGCGCGCGACAGGTCATTCGCCTTGGCCCATGCCTGTTCCAGATCATCTGCAAGGTCCCGGGTGACCATCTCCGAATCCATGGCGCTGTCGGGTTCGACAAGCATCGGTACCAGCTCTTCCCGCAGGAGCTGGTAGGCGTTGTGAACTGCGCGCAGGAGCGGTTGGGCGTGGATCTCCAAGGATTCCTTTACCGCGCATAGGTAGTCCGGGGCCGTCGACTTCGTCGTCGCGTGCGGGCGTTCTGAGAGGTGTTCGAGCTGTTCGAGAAGCCTCTCCAGGTGCTGCACCAAGGGGCGCACCTGGGTGCCGGGGTCCTCGGTTTCCAGCAGACCGATGACGTTTTCAGTGACTTTGCGGGCGCCGGCCAGGGTGGGCATCAGGTCTTTGATCCCGTAGGACTGGGCGGTCTGAAGGGCGTGGCGTCGGTATTTGATACGCACGGGGGCGAGCCTGCCTGCAAGAGGATGGCCGGGCGGCAGGCGGGACTCCAGGTGGCTGGTGAACGCGCCTTCACGTTCCGGTTCGGTTGGCTGGGCCAGGCGCTGGGAGACGGAGGTTCCAAGCGCGCGGTGTGCTACGGCCAACGTCCGGCTGAGAGCAAGGTCGGGATCACGCAGTTCGGGGGCCCCGCCTTGTGCGGACAAGCGGTCATGAACGACGTCGCAGAGACTGCTGTGCGCGGCGGCGAGAAGCACGTCAAGATTCTGGTCGGAACACTGCCCAGATGTGGCGCGTGCCGGTTCGCTCATCGCCCCTCCTCCTTGGTCTTCTGTTCCGTGCTGCCGCTCAGGCCGAGGCCGGCTTTCAGTGCTGCGCGGGCCCGGGTGAGGTTCTGCCGGACCGCCACGGGTGTGGTGCCCATGGCACGTGCGCTCTCCTCCGTGGTGAATCCGTCCAGGGTCCACGCCATGGCGGCACGTTGCTTGGCGGGCAACTGGAGCAGCAGGGCGATGACGGCCCTGCTCTCTTCGTCGAGTTCGGCCGCTTGTGCGGGGGTCTGCCAGCGCATCGTCAATTCGTGCGGTTCGGGGGGCTCTGAGCAGAGTTCCTCGGGCGCGACCTTCTGTTTTACCCATGATCTCCAGGCGACCTTACGCAGCCACGCCTTCGGATAGGCGATGGACAGCCCTGGCGCGCACATCTGTGTGAACGCGTCCTGAGCGGCGTCCTGAGCGGCTGTCCACGAGGCACCGTTGAGGAGGAGGAACCGGACCAGGGCGGGGTACTGCTCCTGGTGCAGCGCTTCGGCCAACTGGCGCCCGGGTAAAGCAGCGGGGGTATCCCGTGGCGGCGCTGTTGCGAGTTCAGCGCTGGCAGCATCCTCCATCGTGGCCACCTCCACTCCGATGGGTGGCCGTCCGTACGTGCCTGTCCTTTGAATGTTCCTGAAGCGTGCCCCACTTAACGCTGTGACAGACGCGTTCAGTGATGCCGGCGTCCGCGATACGGGCCAATTCCACCTCTGCACTGAGCCTGTGGCGAGCAATCTTCACCGCACCGCTCACGATGCTGACAAGAACGGTGGCTACCGCCCCTGCCACGACCGGATCCACTCCGCTGTCTCCCTTCGATCCATGGATGACGAGTGCGCTCCATCAAGTAGGCGCTGCACAACAGTGCTTCAGAGGACGGAAGGTGTGACATCTTGCAGGTCAGAGTGAGTCTGCTGCTGGCCGCAAAGTGTGTGGCCGTTCACGAAGCAGCGTCAGAGCGACCCGACTGACTTGGGCGACCACGACGGCGAGCGCCACCTATCGAACTCGCCCGGCAGGGCACCAATGAGCTCCTCGCCCAACGACAGCCACCGCAGGTGTAGGGGTGCGACATGGAATGGCGGCGTCGCCCTGCACTGGGTCGGTCAGGCCTGGCCTCGGACGATCCGGAGCTTCCCTCCTTGATCGATGGCGGCCGTTAATCCATCGATACGCGTGCCCTTCCGGCTGGTACATCGGTCACGAGCGACTACGACTGCTGGCGCCTGCGGCCGCAACGTTCACGAAGGGGTGCAAGGGATCGTCCAGGCCAAGCTGCAGCCACACCACACGTGATTGGGCGCGGATACAGAGCCGGGTGCTTGGTCCCTCACATGTTCAGTCACTTCATGCCAAAGCCCGGCGAAACGCTCCGATGCGGCACTACGATCTCCGCACCAGGTACGAGGGGGCAACGTGGCCATCAACCCAGCCGACACCGTCAGGCTCGTCAAAGCGAATCGGCAGAGGCACAAACATCTGCTTCAGCGTGCGGCTGAGTTCCGTCAGCGGGCGAGCGATGAAAACGCCGCCCTGCACAAGGCGCGGCTGGCCCTCTATGACGAGGCCCTCGTCCCTGTCTGCGATGTGTTTCAGCGTCTGAAGCACGGCGATCACGCCGGGTTCGTCGCGATCAGGCAGCCCTCAGCCGGCGAAAACGTGGCTGTCGGCCTCGGCCAGCCACGCAAGGTTCCCGTGAAAGCCGCTGCCAGCGTGCTGGCATGCGGCGCGCTGGTCGTGCTCGGCCCGCGCGCCGTCGGGCACGTTACGGGGGCAGGCGCCTATCACGCAGTGCGAACGTTCGCCTCAGCGTCCACCGGCAAGGCGATCAGAGAGCTGTCCGGGGCTGCGGCCCGCAGTGCCACGCTCGCCCGGTTGGGCAAAGCCGCGGGCGGTGATGGCGTGGCGGCCGGAGAAAAGGCGCTGTCCGAGATCCGAGCGATCTCGGCGAACCTCGCCCAGCAAGCCATCCTGAAGTCCCAGCTCGAAGCGTTCCAGGAAGGCCGACGGGAAAGGGCGCAGGACCTGGACCGGCGTGAGACGGAGATGTGCCAGGTCCAGGAGGCGCTACACGAGCGCAGCAAGGGCATGCAGCAGGTCTTGCAAGACCTCCGGTCCGCGTTGGTGAGACGGCTTCCGTCCTTCACCGCGCTGGTCGAAGTCCACGAGAACGCTGCCCTCGCTGACCTCCAACGTGCAGAAGTGGATGCCATGGCGGATCTCGTTCGACTCGCTGCCACGGTCATGAATTGCCCAATCACTGACGCCGAAGGACGAATCACCCCGGAATCGGGGCGAGCCGTCTCCGACGCCCAGGCCCGACTGCGGGCGATGGAAGCCGAGATGTGAACTCCGGTCCTCCGCCAGCATGCCCGTCCCTCGCCCTTGCCGGAAGCGGCGCCGGACAGGAGGCGTTCCCTGCCGTGGCCATCACGCACCATCAGCAGGTCCTGTCTAGCACGCCCACCCGCAAGCGCGGTTCCTGCCTACTGCGGCCTGACTTGCGTCGTGCGAAGCAGCGGCATCCATTGTGAGGGCAATGCCTGCTCTGCCCGGAAGATCTCGGCGAGCTCAGGTGGTGTGAGCGAGGGGATCGACCGACTGTGCGCCGTCCGCCATGCGCGCAGCAGGCGGTCAAAAATCTCGAGCACCGGATTGGGGCCGACCATGTAGAGGTACTCATCGGCCAGAGCGCGTCCCTGCGGCATGACTCCCGGCTTGGGTGACATGAGGACGCAGAACGAGTCGCTGGGTGCCGATTTCCCTCGTTCGGTCTCGGTTGTTCTCAGATGGGATCCGGCTTGCCGCACGTCGGCGGGGCTGACCATGCCCTTGGCTTCGGCCTGGCTCTTGGCTTCCCAGATGATCCAGCGGGAGTCGTCGAAGATCCAGACAGCGTCCGGGGCAGCTGGGGACTCGTCGTCGCCGTTTCCGTAGCTTTCCGAGGCGCCGGCGAACTGGCCAAGCACGACGAGCGCCGCCTCATAGGCCCGGTATTCCGTGCCCGCAAGATCCGCTCGCGCCTTGGCTGCGTGTTCCTCAAGGTTGGTGCCGATGTCCTTGTACCGCATGATGACGCCGCGCATCGCGACCTCGTCCAGTTCGTCGAGCTGCGGGGCGCTGGGGGCGCCGGCCTTGTCACTGGGTGAGACAAGGTGGGACAGCCACGATGTGCCAGTGCTCATCCGCTGTGCATTGCGGAAGTACTCCGCGCTCGTGGTCAGGTAGGAGGGGTCGCTGGTCTGTTGTGCGAGGCGGTGGGCGATGCCGAAGCCGAGGTAGCTCCAGAACGCGGCGTAGCGTCGGGGAGTTCGCTCGCCCTGAAGCTTGTCGAGTACCTGTCGGACTGCGGTGAGAGCCCAGTCCCACTGGTTGTTCCAGATCGACTGCCAGGTGTCGACTTCGTGTCTAACGGACGCCTGGAGCTCCAGGCTGCCGGGGGCCACGACGCGGGTGTAATTGTCTCGCTCTCGGACGATGTCTCCGTCGACCTCGGCCCATGTGTCGTCGTGGCTGAGGAAGACGCGGAGGTTGTCTGTCATGTTGGCTGAGTCGTACCGTCGGCTGTTTTCCCAGCCGAATTCGAGTTCCGCGTGTACCTCGGGGTGCATCGCCGCCTGGACGTCCCGGCCTGATAGGTAGGCGGTCAGCGACTGTCCCAGGATCATGACGGCTGCGTAGTCCTGGGAGTTGCGTGTCGCGCGTCCGGATCCCTGCAGGATGCGGGCCCGGATACGTTCCTGAAGTACCTCGACGGCGCCGAGGGATTCGTGGAGGAACCGCTCCTGCAGGTCGTCGCGTGCGGGCAGGCCGGCGAGAATGACCAGGCGGCAGTCATCCCCGGGCAGGTCGATTCCGTCGTACCGGTTGGTGAGTACGAGTGCTGCGTTCTGACGGGCCGTGAACTTCGTCAGGTTGTCCTCGACATCGCTGGCCTTCAGGACGGAGTACGTGTTGGGCAGCATCGACTTGATGAAGGAGTCGTGAGTTCGGGTGTCAGGGGTGAGTACGACGGCGCGCCCGGCCTCGCTGATCGTGCTGGAGACGAACGCGGGCAGCTCGGAGCGGTCGGCTGCCAGGTCGACCGCCAGTTCGGGGAAGACGAAGAAGCGGCGGCCGGTTCCCTGGTGTTCCCAGCCCTCGGGGACCGGGATGCGTTCGATCTTCTTGCGGCCGAAGGTCCGCTCGAGCTCTCCCCCGTCGCCAAGGGTGGCGCTCATGTAGATCCGGCGTTCGGGGTCGCTGAACGCGGCGTGCTGCCAGGTCGGCGGGATGAACGGGCGGATGACGATCTGGCCGTACGTGACGTAGAACAGGCAGCGGTCCAGGCGCCCTTGAAGGAACCTCCAGACGTGCCGGGCTTCATCTGCCCGCTTGCCTTCGAACTTGCCGCCCTCCACGGCGGAGCCAACCGCGTGCTCGAGCTGCAGTGCGTGAGCAGCCACTCCGATCGGGGAGGCCAGGTAGACGTAGGACCGGAAGGTGTTGCCGGTGTCGGTCTTCCTCAGCCGTGGCAGGACCAGGGGGTCGAGGGATGACTCAAGGGCGGACAGGACGTCCAGATATGCACTCTCGTCTTGCCGGCTGATGCCCAGGCGCCACGGCTTGGCGACGTACCCCTCGGCTGCGTGTGCGTCATCCAGGACCAGCAGGTTGGCATTCTTGATCGCCGGATTGGAGTTGAAGACGTGGCTGTAGACGCTGACGGCGACTGCGTCAGCCGATTCGAAGCGGGCGCGGTCGGCCGGGTTCCAGGTGGGGACGCGGTCGGTCAGCAGTGCGTTGGGGATGCCGTACTCGTCGAACGCGGCCGCGGTCTGCTGCGCGAGCTGCTTGGTGGGGCAGAGGTAGGCGACCCGTTCGCGGGCGGTGCGGCGGCGGAACTCGGCGATCAGACCGCCGACCAGGGTCTTGCCCGCACCGGTGGGAAGCTCGATGGACACATCCGTGGCTGTGGACTTCTTCTGGTGCCAGGCGCGCAGCACGTCCTGCTGGTGCCCCCATACGGCGGCAGGGCCGCTGTTGGTGACGGCAAGCATCCGGTAGAGATGCAGGGGGTCGTCAGGCAGGCTTGAGTCAGTGGTTTTGCGTGCGAACGCCACGAGTCGCTCCATCCCCCCGCTGGTCCCTGACCAGCGTCTCAGCGTCGATGACTTGACTGATACAACCCCTTTTCAGGGTAGTGGGTCCGCGGCAGTCCCGGAGTAACATCCATCGCTCCAACCCCAGCGCTCAGCAGGTGGCTGACGAAGCGGTCGACGCCGTCAGCGATCTGCTTGGCGTGATCCTCAAGGCTGTTGTGACTGCCGGGCGGTCTGGGGCAGGCCGCCATGTCAAGGGAACGTCTGCACGCCGCGCGGCATACAATCGTGCATTCGACGGCGCTGTTCAAGGAGTGGATGAGCGGCTGACCCCAGGCGCGCTGCGTCTTGGGCGCGTCCTGCACGAGAGCGGGGCGAAAGCTGACCTGGGACCTCGTCGATGAGTAACCGTTCGGCGGTGCGGACGACACCCTGCGACCGCGGATCGACCTGATCTGGGTGGCCGACACTTATCGGCGCCATGGAGTGGGCGCCACGTTCGTCCAGGTGCTCGCCGACGACTTCGGCTCCCCGTCACCGAGGTGTCCTGGTACACCCCGATCAGCCGGTCAGAGCGGCACCTCGCGCGCCGACTCTCACCCAACGGCGTCTGGGTGAGCTGAACCGGCCTCGGACCGTCACGGTGACGCGCAGGAGGCACCGGCAGGGCCCCATTCGAAGCACGTCAGCACCACAGACTCACCGGCACCCCCGTCTTGAAGGCAGCGGATGCGTCGTTGCCACCGCTGATGCCCCCTGGGTACGATAGCGAAAGCCATGCGGATCCCGGGCTGAGCGCCGGGTCTGACAGCAACTCACCTCCGACTCATGCGGACGAGCTGGTAGCTCGGGCGACACGTCGGTTGGCAGGGTTCCCTCGTTCTTCTGCGGCCCGGTCGCGCCTTCGTGCCGGGACCGCTCCTGAGATGTGATGTGAGACAGAAAATGATTCATTCGTTCATCGCGCACACAAGCCCTGGACGAAGCAGGGTGTTCGCCCTCGTGAGGAGGCCTGGGGACGAACTGGAGGCGGTGACCACACTGGGAGCCAGCGATCTCCACCTGACTAAGGAACTGGTCAGCGCACTCAACTCCTTCCTGTATGACCGCGACGACAAGGCCCTCGAAAAGGTGCTGAACCGGGCCCCCAAACCGGTGCGCATGGCCGCGCAGCAGTACCTCAGAGACAAGTGCGAACCGGTGATGGGTGCCTTCACCGAGTGCGGGCCGGTCGAGGTCGTTCGCGAGGCTGTTGTCTTCTGGCGGATCGACGAGGAACTCGAGGAGTACCTCGAGAGTGCCTACATGATCGGGCTCGGCGTCCGCATGTCGAACGAGCGTCAGCACGATGGCGGCGTCAGGTGGGTCATCCGGCTGCTCAACGACGAGGTTTCCGTGCCGGCCAGCGCGGAGCCGCGGACCTGGGCTGTCCCTGCAGGGGCGAAGCTCGCGCGGACCTGGACGAGTAAGCAGCGGGCTGGCGATGCCGGTCCTGTTCGCGGCGCGCTCCAGGTGGCCGCGGATGCAACGGCCACGGGCCGGTGGGTGAGAATCCATACGCTGCTGCACAGCCGCTACGACATCGACTTCGAGGGCAGCGGAACCTCGGAATTCGTCGTCGACGTCTTCGACGCCCCCATCCCGCTGAACCAGCGGGGCGAGTAGTCCGGGGGGGCTGCCGCCCGGCCTACTCGCCGGATCACCCAATCCGGCGCCAGAGGGACTGCGTACAGCCGTTGCCGCCACGGACGTGGACGAGGCGGCAACGGCCAGCAGCTCCGGCGAACACCAGAAAGCCGGTGCGGGAGCCTTCATGGTGACATGACGCTCGCGGCCCGTTGCCCCTGGGAAACCACCGCTCCTGCCGAGCAGGCCCCGGAACCCATCGCACAAACCGCAGATCAAACCAACTTGCAGAGGTCCGCCCTCAGCCCGACACCAACCCTACTTTCCGGTAACTTATATCGCACTCCGATCTCCAAGACTGAGCAACTCCCTGGCCAGAACGTAAGGGCTGCTCACTCCCAAGAGAGCCGCGACGCCTGCGGCGCGAAGCGGCGGGAGCACGTCTGCACACGGTCTGCGGCAGACAGCAGTGAGGCCGACATCGACGAGGCGGTCGTCCTGGCCACGCCGAGTGCGTCAGTGGCCGGTTGTCTTGTTCGGCTCGGGCGGTGAAACCGCCGACGGGGCCAGCCGGTCACCGGGCATCCCCGCTGCGCGGCCGCACTCCTGATCGGCACCACCACTCAGACCCGCAGCGGTCTGCGCGCCTGATCCTCTCGCGAGAGGTACGGCCATCTCTGCCGGGCAAGGCTCATCGCAGTTCGCCGCTTGCAGTGCAGTTGATGCGCCTCGGCGAGAGATTCTCAGGTGTCAGGGTCCACGGAATTCCCCTCATTGCGTTCGGCACCTCGGTACGCCCGCTGAACCCTGTGCCAGGCGTTGATGATCTCGGGAAGCTGGTCAAGTAATCCCCGCGCGACGAACAGGAAGATACTCAACACCCCTTCGTCCTGCCCGATCAGGTCTGGTACGTCACGGTCATCGAGGTAGAGCGCCAGCTTGTGCGCATGCTTCTCGCCGCACACCGCACGGAGGGTGCCGAGGGCGGCGGTCCACCGCCAGGATGCTGTCCGCCCAGTCCAGGAGTCCCCGGGTGATCTGCTGCCCCGGTGGGTGGCGAGGTCATGCCCGCTCGAACCGCGGTCTCCTTCCACGGAGCCGGACACGCCGTAGTCGGCATCGCCGCCGGCACGGAAGCCGGTGGGGTCGACCCTCATATGGCTGTCGCTCACACAGACTCCGATCCGCGTAGCACGTCGAACCCATGTCCACCGGCCAGAGCAGCGCCCGCATCCGCAGCGGTGCCGCATAAGGCCGCGTCGACGACCAGTGGCTGCGCCGCTGTGGTCCGGTAGGTTCCCCACGCTTGTACCAGCAAGGATGTCTTCCAACGCGAGGGCGCCCTTGCCTGGTGTCAGTTCGATGCACACCGTTCAGGGTTGTCCCCAAGAGACCACAATCTGAGGGGCCTTACATGCTCACTCCGGCTGACAGGGAGCGGATCGACCGCTTCGTGGCAAAGATCCGTGACTCCGGCTCAGACGGCCAAAGGGTGCATACGGCCGTGCTCGCCGAACTGTCGGACATCCACCAGCGGGTCAATCCGAAGACCGGCAAGCCCTATGCCATGACCACGAACCGTAGCCTGATCACCGGCTACCGGAACGTGCTCAAATCCGAACTGGGTGAGGGTGCCACCGTCCTGGAAAAGTTCAAGCACTCGGCTGACCACGTGGCGGAGTACCGCCAGCACCAGCAAAAGCGGCGCGAGGAGCGGCACCGCAATCAGCGGCCGTTGAACGGACAAGAGCACATCGCGCGGGCTGTGGCGTTGCTGAGCTACAACGCGAAGGTCCGGTGGTCCAACGCCACGGCAATCGCTAGCGTCGTGGCTCTGACCGGCCGCCGCCCTTACGAGGTCGGCTGCGTGGGCGGTTTCGAACCTGACTCCGCTGACGTAGTGCAGGTCATGTTCAGCGGGCAAGCCAAGACCCGTGAGACCGAGCGCGTCGACACCCCCTACTCCATCCCCGTGTTAGCAGAGCGGGACCTCGTCCTTGAGACTGTCGCTCGCATCCGTAAGGAAGTCGATCCCACCCTGAACAACACGACCTACTCCCAGCGCTTCGGCAAAGAGGTCGGCATCGTCTCCAAGCGCACCTTCACCGATACCGAGGGACAGTCAATCACTCCGCGAGAACTGCGCGAGGCGTACGCCGCCGTCGCCTACCGCAAGTTCGCCAGCCCGAAGATCTCCGAAGTGCAGTTCTACAACGACATCCTCGGACACCAGGGCGACATGAATGCCACCCTGTTCTACTTCGACTTCTACCTCATCGACAACATCGAATCGCAGTGAGTTCATGGCCTCTGCCCGTGCGCCCCGAGTCAGCGGTGCGGCATGGTCCGGCGACGAGAGCCTGCTAGGCACTGTCCGGCGGATCACGCGGGCGGAGCCATAAGCGGACTGCCGCTGCGGTGACCGTGCCGTGGAAGACGTAGGTCCTCTTGTCGTAACGGGTGGCGACCGCGCGGGAGTTCTTGAGGCGGTTGATGGTCCGCTCGACCTCGTTGCGTCGCCGGTAGCGCTCGGGGTCGAAGTCGGCGGTCTGCCGCCCGCGCTGCCTCGGCGCTGGCGGTTGGCCCGCGGGTCCTTCGGCTCGGGGATCGTGTGCTTGATGCGTCGGCTTCGCAGGTAGCGGCGGTTTCGGCGGGAGCTGTAAGCCTTGTTGCCGCTGACATGGTCGGGCCTGGTCCGGGGCCGCCCGACCAGCGGGCGGGGAACCCGGATCCGGTCCAGGACCTCGATCATCTGTGGGGAGTCACCCCACTGACCCGGCGTGATCAGTAGAGCCTTGGGGCGGCAGCCGCCTTCACCGGCGAGGTGGATCTTGGAGGTGAGACCGCCCGGGACCGTCCGAGTCCCTCGTCGGGACGGTGGTGCCGGGGCAACGGCACGTTGGTGCCCACCCGCGACCATGCGGTGGCCGAGCAGTCGAAGAACTATCGGTACTCCACCAATCACCAAGTCGTCATCGATGCCGACACCCGCCTGGTCGTTGTGCTCGGTCGGCCGCTGCCCGGCAACAGGAACGACTGCAACGCGTGGGAGGAATCGGGGGCCAAGACAGCGGTCGGCCGGACAACCGTGTTAGCTGATGGCGGCTATCCAGGGACCGGATTGATCATGCCTCACTGCCGCACCCAGGGCGAGGAACTGCCCGGCTCGGCGCGGAAGACCCCGTACCCCTGATCGAAGAGACGGTTGAGAAGGCGGTCCGGCATATCGCGGCGCAGCCGCCCCGAATCATCACGTGCTGATAGGGGCTGGTGGTATTCCGGGCGGCGACCAAGCAACGCCGGGCAATGCGCTCACCGCGGAGGCGGCCGCTGGTCAAGAGGCCACCTCCGCAGTGAGCCCTACCGGCCCAGGGCACCGGCGCGGTCACGATGTGCAAGGCCAATGCCGTTGCCGTCGGCAGCGCTCACAAGGTAGTCCTCATGCATGGTGATGCGATCGCGACGGTTGGAAGACCTGATGGGCGCTCGGCTAGACAGCCTGAGCTACCGGGACATCGAACGGCTGGTGGACAACCCCGAGGCAGCCGAGGCCGAGGACCTCGACTACAAGCGGGAGCACTACGAACACAGCTCCAAGGGCAAGGAAGAGCTGGCCAAAGACGTCGCCGCGCTCGCCAACCACAGGGGCGGGGTCATCGTCCTCGGCATGGCCGATGCTAAGAAGCCATCTCATTTGGCTGGTTCGGTAGCCTGTCTGTGTGGGAATCGTTGAGCGGCTGGTGCCGGACGAGCTGTGGGAGTTGTTCCAGCGAGTGGTGCCAGAGGCGCCGGTTCGGCCTCAGGGCGGTGGCCGGCGTCGGCATGGCGACCGGGAAGTGCTGGCCGC